>CAZEFQ010000203.1:0-38927 GCA_964511505.1 uncultured Rhizobium sp.
CTTCTGATACCGCGTATGACTTCCAACCCCAAATCCTTGATCTTCTTGCGGAGCGTGTTGCGGTTGAGGCCCAAGAGTTGGGCGGCGCGGATTTGGTTGCCCTTGGTGGCAGCCAGGCAGATGGAAATCAGTGGCCGCTCCACATCTGCGAGCACCCGGTCATAGACGCCGGGCGGCGGCAACCGCTCTCCCTGGGCCAGGAAATATTGGGTGAGATAACGCTCGACCGAACTGGAAAGCGATTCATTCCCCTCGCCTTCCTCGCCCAGGCTGCGCGCCGGCTCCTTCAACTCGGCCGTCACCGCCGATGCCGGGATCGTGTCTCCCGAATGCAGCACCGCCAGCCTGCGGATCAGATTCTCCAATTCGCGCACATTGCCCGGCCAGCGGTGCCGGCGCAGAATATCAAGCGCTTCCACGTCCACAGTCTTGGGAGGAAGGCCCTCGCTCTCCGCCTTGCGCAGGAAATGGCGCACCAGATCGGGAATATCCTCGCTGCGCTCCCGAAGCGGCGGCAGGCGCAGGGGCACCACATTCAGCCGGTAATACAGATCTTCTCGGAACAGACCCTGGGTGATCAGCTGGCGCAAGTCTCGGTTGGTGGCGGCAATGATGCGCACATCGGTCTTGATCGGGGTGCGCCCGCCCACCGTGGTATATTCGCCCTGCTGCAGCACCCGGAGCAGCCGCGTCTGCGCCTCCAGCGGCATGTCGCCGATCTCGTCCAGGAACAGGGTGCCGCCTTCCGCCTGCTCGAAACGGCCGATGCCGCGATTGGTGGCGCCGGTGAAGGCGCCGCGCTCATGGCCGAACAATTCGCTTTCCACCAGCTCTTTGGGAATCGCCGCCATGTTGACGGCGACGAAATTGCCATGCCGCCGTTTGCCGTAATCGTGGAGCGCGCGCGCCACCAGCTCCTTTCCGGTGCCGCTTTCGCCCATGATCATCACGGTAAGGTCGGTCTGGGTCAGCCGCGCGATCACGCGGTAGATTTCCTGCATTGCGGGGCTGCGCCCGATCAGGGGCAGCCGCTCCTCGCTGGCGGCGGCGGCACTGGCCTCGCGTCCCTTGCCGGGGCTGGCCAGCGCCCGCTGCACCACCTGGGTCAATTCCTTCAAATCAAAGGGCTTGGGCAGGTATTCGAAGGCGCCGCGCTCCGCCGCGGTGATGGCGGTCAGCAAAGTGTTCTGCGCGCTCATCACGAGGATGGGCAGGTCGGGCCTTATGCGTTTGATGCGGGGAATGAGATCGAAGCCGCTTTCATCGGGCAGCACCACATCGGTGATCACCAGATTGCCGTCACCCGCCGCGATCCAGCGCCATAGCCCTGCCGCCGTGCCGGTGGTGCGCACCTCGTAACCGGCCCGCCCCAGGGCCTGGTTCAGCACCGTGCGGATGGCGCTGTCGTCATCGGCGATCAGGATGGTGGCATTGGTGATCATGTCTCATTTCCCGCCGGACTACCGGATGACATAGGCAGCAGCACCCGGAACAGAGTGCGGCGCGGCACCGATTCACACTCGATCACCCCGCCATGCTCGCCCACGATCTTGGCGACCAGGGCCAGCCCCAGCCCCGAGCCCCGCGCCTTGGTGGTGACAAAAGGATCGAAGATATGCGGCATCAGGTCGGTGGGGATGCCCGAGCCATTGTCCCTCACCGTCACTTCCAGCGGCAGCGACAAGCGCTCGCCAGCCACCGCGGCGCCGAACTTGACGCCAGGGCGATAGCCGGTCGTGAGCGTGATCTCGCCACCGGATTCCGGCAGCGCATCAGCGGCATTGCGCACCAAATTCATGAAGACCTGAATCAGCTGATCGCGGTCTCCTGCCACCGGTGGCAGAGAGGGATCGAAGCTTTCGGTGATGGTGACGCCGCGCGCGAAGCTCGACTCCGCCACCTTGCGCACCCGATCGAGGACCTCATGGATGTTGACCGGATGGCGGACAAAGCCGCGCGTGTCGCCGAAGCTTTCCATCCTGTCGATCAGGCCCTTGATGCGGTCGGCCTCGGCCACGATCAGCTGGGTCATCTCCCGCTCGTCAGGCGCCAGCGATTCTTCCAACAGTTGCGCCGCGCCGCGGATGCCGGCCAGCGGGTTCTTGATTTCATGCGCCAAGACCGCCGCCATGCCGTGCATGGAGCGCACCGCCCCGCGCGACATCAGCTGGCGGTCCATGCGCTGGGCGAGGCTGCGTTCCTGCAGTGTGATCACCAGCGTGCCTTCCGGCTCCGGCAGGGGCGTGACCGTGACGTCGGCGATCCGTTCGCCATGCCGCGCGGTCGAAAGGTCCACATCGCGCTCGGCGGCAGAGGAGTTGCGCTCCCGCGCCTGGTTGATCAGCTGAAACAGCGGGCTGTCGAAAGGCAGCAGGTCGTTGATGAATTGCTTAAGGAGTATGCCCGCCCCGGTGTCGAAGAACTGCTCGGCGGCGGGATTGACGTAGGTGATTTCCTGACGCGGGCCCAGCAGCACAATCGGCATGGGCAGCGCGTTGGCGATGGTCCCCATCTGAGAACCCTCGCCCGCCATGATCTTCGATAAAACCCTGACCATGCCCTTGGCCGTGCCTATTGTTTAAGCAGTACTGTATACTGGCCATAATATAGGCAATTTTGTCCTCGTCAAAGACATATCGCAGTGGCGAACGGCAAATGTTACGCATGGCGGATAGGACATAATGACCCCAGGCTCCCGCATCGCTGTCTTGATTGTCGCCGCCGGAAAAGGCGAGCGCTCAGGCCGTTCCCGGCCAAAACAATATGAATCCCTGGCCGGCAGGCCCATGCTCCGGCGCAGCGTCGAGGCTTTCGGCGGTCTGGCTGCCAAACCCGCAACCATCCAAGTGGTGATCGGGCCCGGACAGGAAGGGCTTTATGCCGCGGCCATGCCCGGCGGCTCTCCCCCGGTGACGGGAGGCGCGCGCCGCCAGGATTCGGTGCGTCTGGGGCTGGAAGCCTTGGCGGGCGACCCGCCCGACTTCGTCCTGATCCATGATGCCGCCCGCCCACTGGTTTCGCCCAAGGTGATTTCGGACGTGGTGGCGGCGCTGGAGGGGGGCGCGGAAGGGGCGGTGCCGATGCTGGCCTTGGCCGACACGCTAAGGCGCAAGGAGGGTGAAGGCTGGTCTACGCTTTCCCGCGACAATCTTTATCGGGCCCAGACCCCGCAAGGCTTCCGCTTTGCCGCTATCTTGAAGGCGCATCGCGACCATGCGGCCAACGAAGCGACCGATGATGTCGAGATCGCCGGACTTTCGGGCCTGAAAGTGGAAGCGGTGCCGGGCGAGGAAACCAATTTGAAGATCACCACGGAAACAGATTTTGCCTTGGCCGAAAGATTGCTGGGCGGCGAAAGCGTCACCGCCATGGGCTATGACGCGCATCGTTTCGGCGAGGGCGATCATGTCTGGCTCTGCGGCGTGAAGGTGCCGCACGATCATGGCCTGATCGGCCATTCCGACGCCGATGCCGGCCTGCACGCCCTGACTGATGCCATTCTTGGCTCAATCGGCGCCGGCGATATCGGCCAGCATTTCCCGCCCGGCGATGAGCGCTGGCGTGGCGCCCCAAGCTGGAAATTCCTCGATCACGCCGCCAAGCTGGTCAAGGAAAAGGGCGGCCGCATCACCCATTGCGACGTCACCCTGATCTGTGAACGCCCGAAAATCGGTCCCCACCGCGAGGCCATGCGTGCCCGCATTGCGGAAATCCTTGCCATGCCTATCGAGCGCGTCAGCGTGAAAGCCACCACCACCGAAGGCATGGGTTATACCGGAAGGCGCGAAGGCCTCGCCGCCCAGGCCGTCGCCACGGTGAGACTGTGAAGATACCGCGCGCCTCCGACGTGGTGTCCTCGGTCTTCGGCATCGGTTATTTCCCGGCCGCCCAGGGCACCATCATGAGCGCGATAGCGCTTCCCATCGCGATTCTCCTGGCGATCCATGCCGGGGGCTATATCGGTGTGGCCGGCACCGCCATCATCGTGCTGGTGATGGGTATCCTGTCCTGTTCGGAGCATGTGCGCGAAACCGGCAATCCCGATCCCTCCGAATGCGTGATCGACGAATTGGCGGGACAATTGCTGGCTTCGTCATTCGTAGCCTTCGGCGCCCTCTCCCTTCCCGCCTTTTTCCTCTCTTTCGCGCTTTTCCGGCTGTTCGATATCTGGAAGCCCTGGCCGGTCTCCTGGGCGGAAGAAGAACTGCATGGCGGGCTGGCGGTAATGATGGATGACATCATCGCCGGGCTGATGGCGGGTGTTCTGTCCTTCATCCCGCATTACTTCCACCTGTTCAATCTGCTGTGATGTTTGACGCGGCGCTCTTGAACCAGGCCCGCCAGCTGCTGGATGCGGCGCGTGCGCAAAGCCTGCGAATCGTCACGGCCGAAAGCTGCACCGGCGGCTTGATCGCCGGCCTGCTCACCGAAATTCCCGGCTCCTCCGATGTGGTGGAGCGCGGTTTTGTCACTTATTCCAATGAAGCAAAGGAAGACTTGTTGGACATTCCCACCGACCTGATCCACCGCCATGGCGCGGTGTCGGCCGAAGTGGCGCGTGCCATGGCGGCGGGCGCGCTCAAGCATTCGCTCGCCCAATTGGCGGTGGCGGTGACCGGCATTGCCGGGCCCGGCGGCGGCACACCGTCAAAGCCTGTCGGATTGGTCTATATTGCGTCCCAGCGCCTTGACCACGCACCGAACGTAAAAGAATTCCGCTTCGGTAATATCGGGCGCGGCGAAGTCCGCAGCAGGAGCCTGGCCGAAGCCCTCACCCTGCTGCGGAATCTGATTTGATTTGGTCGCGGTTCCGGACGGAGTTGCCCAGCGTCAGCGCAGCAACGCTTCACGTTCATACGCTGTCGCTACGAACTCCTGAAACCGCTCCTAATCCTTCATCGCCACGAAGGTCTGGCCTTGCGCGGCCAGCGCGTCGTGCGCCAGCTTGAGCAGCGCCTGCTGCTGCTTGGGCGAGATGCCGAGATCCTCGGCGACATGATCTTTGCCTCTTTCGGCGAACATCATCGGGTCCTTGCCGGTGACCTTGCCGAAATCCATCGCCGCTTCCAGGTAATAGCCGAATGAGCTGGCATGATAGGAATCATAGGCCCAGAAATTCATCTTGCTGGCGCCCTTGTCGTCATAGGGATTGTCGTCGGCCAAGCCCTGGGTGATGGCATTGTTCCAGGCGGTACCCAGCGGAATGACGCCGGTGACCTTGCCGCCCGCATTCTTGGCGGCGGCCTCATAGGCCTTCTCGACATCCGCCCCCATCTGGGTGATGGGCGTGCCCTTCCATGGCGCCGGCGCGTCCGGCGCCAGCACCTTGTCGGCGCGGCTCCAGGTGGCGACGGTATAGAATTTGACGTTGGGATTGCGCGCCGCCAGCATGTCAGCCATCTCCTTGGTCGAGGAGATCAGAAGCGCAGGGTTGCCGGGATGATCGGCGTCCAGCAGCGAATAGCCATGGCCCACCACCACGTCCCAGGCCTTGTCGATCAGGGGTTTCTTCTCCGCCAGGTGATAATCGAAGCCCTTGCCGCCCACCGTCTCCAGGCTGACGTCATAGTCGAGGCCGGCTTCCTTGGTGAATTCCTTGAACAGGGCGGGCACGCCGCCGATGGTGCGGCCAAGCTTGTCCGGCGGATTGAGGTCATGCACCTGGTCAGTCTCGTAATGCATGGCGGATGAATGCGAGCCGAAGGTGAAGCTGTTGCCGATGAACAGGATCTTGGTGGCGGCAAAAGCCGGCGCGGTCACGAGACAGAAGCAGGCGGCGGTCAAAAGAAGCTTTTTCATGGATCCTCCCGGGGACGTTTATTGACACACATTATAAGGTGGCGAAGTGGCCGGCAAAAGCCGGGTGAAGATGTTTTACGCGGTCAAGGCTGCGGCGCGGGTGACAAAGGCATCCGTCATTTTCAGCACCACTTTTTCGAATGCATGCGCCGCGGCGGCCTGGAGCAGCGGATTGGCAAACTCAAATTGAATAGAGAAATCAATAAGACAGCCCGCATTTCCGGGGGTAAATCGCCAGTGATTCTCGAGGCGGCGGAAGGGTCCCTTGATCGCCGCCACATCAATGGTGCGGGCGGCGGGATCGAGCGTCACCTTGCTGATATAGCGCTCGCGGAACGGGCCATAGCCCACCGCCATTTCGGCGGTGATCAAGTTCCCTTCGCGGGAAAGCACACGTAAGGCGAGCACCCAGGGCAGGAATTCGGGATAGCGTTCGATATCGGCGACAATGCCGAACATCAGATCGGCCGTGTACGGAACAGCGCGGCTTTCTTTGTGGTTCACTTTTTTAATTGTCGCGCGGGCCGGGCGCGGATGCGCCCGCTTTGTTAATGGGCGCCTCCGGCGCCGTCGCAAAACCGCTACACACTTTTGCCGGCCGACGCTCCGGCGCGCGCGGCTTTCAACTGCGCGAAATCGCTGTCGGCGTGATAGGAGGAGCGGGTCAAGGGCGAGGCCGAGACCATCAGGAAACCCTTGGCGCGGGCGATGCTTTCCAGATTGGCGAATTCTTCCGGCGTCCAGAAGCGGGCAAGCGGCGCATGCTTCCTGGTAGGCTGGAGATACTGGCCGATGGTGAGGAAATCGACCTTCGCGGCGCGCAGGTCATCCATCACCTGCATGATTTCTTCCTTGGCTTCGCCCAGGCCAACCATCAGCCCGGATTTGGTGAAGCCGGTGGGCGCCAATTCCTTGGCGCGTTCCAAAAGCCTGAGGCTGGCGAAATAGCGCGCTCCCGGGCGTACCGTGAGATAAAGCCGGGGCACGGTTTCCAGATTGTGGTTGAAGACTTCGGGCGCCGCTTCCATCACGGTTTCGATGGCGCCGTCCTTCCTCAGGAAATCCGGTGTCAGCACTTCCACCGAGGTGCCCGGACTCTGCGCATGAACGGCGCGGATCACCGCCGCGAAATGCCCTGCCCCGCCGTCCGCCAAATCGTCGCGGTCCACAGAAGTGATCACCACATGCTTGAGGCCCAACTTCTTCACCGCGGCGGCGACATTGGCCGGCTCATGGGCGTCGAGGGGGCCCGGCAGCCCCGTCTTCACATTGCAGAAGGCGCAAGCGCGGGTGCAGGTGTCGCCCATGATCATCATGGTGGCATGCGCCGCGCTCCAGCATTCGCCGATATTGGGACAGGCGGCCTCTTCGCAGACGGTGTGGAGGTTGTGGGCGCGCACCACATCGCGGGTGGCGGCATATTCGCGGGATACCGGGGCCTTGACCCTGATCCAGTCAGGTTTCCTGAGGATTTCCTGGTCGGGCCGGTGCGCCTTTTCGGGGTGGCGCGGGGCCTTCAAATGATCGATCACCACGGTCATGGCCCAGATATAATGGCACCCGGGCTTAAAATCACGTTCGTTTCCGTACCCGCAGGCATGCGCGGCCGGCTCGGTTTCCATCAAGTCTTCCAGGGTGTTAGAAGCGGATGCGCAGACAGGAGATCAAGCATGAAGATCGAGGGGAAATGCCATTGCGGGGCGATCGCCTATGAGGCGGAGGTGGACCCGGGCACGGCGTTGATCTGCCATTGCAGCGACTGCCAGGCGCTTTCCGGCGCGCCCTTCCGCGCCAGCGTGCCGGCCAAGGCCGAGAATTTCCGCTTCGTGAAAGGCGTGCCGAAGCTTTATGTGAAGACCGCCGACAACGGCAACAAGCGGGCCCAGGCCTTCTGCGAGGTGTGCGGCACCAACATCTATTCCTCCGCTCCCGAGAATGCCCCGGTCTATATGCTGAGGCTGGGCGCGGTGAAACAGCGGGCGGAGATTCCGGCGCAACGGCAGATCTGGTGCGACTCAGCGCTGGAATGGGCGCAAGACATCAGCGGCCTGCCGGGGGTGGGAAAGCAAAACTGAAGCGGGCGGTTTCAGGTTCAGGAAGACGAGTTTCGGCGCTTCAGCCAGCGAATGGCCGACCAGAGCAGAACAAGCCAGGTCAACACGGCCATCAGCCCAAACATCGCCCGGCCAATGCCCGGCCCCAGGAAGGCACCCGATCCCGAGAAGTCGCGTTCGCCGGGTCCGAACGCCACCCAGCTGAACAAGGCGCCCAGGCCGATGACGATGCCGATCGCCAAAACATTGTAGAAGAAGCGGACAGGCGCCGGCGCTCCCGGTGGAGGTCCGCCTTGATCTTCGTTTCCATAGATCATCTTGAGAATCACGCACCCGCCCCCGGCGAAAAAGACAAAGCCCGTGACCACGCCCAACCAGGCTGGAGCGTCGTCTGCAGTGGTGATGGAACAAAAATGCCGAGGGAACGCAGCATCATGAAACCGCCGATCCCGGCGGTGACCAAGGCAATGACCGAATACGAGATCGAACGGGCCATGCCGCTTCATTCACCGGTTACGCGGCAATGATAGTTTTCGACATGTTAAAGCTTTGTGCCAGGATTGCACAGAAGCCGTCGGAGGGCTGCCGGCAATCAGAGAACCAATCGCCGGCTTGAGCGTTGCTGGATGGGGAAATCCTTTTAGAGAGGCGCCTTCCATGGCCACCAAAAGCCGCCGGGCAAATAGCCATTCCCTGCCTGTCCGTTCCAGGCCGAAAAGCCAGCTCCTGCGGGCGGCGACCAGCCCGGCCGCGATCCGCGCCTATACCGTGATCGGCCTGGCCGGCGTGACGGCGCTGGCTATCGCCATGTTCGGGCCCAAGCGCTTTCAGCGGGAAATTCTCAAACCGGTGCAGCACCGGGTGAGCGACCAGGCCGGCCAGCTCTGGGCGGACTCGCGGCCGCTGCGGGAGCAGATCGGCAAGCTATTCGAACGGGTGCAAAGTGAATCGGGACGCGAGCGGCTGGTGAAGAGCTTCCAGTCTTGGATCGGGCATTTCAAGGCTACCTGAGCCTATTGCTGCGCCACCTGCTTGCGCAGAGAAGCCACATCCTGCGCGGTTAGCGCGGCGCCCTTGGCCCCGAAGCGGGCGGTGACGTAATTCGCCACCTCGGCAATGTCCTCGTCGGAATAGCCGTCACCGAAAGCCGGCATGAAGATGGTGCCTTCCGCCGTCTTGCGGTTGACGCCGTGGATCACGGTCTGCGCCACATTGGTGGCACTGGGATCATTGACCGCGCGCACCCCGGTCAAGGTCGCGTAATGGGTGACGGGGCTCACGCCCGTCCAGTCGTGGCAACTGGCGCAGGCGCCGGCGAAAATCTTCTCGCCGCGCGAAGCGACCTGTTCCGGCGCGCCTTCGCGATGCGAGGCGGGCGCCGGCGTGGTCACCGTGCGCGGCAGGTCGGTCGATTGCGCGGGCACGCTGCGCAGATAGACCGCGAGCGCGTTAATGTCGCCCTCGGTCAGGAACGTCAGGCTGTTGTCCGCGGCTTCGCCCATCGGACCGGCGGCGCCGCCATGACCTTCGGCATGGCCGGTGGAAAGATAGGAATGAATATCGGCATCGCTCCAGCTCCCCAAGCCGGATTCCTTGTCGCTGCTGATGTTATAGGCCCGCCACCCCGCGGTGAGCGCACCTGCGAATTTGCGCTTATTGTCCATCGCCTGGGCGAGATTGCGTGGGGTATGGCATTCGCCGCAATGGCCCATCGCTTCCGCCAGATAGGCGCCGCGATTCCATTCCGCGCTTTGTGACGGATTGGGACGGAAGCGCTGATCGTCATTGTAGAAGAAATTCCAGACCGCCATCAGGCCGCGATGATCGTAAGGCCAGGAAAGCCTGTTGGGCCTGGCCGGCGCATGCGCCGCCGGCAGGCTGAAAAGATAAGCCTTGATCGCCAGCGCATCGGCGTCGGTCATGTAGGTGTAGGAGGTGTAGGACATGGCTGGATAAAGCAGCTGGCCGTCGGCGCGGACGCCCTTGTGCAAGGCATCGAGAAATTGCCGGTCGGTATAATTGCCGATGCCGGTTTCCTTGTCCGGCGTGATGTTGGTGGAATAAATCGTTCCGATTCCCGGCAGGTTGAAGGCGAAGCCGCCGGCATAGGCCTGCCCGCCCGGAACGGTATGGCAGGCCACGCAATCGGCGGCATGGGCGAGATATTCGCCGCGCTTGATGAGATCGGCGTCCGCCAATTCCTTTGGAACGCCGGTGGGATTGGGACCCGCGTAATCGGCGAGCGCGACCGTCGTGCCCTTGGCGAAGGCCGTCGGGCCCGGCGTCAAAAGCAACCATGCCGCGAGGCCCAGCGCGATGACGGCGATGACGGCGATCGCGATCCCGGCCTTTTTCATGCGCAGACCATATTCGATCCTTACGGCGCCAAATTGAGATTGTGTTCGGTCACGCCCTCGATCTTGGACCGTGAGAAGAAAACGGGGAAATATTTTCCACGCGCCCAATACTCATAAAGGTCCCGGTAATGGGGATCGTCCGGATTGCCCGACTGGCCGGGATTGTCCTGCCCGACCGAGTTGTCCCAATTCTCGGTGTCAAAAACATTCTTGAAGGAGCCGCCGCCCAACTGGTTGCCCGGGCCGCCGGTGGCGGTGACGGTATAGGCGTCGCCGCCGCGGGGCAGATGCCCGACATTGAACTTGTCCGCCAGGTCCGGATTCAGCGCGTTGCCCATCGGATGCATGATGGTGGCGTAGTGATAGGAACCGAGCGTCCATTTGCTCATGTCCGAACCGAATTGTTTGGTGAGGTCCTCGACCGCCTGATCCAGGCTCTTGGCCAGCACGGCGTCACGCCCCTGCGCCGGGTCGGCACCGCCAAAATTGCCGTCGGGTGCGTTTAAGAAGTCGATCACGCGGCTCATCGGGACGTTGACGAAGGCACGCGCATTGGCGGGCACCAGCACTTCTTTCACATTCTGGGTCAGGTGGCTCTGGAACATTTCATAGATGCCCGCTTCGACCGAATCCTTGTCCAGCACATAGTCCCATTTCAACAGACGTTCAGCGGCGGCCTTTGAAGCCGGGTTGGTGAAATTCACGTCGCGCAACAGCGGCACCATGCTGCGTGCCGGAATCGAGAGGTTGCTGTTCTGCAGCGCCTCCATGGCGGCGACATTGAACTTCTTGCCGGAGCCCAAAGTCTCGCGCTCGACCTGCGCCCGGTAAGGATCGGTCCAGGTATAGTGGATGGCGCGGATATCGGGCCAGCTGGTCTTAAAGTCGCCGGTCGGGACCTGATAATCGTTGGAGGTGGCGTAATAACCCTGCTCCGGATCCACAATATGCGGCAGGTCGCGCATGGGCAGAAACCCGGCCCATTCGTAACGCCCGTCACCCGGAACCGCCACGGTGGCGGACCAGTTGGGACGCAACGGCGCGCGGCCGCTGGCGGTATAGAGAATATGGTTGTCGCGGTCGCCCCAGATGTAATTCTCCGCCGGGAAATATGTGTAGCTGATGGCGTCGAGATACTCCTCGACATTCTTGGCCTGATCCATGCGCAGCGACGAAACATATGGCGCGCCGCCGGCGTCCAGATAGGAAGTGCGGATGGCGTAAGCGACATGATGGGCTTTGTCTTCGAACACGACGGGCCCATGGCGGGTGAATTTGAGCGCCACTTTACGCGCCGCTTCGCCCTTCACCGGGATGGTCTCATTGATGACCTTCATGTCTTCCCAGCCGTCCTTGTATTTGTATTGGTTCTCATTGGCCGGATTGATCTGATAGACGTAGATCTCCTCGTCGCGGGTGCCGAAAGCGGTCAATTCCCAGGCGCCGTAATCATTGTGCCCGATGGAAACGCCCGGCCGCATCGGTTCGCCGGCGCCGATCACATTCCAGCCCGGCGCATTGAGATGCACCCAGTAGCGCAGATTGGGGGTTTCCTGGGCGCGGTGAGGATCGCCCACCACGATGGGAAAGCCGCTCATGGTGAGCTTGCCGCTGACCAGCCAATTGTTGCTCCCCATGTCGGCGCGGGGATTGGTGGTGCCCAGCCCGGCATCCGGCAGCGCCGCCGCGTCATCCAGAGCGGCAAATTTGGTCAGCTTCCGGGCATTTTCCAGTTCGGCCTTTTTGGTGGCGCGATATTCCATCGCCAGCTCTTCCGGCGTGAATTTCACCGATGAGGTCCACGCATTGTATACATCCAAGATGGAGCGGTTCATCAGCGAAACATCGATCACCGGATCGATCTTGAGGTCCGGATTGGCGGGCTGGAAATGCACCAGGTCCTTGACCTTGTCCGCGCCCAAAGCATGCACGGCCAGCGTCATCTGCAATTCGGCATTGGGCTGGCCCAGGCTGACCGCATTGGCGCGCGCGATCGCGGTTTCGACGGTCCAATGTTGCGGCTTGAGGTTCAGCATCTTGAATTCGGGCGGCAGCGCGCCGGGGTTCTTGTTGGCCTGGTCGATATACGCATTCACGCCTTTGGCGAAGGCTTCGAAAATGGCGCGGCCGTGCGGATGATAAACCGCCAACTCCTTGTCCAGGTCGCCGCGATAGAGAAACAGCCGCGCGCCGATATCTCGGTTGAGTTCCTTGGGACCGAGGATTTCGGCGATGGTACCGTTGGCGCGGCGGCGAAAGATTTCGAATTCAAACAGGCGGTCGCGGGCGGCGTTGTAGCCCTGGGCGAAGAACAGATCATTCTCGTTCTTGGCGTAGATATGAGAGATGCCCCATTTGTCTTTCAGGATCTGCACTGGCGCCGTGAGGCCCGGCGCGCTGAGATTTTCCGGCGCGGGGACCGCAGCTTGCGCTCCCGGCCAAACCCCAATCAGTGCAAAAGCGGATGCAAAACCGAAAAGACGCATAGCGTTGGTCATGGCGCGTTCCCCCCTTGAATTTTATCGTTTGCCCGATCTTACCGATCCGGGCAGGGCTTTACAGCCCCTCCCCGCCTGGCGTGGGACCGGGCGGGACGAGAAAGACAGAGATCGGGGGAACTCAGTTGGTGGCGAAGCAGTAAAGATGCCCCGCCCCGCCGGTCTGGACCAGCTTGGGCTTGGAACAACCGGCGCTCATATGGACGGAATTCCATGAGACATTGCCGCCGCCGGTGCGATCGGCATGACCCAGCATCGCGCGGTGATCGTCGCCATCGGATGTCCAGTTATTGCAGGTTGAATCAAGGCCGGCAGGGAAAGCACGGCCTTCGGAATCCGAACCGGTCAGGATGTCATGCTCATTGGGGGTATCGCCGGCGCCCTTGATCAGATCGCCTTTCTCGGTCAGGGCCGCCGATTTCTGCATATTGTTGCGGTCGCGAGCATTGTCGCCATGCAGGTCCTCCACATTGGCGGCGATCAGCACATTCTTGGCATTGTACCAGGGGCCGCGTCCGATGCGGTTGCGGGCATCTTCGCCGGGTCCCGTCGGTCCGGCCTGGGTGCTGAGATAGGCATGCCAGGCGCGGTTGCCCGCGCCGGCGCCGGCCGCCAGGTCCTGGCAAATCTTGTCGGCACCGGCAAGCCCGCCGAGGTTGCCGGAGCCGGTCGGGGTGGTGCTGGTGATGAAAAAGCCCATGGGATGGGGCACCGGCGGCGGGGCATTCTGGGCAAGGACCGCAGCCGATACGGCCGCCAACAGGGTCGATAAAATCACGAGTTTGGTGGAATTCCTCATGGCAAAGCCCTTCCTCTGTTTGATGGACATCCTCTGTTTGGAATGGCGAATATCGACGGGTCTCAAGGCTATCATTACAGAAAGTTTAACTGAGTTGCCACGGCAATCTCAATTTCAAACCGGGGTAGAGAGCAGTCCCGGCAGCGGATATATGCGGAAAGATGACAAAGACCCGGCCCTCATTCGAGCTCAAAGCGGCGCAGAAGCCGGTGTTCCATGCGCTTCTGGAAGCGCGCGACATATTCGGCGGCGGCAAGGACGCGCTGGTGGATGGCGATGGGCGCATTCTCACCTATGACGAGCTCCTGCGCGCCGGCTTTGTGCTGGGCGACGCGCTGAAGAAAGGCACAAAGGCCGGCGAGAATGTGGGGGTGATGCTGCCCACCGGCGCCGGCGCGGCCATCGCCTTCCTGGCGCTGTCGGCCTATGGCCGGGTGCCCACCATGCTCAATTTCACCAGCGGCGAAGCGGGGATCAAAAG
This sequence comes from uncultured Rhizobium sp., assembly GCA_964511505.1. Lineage (GTDB taxonomy): Bacteria > Pseudomonadota > Alphaproteobacteria > Micropepsales > Micropepsaceae > Rhizomicrobium. Next base: position 13,989 of record CAZEFQ010000203.1, read on the forward strand.
CGCGCTTCGCACGGCAAAGGTGACGCGCATCGTCACCGCGCGCCGTTTCATTGAGCTGGGCAAGTTCGAAGAGCTGGAGAAAGCGCTACGCGAGGTGGCGGAGCTGGTCTATCTCGAGGATGTGCGGGCAGGACTTACCTTCGCCAACAAGCTCGCCGCCATCACCGGACGCCTCTTGCCCCGCGCAGTGGCGGCACGGCCGCATTATGAAAAGCCGGCGGTCATCCTTTTCACCTCCGGCACCGAGGGCGAGCCCAAGGGCGTGGTGCTTTCCCATGAAAACATCCTCGCCAATGTGGCGCAGGTTCGCGCCCACATCGACCTTTACGAAAGCGACGTGCTGTTCAATCCCCTGCCCGCTTTTCATTGTTTCGGACTGAATGTGGGCATCATCCTGCCGCTGATCGCCGGGGTGAAAGCGGTCTGCCATCCCACGCCCTTGCAGCCCAAGGAAATCGTGCGCCGCATCGCGGAGAGCAAGGCCACCATTCTGATCGCCACCGATACCTTCATCACCCAATATGCACGCGCGGCGGAGAAAGACGACCTGGCGTCGCTGAGGCTGGCGGTGTGCGGCGCCGAGCGGGTGCGGGATGAGACCCGCACGCTCTTCCGGCGCAAATACGCCATGGACATATTGGAAGGCTATGGCGTCACCGAGGCCTCACCGGTGGTGGCGGCCAACCAGATCGAAGCCAACCATTCCGGCACGGTGGGCCGCCTGGTGACGGGCATGGAAGCGCGATTGGAGCCGGTGGAAGGCATTCCCCATGCGGGTATCCTGGCGATCAAGGGGCCCAATATCATGCTGGGCTATCTCCATGCCGGACGGCCCGGCGAGATCGATCCGCCCAAAGACGGCTGGTATTCGACCGGCGATGTGGTGAGCATCGATGCCGACGGCTTCATCACCATCAAGGGACGGATGAAGCGCTTCGCCAAGATCGGCGGCGAGACGGTATCGCTGTCGGTGGTGGAGAATTGCGCCTCAGCGCTCTGGCCCGACAAGCATCATGCGGCGGTGGCGCTGCCCTGCCCGCCGCAACTTCAGGGCAGCCGGGGAGAGCAGATCGTGCTGGTGACGGATGCAGGCGAAGCCAGGCGCATGGATCTGGTGGCCTGGGCGCAGAACCATGGCGTATCGGAATTGGCGGTGCCGCGGGTGGTGCTGACCGTTCCCTCGGTACCGGTCCTGGGCACCGGCAAGACCGATTATGTGGCGGTGGAGAAGATCGCCAGGGCGGAGACGCAAAAGACCGGCGCTTGAAGGAGATTTGTTTTCCCCAGGCTTCGGAATATCATCGTCTCCAGCCTCCATCGAAGCATTGCAGGGGAAAACCATGAGGAAAATTTGCCTGACGGCTGCCACACTGGCGGTGTTGTCTGTTTTCGCCGCGCCCGCGCTTGCGCAGTCGCCGAACAACAATCCCGATCCCTCCTGCCACATGTGCGAAGGCGTCTATATCCCCAAAGAGGAAATCCAGGCCTACATGGACAAGGCCTACAAGGAACGCAAGGTCGACCAGCAGGACCGCGACATCGATATCGGCAAGGTTCATATCGCACTCGGCGTCGAGCATCGCGGCAAGCTGGACAAGCCCGGCAACCACTCCGTGGCCGAGCACGACCTGGTGAGCGAGGTCTATCATGTGATCGACGGCACGGCGACCTTGGTCTTGGGCCCCGATCTGGTGAACAAGCAGCGCCGGCCGGCGGATGAGGAAACGGTGCGGCTCTACAACGGCCCCGGCAACAACGCCGACGACATCAGGAACGGCAAGACCTATCACCTGAAGGCGGGCGATGTGATCGTGATCCCAGCCGGCACCGGCCACTGGTTCACTCACATCGACGATCATATCGACTACATCATGGTCCGGATCGATCCCGACAAGATCACACCCTTGAAGGACGAGGCGGCATCGAAGGCGTATCTGGGAGACTATTTGAAACAGTAGCCCCCGGCAAAAATTTCATAGGGGAAAATTACGCATCTCCCGCTTTTCTGTTGCTGAAAATGCGATCGGGCGCCGCAGGAAGTGCTTAACCCTGATCGGCGGAAATTGGAGGAACGATGATCGCAGGAGGTGGCCGCTCTTCCTGCATTGTGTGTGTTACCGCAATCTTAAGAGAACGGCAGTCGGCCAGGCTGGCAGTGATTTTGCATCAGCCGGCATTACGTAGAATTCCTACATACTCTTACACAGGCCGGACGGCCAATATGTTTCCATTGTCACTTCGCGGCGGGAAAGCCGAGAGACGAGGAAACAGGCATGAAATCGGTCAGCATAAGAACAAGATTCTTCGCCTCGCTCGCGCTGATGCTGGCGCTGGTCTGCGGCATCGGTTTTTTTGCCTGGGTACAGTCTTCGTCATTGGCGCGGCTGAATCGTTTCTCCAGCACGGTGGTGGTGCCCGGTCTTGAAGTGAGCGGCCATCTGGCGCGCGCCATTTCCAACGTCCGGATCGCACAAGCCGAATATCTTAACCAGCAGGACGCGGCACAGCGCAATGAAACGGCCAGCGTCATCGCTGATGCGAAAACGACAGTTCCCGCACAATTACGCGTCCTGATGCAAGCCGACCTGCCGGGACCGTGGGACGACAGACTGCTCGCAGACCTTCAGCAGCGCATGACGCGCTACTTTCATGACACAGACCAATTCATGGAAATGCTGGATCGGGCCACGTGAATGAGGCCAATGACCTGTTTCTCGGCGCGCTGGACGAAAATTTCGACCAGATGCGGCCGATGCTCGACCAATACCGGCAGAAGAACGCTGCTCTCGCCGCCCAGGCCGAGCGCGACGGCACCGCAAGCGCCCGGCGCGCCGCCTATGTCATCATCGCCGCCCTGGTCTTCGCGCTGGTGGGAACGGTGTTGGTGTTCCTGGCGCTGGTCCGCACCGTGATCAATCCCGTCCTTTCCATGACCGGCGCCATGACCAGCCTGGCGCGCGGCAATCTGGAGGCCGAGGTCCCCTGCCAGGAACGCGAAGACGAGATCGGGCAATTGGCGCATGCGATGAGCTGCTTCAAATCCGCTGCGGCCGACCTGAAAGTGGCGAAGGAGGAAGCGGAAGCCGGCACCAAGGCCAAATCGGAATTCCTGGCCAATATGAGCCACGAGATCCGCACACCCATGAACGGCATCCTGGGCATGACCGGCCTGCTCATGGAAACGGAACTCAATTCCGAACAGCGCGAATTCGCCCAGACCGTGGCGCAATCGGGGGAGGCCCTGCTCACCATCATCAACGACATTCTCGACATCTCCAAGCTGGAGGCGGGCAAGCTGGAAGTCGAGGCCATCGATTTCGACCTGGGCGCGACGGTGGAAAGCGCCGTCCAGCTGATGGCGGCCAAGGCGCGGCAGAAGCGCATCGACCTCGGCATGTTCGTGGACCAGGAGGCGCGCGGCGCTTATCGCGGCGATCCCACAAGGCTGCGGCAAATCCTGCTCAACCTGTTGAGCAACGCGATCAAATTCACCGAACAGGGCGGCGTGGCGGTGCAGGTGGCGGTGAAGCTGGGCCATATCGCCACCAATTCCGGGCAAGTGCCGCTGCGCTTCGAGGTCGCCGATACCGGCATCGGCATGGCCGAGAGCATGCGCGAAAGACTGTTCCAGAAATTCAGCCAGGCCGACAGCTCCATGACACGGCGCTTCGGCGGCACCGGCTTGGGACTGGCGATCTGCAAGCAATTGGTCGAGCTGATGGGCGGCGAGATCGGCGTGGATTCGAGCCTGGGCAAGGGTTCCACCTTCTGGTTCGAGATTCCCTTCGAGAAATCCACCGCCCATATCGCCGATCGCGAGGTGCTGCCCGGCTTCTTCAAGACCCTGCGGGTCCTGATGGTGGACGATATCGAGATGAATCTTTCGGTGCTGGGCAGGCAGCTCACCGCCTTCGGCATCGCCGCCACGGGCGTGGACGATGGCTTTGCCGCGATGGCCGAGCTGGAACGCGCCTGGCATATGGGCAAGCCTTACGACCTGGTTTTCCTGGACCAGATGATGCCGGGACTGGCGGGAGACGCGCTGGCAGCGCGCATCCGCGCCCACGCCAACCTGGCCGAGACCAAGCTGGTGATCGTATCATCCGCGGGCCGGGACGCCATCAAGCGCTTCGGCCCCGATCTCAAAGTGGAAGCCGTGCTGGAAAAGCCCCTGCGCCGGCAGGAGCTGCTCGATACGCTGGTCAACATCTACAGCACCCGCACACCTGCCGCCGCGCCGGCACCCGCGCCGGTCCACAAGACCGGTCCCGCGGCGGGCCGCAAGCTGCGCGTGCTTCTGGTCGAGGACAACAAGGTCAACCAGCAATATGCCGCCATCCTCCTCACCAAGGCGGGGCATGAGGTGAAAGTCGCGGACAATGGCCACCAGGGAGTCGACCAGGTGCGGCGTTCCGATTTTGACGTGATCCTGATGGATATCCAGATGCCGGAGTTGGACGGGGTGCAGGCGACACGGCAGATCCGGGCCTTGCCCGGGCCGAAATCGGCGGTCCCGATCATCGCCATGACGGCGCACGCCATGGCCGGCGCCAAAGAGGAATATCTGGCCGCAGGCATGAATGACTACATCTCCAAGCCGGTCCAGCCCATGCTGCTTCTTTCCAAACTGGCGGAAATCGCCAAGAAGCTGCCGGCGGTATCCAGCCGGGAAGAAACGGCCGATCAGTCCCTCCCCGTCGCGTCCCCGCAACCCGAGACGCCGCTGCTTCTCAACATGGCAAAGCTCGCCGAGCTTGAGGCCGCGCTGCCGCTTGCCAGCCTGTTGAACTTCATCGCGCTTTATCTGGCGGAGGTGGAAACCCATCTCTCGGCCATCGCGGACTATCGCGGCAAGGGGAATTTCGACGGCGTGAAGAAAGAAGCCCACAATATCGTCAGCATCGCGGGCAATATGGGCGCCATGCTCACCAGCGCCACCGCCCGCAAGCTGGAGCATGCCTGCCGCGACGGCGACTATGCGCTTTGCGGACAGCTGGCGGATGATCTGGCTGGACAGTGCCGCGCGGCGTCCGCTGCCCTCAAACGCTGGTCGGAGGAAAAATCCGCCAAAACCAATCTGGCGATGGCGGGCTAGCCGGCTCAGAACTCCGCTTCCAGTTCCTCCAGCGCGGCGGGCTCGGCCTTGGCGGCCTCGATCCATTCCTGCATGTCGGGAAGCGCCATGATGGTTTCGCAATAATCCTTGCAGACGCGGTCGAGCTTGACGTCATAGCTGTCAAAGCGCGTCACCACCGGCGCATACATGGCGTCGGCCAGGGTAGGCGCCGCGCCAAACAGATACGGCCCGCCATAGGTTTTGAGGCAGTCGCGCCAGATGGTGGCAATGCGGTCGATATCCGCCTGCGCGCCCGCCCATATCTTGAAATTGGGATAGCGCGATTTCAAATTCATCGGCAGCGCCGAGCGCAGATTGGTGAAACCGGAATGCATTTCTCCCGACACCGCGCGGCAATGGGCACGCGCCGCCACGTCCTTGGGCAACAAGCCGGCTCGGGGAAACGTTTCATGGAGATATTCGGCGATCGCGAGCGTGTCCCAGATTTTTATTCCATTATGGGTTAACGCCGGAACGAGGAAGGACGGAGACAGAAGAAGGAGTTCCGCACGGGCAGAAGCATCGGTCACGGGCAGGATTTCTTCTTCAAAATCAAGCGCAGCCATGCGGCAGAGCAGCCAGCCGCGCAGGCACCAGGACGAATAATTCTTGCTGGAGATCGTAAGGCACGCGCGCACAGAACCCCCAATTGGCAAATCGCAAGCGAATTATTTCGCAGTGCAGCATAAAATGCACTAGTGTTTTTTGAAAATCGGTCCAAATAATTGGCGTGTCGAAGGGTTTTGGGCTGTCTGGGATAAGCATCGGTATGTTGTATGACGCCTATGAGGCGCAGGCGGAGTTTCTCGCTCCGCTTCGGGCGATTGCCGATATCACGCGCAACGCCTTTGGGGACACCAGGATGGGTCCCGCTTTCAACTATTTCTTCAAAGGCATCTCGGCCGGCGCGGAACTCGCCTGCCGCGCGGGGTTGAGCCATGAAAGGCCGCCATACGACATCGCCGAGGTGGAGGTGGATGGCCGCAGCGTGCCGGTGGTCGAAGAGACGGCGCTGGATACGCCTTTCGCCACCCTGCTGCACTTCCGCAAAGAGACCAATCTCTACCAGCCCAAAGTCCTGATCGTGGCGCCGATGGCGGGACATTTCGCCACCCTGCTCCGCCATACCGCGCGCACCATGCTGAACGACCATGACGTCTATATCACCGACTGGAAGAATGCGCGCGACGTGCCGCTGGCGGAAGGCCGCTTCGGCGTGGACGACTATATCGATGTGCTGATCCGGTTCCTCGACCGCATCGGGCCCGGCGCCCACACCGTGGCGGTGTGCCAGCCTTGCGCGGCGCTGCTGGCGGCGGTGGCGATCATGGCGGAAACCCATCACCGCGCCACGCCCCGCTCGATGACGTTGATGGCGGGACCGGTGGACACCTCCGTCAATCCCACCGAAGTCAACCGGCTCGCCCAGAAACGTCCGCTGGCCTGGTTCGAGAAAAACATGATCGCGACCGTGCCGGCCAAATATGCGGGAGCGGGACGAAAGGTCTATCCCGGCTTCATGCAGATATCGGCCTTCATGGCGATGAACATGCCGCGTCATTGGCGGGCCCATATGGATCTTTACGGCCATCTCATCCGCGGCGAGACCAAAAAGGCCGACGCCAACCGGCGCTTCTATGACGAATATCTTTCGGTGGCCGACCTGCCCGCCGATTTCTACCTGGAGACGGTGCAGAAGGTGTTCCAGGAATATCATCTGCCCCGCGGTCTCTTCGAGTATCGCGGCAACAGGGTGAACCCTGCGGCCATCAAGCGCACCGCGCTTCTCACCGTGGAAGGCGAGAGGGACGATATCTGCTCAGTGGGCCAGACGGTGGCGGCGCATGACCTGACGCCCGGGATCAAGCCGTTCCGCAAGATGCATTATGTCCAGGCCGGGGTGGGCCATTATGGCGTGTTCTCGGGCACCCGCTGGGCCACGCAAATCTATCCGATGGTACGCACAACTATCCAAGCGAACGACTAGAATAGCGCACACGATCGGGTTGGCGGGCGGCGATCGTGTGCGCGTCAAATAAAGTCCGATGGTGCGTACAACCATCCAGGCAAAGTACTAGAATAGCACACCGACCGCCGGAGACATGCGGGACCGCGCCATGAAGCCGATAACCGCCTGGGTGATGGCATTGATATTCGCGGGCTCCGCAGGCGCCGCTTCCGGCAATACCGATATCGATGCGGCCATCGCCGCCGCCAAGACCGTGCCGGCGTGCTGCCGGACGCCGGCGGCCATGACCTTCATTTCCCTGCAGCCCGGCGCCACAACCTTCGCCCTGGACGAAAAAAGCCCGGCCTTTGCCTTCGAGCCCTCCGGCAAAAGCTATTTTGCGGCTTTCAAGCTTCCCATTGGGAATTCTTTCCAGCTCCGTGTTCGAAGCTCGATTTTTCAGAAGGCGCCGCAAGGCGCGGCGCTGTTTTTCCCTCGCATCCTGCTGCTGAACGGGTCCAAGATTCCCTTGTCGACGGTGAGCTGGGCCGACGACATATTGCTGCATCCCGGAGAGGCTGGCGGACCTGACTATATCGAAACCGTGGCCGATCTTTCGGCATATCCGTCCGCACGCTTCATGATCGTCTATACCGATGCCGGCCGGGCCGGGGCGATGGAAAATCTGCAACATCTTGTACCGGAGAGCGCGGTGACGGCGCCGGTAAACGGCACGAGCTCGCATGTCTTCTTTGTGGAAGTGCCGGACCCCCATCTCGATCCGTTTCTCACAACGCCAGTCCGGCGCTCACCCGTGGCGCCGGGTTCGCTGGTGATCGACATCCGCAGCGGCATTTCTACCGGAAAACCCGATTGAGGATCGTGGCCAACCGGATACCGGCTTTGGCAAGTTGCCGGCGCGCGATTGCGCTTTCCTTTGTTGCATAATCATCGGGCAGCCGCGAAGGCGGCAGCGCATAGATCTCGCTTTCCGCCAGATGAAAGCTTTCATTGGTCCAATCTTCGACGCTTCCCGCCCCCATTTGCGATTTTTGTTGGGGCGTCAGCGAGCGATCAATCTCCGCCGCCACGCGCATCGAATCGCCGCCCAGGGTCGCGACCACGTCCTGGTCCCATATCTGATGCAGGCTGACACGCTTGCCGTGCCAGCGGAACAGTGCGTCGTTCCCCCCTTTGTCGTTGCGGTCGGCGGCGTGAAGCGGCTGGTGCAGATCGGCGACAAAGTGGATGAGAAAGCGCAGGGCTTCCGCCCTGGCATCTTTCGACGCGTGGGGATCGGAAAGAATCTTTTCGTCACGGCCGATCTGGGCCACCACGCAATTGCCGTCACCGCAGTCGCGCGCCGCGCTATAGGCGCCGGACCCGATTTCGATATTGACGTAATGCCACGGCGTGGTTTCCGGGCGCTGCTGGCGAATCTCATCCGCCCAGCTTGAATCCAGGACCATGATGCCGGGGTTTTCCAGAAGGGCCGAGACCGCCGCGCGCGCTTTGGGTGAAAGTTCCCGCTCGGCGATCGCGGCGACGATCTGGTGGCCTTCAGGCGCCCAGGCCAGGGCATGCCCCGGAATCAGGAGCGCGGGAATCAGCGCGAACAGACACGCAACACGGCGATGAAGCGGCGGCATCATCCCGGCGAATTAGCAGCAAAATCGCCTCTAGTCGTGCCCGCTTTCCTTCGCAATTCTTAATAGTTCAATGGCAACAATATCTTACGGATTGACGGGGTATGGTTCATTAGGCTTAATCACAAAACCGTCGCATCGCCCACGGGCTTTGCGGGTTTTGGGCTGGGACCTGGCGGATGCCCGGATCCCCGAATGACAGGAAACGGCTGAGATTTTTACGGGCGACCGAATTTTGCGTGACCAACGGTTCAGGGCCGAACGCGCCCGTTTTTCCCGCCATGACGGCGCGGTGGATGCTGCCGGCATCGATTTGCGCTGGGCCATCGTCTCCGGTTCGCTGACACTTCTGGTGGCGGGGGTGATCGGCTGGATGGCGATGGGCACAGTGCCCGTCACCGGACCGCGTGCCCTGCCGGCGCACGCCGCCCTTCCCTATGAATTGTTCCTAAAGCTGGTGCGCTCGGGTGGTGCCAGGCAGCTCGCCGCTATCGCCCCCCAATTCCAGGAGCCGCGGACGGAAGACCAGGCGGCCGCCGCGCCGACGCCCGGCATTGAAAGCCGCACCGTCACCCTGCAATCCGGCGACACGCTGGCGGGCGCGCTGGAGGATGAAGGGGTTTCCGCCACCGACGCCAATGGTGCCATTGCCGCCTTGGGCAAGAATTTCAACCCCCGCCAGCTCAAGGCCGGGATGACATTCGACATCACCTATAATGTGGCGCCGGTGATCGATGCCCAGCAGACCCCTGCCCACACAACCACCAAGACCACCACCGTCATCGTCAACCACAAGCCGGTGACGGTGCCGGTCGAGGCGGACAGCGGCGCCGGTGCGACTCCGGGCGCCGGCGCTCCCATCGCGCGGCTGCTTTCGCTGCATTTCTCGCCCACCATCGAACAGGACATCACCGTCACCCGCGCCACGGACGGCAGCTTCGGCGCCGATTTCGAACAGAAGCAGCTTTCGGTGCATCACCACCGCGCCGGTGCGGCCATCGATTCCAGCCTGTACCTGGCCGGGATGCAGGCGGGAATTCCCGCCGACATCGTGATCGAGATGATCCGGATGTTCTCCTACAAGGTCGATTTCCAGCGCGACCTGCAGCCTGGCGATTCCTTCGAGGTCTATTACGACTATTATTACACCCCGGACGGCCAGCCGGCGCGGACCGGCAACATCGCCTATGCGCGGCTGCGGCTGTCCGGCAAGGATGTGGTGCTTTATCGTTATGCGCCCAAAGGCGGCACGGCGGATTACTTCGACGCCAAGGGCCAGTCGGCCAAGGGCCTGTTGATGAAAACGCCGGTGGACGGGGCACGCATCTCTTCGGGCTTCGGTTCCCGCTTCCATCCCATCCTGGGCTATACCCGCATGCACAAGGGCGTGGATTTCGCCGTGCCCACCGGCACGCCGGTGATGGCGGCGGGCGCCGGCACGATCGACTTCATGGGCTGGGCCAATGGCTACGGCAATTTCGTGGTGATCAACCACGGCAACGGCTATGCCACGGCCTATGGCCATCTCTCCCGCTTCGCCGCCGGATTGCGGCGCGGCGCGCGGCTGGCCCAGGGCGAAGTCTTCGCCTATAGCGGCATGACCGGATTGGCCACCGGTCCGCATCTGCATTACGAGATCCGCATCCATGGCGGCCAGGTCAATCCGCTCCGCATCAAGGTGTCGGAAGGGCGGCTGCTGGCCGGCGCCGAACTGCGCGATTTCCTCCAGTCCCGGCTCAAGATGGACGAGACCCTGGCCTCGGCGCCGCTGGAGACGCGGGTGGCGGACAATTCCGCGGATTTGAGGCAGGCGCGGGCGAAATAGCGTTGGCGTTATTTTCGCGGCTCGCGAAACCGCGCCTCCCGTAAGGCTCGGGATGGCAGGCAATTCCGTCAGTTCAAGGCCACGCCCTCGGGTGCGGCGTCCACCAGTTCGTCGGCGGATGCCGCGAATTCCTGGCCGTTGATGGAGAGGCCCGTCTTGCTGGCGCTCACCTTCACCTTGGCGCCATCCGCGATACGGCCTTCCAGGATCATCTGCGCCAGCGGGTCCTGCAGCCGGCGCTGGATCACCCGCTTCAAGGGCCTGGCGCCATAGACCGGGTCATAGCCGGCATGGGCCAGCCAGTCGGTGGCTTTCTTGTCCAGCGCGATCTCGATCTTGCGGTCGGCAAGCAGCCGGGTCAGGCGCCCGATCTGGATGCCCACGATCTTGTCCATGTCGGTGCGCGACAGGCGGTGGAAGAGGATGATCTCATCCAACCGGTTCAGGAATTCCGGGCGGAAATGGCCGCGCACCGCCGCCATCACCTGGGCGCGGGCGGCCGGCGTGTCGCCTTTTTCTTCGCTGGAAAGGAACTCGGTACCCAGATTGGAGGTGAGGATGATCACGGTGTTGCGGAAATCCACGGTGCGGCCTTGGCCGTCGGTGAGGCGGCCATCGTCCAAGACCTGGAGCAGCACATTGAAGACGTCATGGTGCGCCTTTTCGACTTCGTCGAACAGGATCACCTGATAGGGCCGCCGGCGCACCGCTTCGGTCAGGACGCCGCCCTCTTCATAGCCGACATAGCCGGGTGGGGCGCCGATCAGGCGGGCCACCGCATGCTTCTCCATGAATTCGCTCATGTCGATGCGCACCATCGCCTGGTCATTGTCGAACAGGAAGGCGGCCAGCGCCTTGGTGAGTTCAGTCTTGCCCACACCGGTGGGGCCGAGGAACAGGAACGAGCCGATCGGCCGGTTGGGGTCCTGCAGCCCGGCACGCGCCCGGCGCACCGCATTGGCGATGGCGCGCACCGCCTCGTTCTGGCCGACCACGCGCTTCTCCAGGCTGGTTTCCATATGAAGCAGCTTCTCGCGTTCGCCTTCCAGCATGCGGTCCACCGGAATGCCGGTCCAGCGGGACACCACCTGGGCGATATTTTCGGCGCTGACGGATTCGGCGGTCAGGGCGGCATCCTTGCGTTCTTCGATGGCCTTGAGCTTGCGCTCCAGGTCCGGGATCACGCCATAGGTGAGCTCGCCGGCGCGCGCGAAATCGCCGCGGCGCTGGGCGATATCGGCATCCTGGCGGGCCTGGTCCAGCTTCTCCTTGATGGTCTGGACATCGGCGACGGATTTCTTCTCCTCCAGCCAGCGCGCGGTCAGCACGCCGGATTCGTCTTCCAGCCCGGCGAGTTCCTTCTCAAGATTGACAAGCCGGTCACGGCTGGCGGCATCGCTTTCCTTTTTCAGCGCCTCGCGCTCGATCTTGAGCTGGATGATGCGGCGGTCGAGTTCGTCCAGCTTTTCCGGCTTGGAATCGATCTGCATGCGCAGGCGGGACGCCGCCTCGTCCATCAGGTCGATGGCCTTGTCGGGCAGGAAACGGTCGGTGATATAGCGGTTGGACAGCTGCGCCGCGGCGACAATGGCGGAATCGGTGATCCGCACGCCATGGTGCAGCTCATATTTCTCCTTCAGGCCGCGCAGGATTGAAATGGTGTCCTCCACCGTGGGCTCGCCCACGAACACCGCCTGGAACCGGCGGGCCAGGGCCGCGTCCTTCTCGACATATTTGCGGTACTCGTCGAGGGTGGTGGCGCCGATACAATGGAGTTCGCCGCGCGCGAGCGCCGGCTTCAACAGATTGGACGCGTCCATGGCGCCGTCCGCCTTGCCCGCGCCCACCAGGGTATGCATTTCGTCAATGAACAGGACGATCGAGCCGGCGGCGCCGGTGACTTCGTTGAGCACGGCTTTCAGCCGCTCCTCGAACTCGCCGCGGAACTTGGCGCCGGCGATCAAGGCGCCCATGTCGAGCGCCATCAGCTTTTTGTCGCGCAGGGATTCCGGCACATCGCCATTGACGATGCGCAAGGCGAGGCCTTCGGCAATGGCCGTTTTGCCCACGCCGGGCTCGCCGATCAGGACCGGATTGTTCTTGGTGCGGCGGGAAAGCACCTGGATGGTGCGGCGGATCTCCTCGTCGCGGCCGATGACGGGATCGAGCTTGCCGGTGCGGGCGAGCTCGGTGAGGTCGCGGGCATATTTCTTGAGCGCGTCATAGGCGTTTTCCGCCGTGGCGCTGTCGGCAGTGCGGCCCTGGCGCAATTCCGAAATGGCCTTGTTGAGGCCCTGGGCGCTGACCCCGGCATCCTTGAGAACCTTGGCGGCCTCCGTCCCGGTGGCGAGCACCAGGGCCAGAAGCAGATATTCGGCGGTGACAAAAGAATCGCCCGCCTTCTTGGCCACCTGTTCGGCATTATCGAGAAGGCGCGCGGTGTCTTGCGCCAGATAGACCTGGCCGGAGCCGCCCTGCACCTTGGGAAGCTTTTTCAGCGCCGCCTCGGTCGCCTGGCGCGCCGCATTGGCGTTGCCGCCGGCCGCCCCAATCAGGCGCGCGGCCAGGCCTTCCTCATCGTCCAGCAGGACTTTGAGCAGATGTTCGGGGGTGAATTGCTGGTTGCCTTCGCGCAACGCCAGACTCTGCGCCGACTGAATAAAGCCGCGCGAGCGTTCGGTGAATTTCTCGATGTCCATAAGAGTAAGCCTCCCACCTGCCCCGGTTGGGCACAGGCATACGTAAGATACGGCCTCGTGAAGATGAGCACCGCTCGGACAAGCATATGGTAACAGGGAACCTGGCCTGCAAGGCCACGGTCAAAAAACCAGCGCTGCAAGAGACTTAGGTGGTCTCAACCGCATCGCCCTCGTCCTCACCCTCATTGTCGGCCAGGGAGAAGGAGGGGCCGCTGCCTTGATGGTGATGCGGCTGCTGGGGTGCCTGCATCTGGGGCTGTTGCTGCATGCCCTCGGGAGGCCGGTTCTGGTTCTGCGCCGCCTGCTGGGCGGCATATTGCGCCTGCTGGGCCTGCTGGGCCGCCATGATGCGGAAATAATGCTCGGCATGCTGGAGGTAATTCTCCGCCGTGATGCGGTCGCCGGAGCTGTTGGCGTCCCGCGCCAGCTGCAGATATTTCTCGTAAACATGGGCCGCCGAGCCGCGGATTTTCACTTCCGGGCCGGAGGAATCGAAGGTGCGGTTGGGATTGAACCCGCCGCCGCCATTGTTGCCGCCGCCATTGTTGTTGTGTTGCGGCCTGCGGCCGCCTCTGCGAGAGCGTTTCACGTCTGCCCCATTTCTTAAGTTTGAACTTCCTTGCGATCTGAACGTCCTCGGGCGCGTTATCGCGTTTAGCCGATACGCCAGACCTTCGCTTTAGAGTCCCCTGCCGCCGCTTTTGCAGCGCTTGCTCTGCCCGCGCGTATTTCCTGCACACGTGGGTGGAATCTCACGACTCCAGCACCCGGAAGGTAATGGATCGGGACGGCTTTTCCAAGGGGCGCAACCGGCTCCTAAGCGTCTTTTTCCAGCACCAAGACCCTTGGAATTGCTGCCAAATCGGGAACCGTGCGCAACGGTCTCAGCCGGGACCCCTGGAACAGGGCCTCCACGGATTTTGCCTGTCCGGCGCCCAGTTCCAGAAGCGCGTGGCCGCGCGGAGCAACGACCTGGGGAAGCAGATCCCGCAAGGCGCGGTAGGCGGAAAGACTGTCCGGACCGCCGTCCAGGGCGGCGTGGGGTTCGAAGCGGGAAACTTCGGGGTCAAGGGCGGGAATTTCGGCGGAGGGAATGTAGGGCGGATTGGAGAAAACCAGGTCGAAAGGACCTCTCCCTTCTCCAGCGACCGACGCCCAGTCCGCCAGGCGGATTTCGGCCCGCTCCGGCGCGTGCCTGGCGGCATTGCGCTTCGCCCAGGCAAAAGCGTCCGGCGAAGACTCAAAACCGATGCCGCGCGCGTTGGGAAATTCCGCCAGCGCCGCAAGCAGGATCGCCCCCGAGCCGGCGCCCAGATCGGCGATGCGGAGCGGCGCCTTCCTGTCTGGGATCAGCTTCAGCGCTTCCTCGATCAAGGTTTCGGTTTCGGGGCGCGGCACCAGCACGCCGGGGCCGACTTCGAAATCCATGCTCCAGAATTCCTTGGTGCCGGTGATATAGGCGGCAGGTTCGCGCGCAGCCCGCCGGGCGATCATGGCGGCGAAAGACGCGGCTTGGGTGGGCGTCGGTTTCAGCATGGGAGAAAGGGTTTCGTCCCGGCTCACCCTTAACGCATGCGCGTAAAGCAGCCTGGCTTCGGCGCGGGGGCTTTCCAGGCCGGCTTCCGCCAAAAGCCGCGCGCCTTCCTCCAGCGTCACGCGTCAGCCGCTTCGAATTCCGCCAGCCGGTCGGCCTGGTCCTGCGCCACCAGGGCGTCGATGATCTCGGAAAGCGCATCGCCCGCGATGATGCGCGGCAGATTGTAAAGCGTGAGATTGATGCGGTGGTCGGTGACGCGGCCTTGCGGGAAATTATAGGTGCGGATGCGCTCGCTGCGGTCGCCCGAGCCCACCAGGCTTTTGCGGGTGGAGGCGCGCTCGGATGCAAGCCGCTGGCGCTCGGCATCGTAAATCTTGGCCTTGAGCAGCATCATCGCCTTGGCCTTGTTCTTGTGCTGGGATTTTTCCTCCTGCATCGCCACCACCGTGCCGGTGGGGATATGGGTGATGCGCACGGCGCTGTCGGTCTTGTTGACATGCTGGCCGCCGGCGCCTTGGGCGCGATAGGTGTCGATGCGCAGGTCTTTTTCCTGGATATCGACATCCACGTCTTCGGCCTCGGGCAGGACCGCGACGGTGGCAGCCGAGGTATGGATGCGGCCCTGGTTTTCGGTGACCGGCACGCGCTGGACGCGGTGCACGCCGCTCTCGAATTTGAGCTTGGCATAGGCGCCCCTGCCCTCCACTTCCAGCATGGCTTCCTTGTAGCCGCCCAGATCGCTCTCCGAGAGGGAAAGGATTTCCGTCTTCCAGCCCATCAATGAACAGTAACGCTGATACATGTTGAGCAGGTCGCCGGCGAACAAAGCCGCCTCGTCGCCGCCGGTGCCGGCGCGGATTTCCACGATGGCCGAGGACTCGTCGGCGGCATCCTTGGGCAGAAGCTGGATGCGGAGTTCCTGGTCCAGGCTTGCCAGCTTCTGCTTCAGCTCGGCGCGTTCCTGTTCCGCCATGTTGCGGATTTCGCTTTCCGTTTCAGGATCGGCGATCAGAGATTCCGCGTCTTCCAGCTGGTTTTGGGCGTCACGCCAGGCACGCGCGCTATCGATCACCGGCGCGAGTTCGGCATGTTCGCGAGAGAGTTTGACGAAATGCGCGCCGCTGGCGCCAGACGCCATTTCGCTTTCGATGGCGGCAAAGCGGTCGAGCAGGCGCTCCAGTTTGGCGGCGGGGATCACGCAGCGGCCCTATTGGGCGGCTTCAAGCGGCTCCGACTTCGCGGCGGTGCCATTGCGCTGTGCCTCGATCTCGGCGGCTTTCTTCTCGCAAAGCTCGACGATGTGATCGACCAGCTTTTCATTGTCCAGGCGATAGCTGGGTTCGCCGTTGAGATAGATCTGGCCATGGCCCTTGCCGGCGCCACCGCCGGTGAAGCCCAGATCGGTCTCCCGCGCCTCGCCGGGACCGTTGACCACACAGCCGATAATGGAGAGCGACATCGGCGTGGCGATGTGCTTCAGCCGCTCTTCCAGCACCTTCACCGTGTCGATGACGTTGAACCCCTGGCGCGCGCAGGACGGGCAGGAAACGATATTGACGCCGCGGTGGCGCAGATTGAGGGATTTCAAAATGTCGAATCCCACCCGCACCTCTTCCACCGGATCGGCGGAGAGCGAAACCCGGATGGTGTCGCCGATGCCGCTCCACAGCAGCATGCCCATGCCGATGGAGGATTTGACCGTGCCGGAGATCATGCCGCCCGCCTCGGTGATGCCGACATGCAGCGGACAGTCGATGGCGTCGGCCAAAGCCTGGTAGGCGGCCACCGCCAGGAAGGGATCGGAGGCCTTCACCGAAATCTTGTATTCGCGGAAATCGAGGTCATCCAGGATGCGGGCATGGTTGAGAGCGCTTTCCACCATCGCCTCGGGACAAGGCTCGCCATATTTCTCCAGGAGATCGGGCTCCAGGGAACCGGCATTGACCCCGATGCGCATGGAGCAGCCATGATCCTTGGCCGCCTGGACCACTTCCTTCACCCGTTGGGGCGAACCGATATTACCCGGATTGATGCGCAGGCAGGCGGCGCCGTTCACCGCCGCTTCGATGGCGCGCTTGTAATGGAAATGGATATCGGCCACGACCGGGATGTTGGCGGCCTTGCAGATCGCCTTCATCGCCCTGGTGGCGTCTTCATCCGGGCAGGAGACGCGCACAATATCGCAGCCCGCCTCCTCGACCCGGCGAATCTGGTCGATGGTGGCGCGTGCGTCGCCCGTCACCGTATTGGTCATGGTCTGGACGGTGATCGGCGCGTCGCCGCCGACGGGAACATTGCCCACCATGATCTGGCGCGACTTGCGGCGCTGAATGTCGCGATAGGCTCGAACGCTCATGGGGCTGTCTTAGCGGCTGTTGAACCGGTCCACAAGCGAGGCGGGATTCAGGGAAACTTTGCCAAGGATTTGCTGGTTTTGCCCCACCCGGCCCATGTCCTTGCCATCCAGCAGAACATCCACCGCTCCCGCATCGGTGGTGGCAAGCAAGAGGCCGTCAATATTGGGCACCTGGTACGAATCGCCCGCTTTGAGGTCGCGGTTGAGATAGACGGTGCCGTCGGGCCCTTTGACCGTCACCCGCACATCGCCCTGGGTTCTCAAGACCACGCGGGTCCGGGAATTGCTGCCATAGACTTGCCCGGTGGAGCCTGTCGCACCGGCCGGAGAATTCGCCGAAGAATTATTCGCGGGATTGGGAACTGCGGGCAGCGCTGGCGCCGGGCTGGCTGTCCCTTGCGTCGGCGCGGCGGCAATCGGGCCTGATGCCGCTTGAGCTTTCGGCGGTTGCGGCGCCCCGGGGATCGCGCCGGCGGCGGGCGGCGGCACCGCGGTGCCGCTGGTTGCGTCGATGGCCGGCGGAGCCATGGGCGGCGGAGATTTGGCGCCGGCAATCTGCGGGCGCGCAGGCGCCAACGAGGGCGGCGGCGGCACCGGCTGGGGCGTGGGTTCGCCCGCCACCAGGTGCCAGGCGCCATAGGCTAGCGCCAGCAGAATCACCCCCGCCAGGATGCGCCAGCCATAAGGCAGATAGCGCGAATCCTCGGCATGCAGGCCGGCGTCAGTGGGCAGCGGCATATCGTGCCGGCCGGAGATTTCCTGCTTGTAGCGTTCCAGAATATGGACCGGATCCAGCCCAAGATAACCGGCATAGGAGCGCACAAAGCCGATGGCATAGGCCTTGCCCGGCAGACCGGCGAAATTGTCCTGCTCGACTGCTTCCAAATGATCCTTGCGGATCTTGAGCACACGGGAGACGGTGGCGAGATCGTCGCCGCGCCGCATGCGCGCCGCGCGCAACTCCTGCCCCACGGTCTCAAAGGCGGAATCCTCCTCGCCGGAAATCTCGCGCAGATGGATGCGGCGGCGGGAACCGTCTTCGCCGAAATTCATCTGCGTGATTTTTGTCATGCCCTGCCAGGAAATGCCGGAAAACCGGATTTATCCGAACCACCCACCGCGTGTGATTCTATCCGAAAACGGCGCGCCAGAACAACCTTGGCCGCCGCGAAGACGTTAAACACTCCTGACTTATTTCCCTATTATTTCAGAACAATGCCGCGTTCCGCGGCAAAGGCCGCCAGCCTGGTGCGCAAGGAATGATCGGTGCGGCCGCAGAGCCGGTCCACAAAACCGGCGACTTCGCCCAGGTTAAGGCTGCGGATCATGGTCTTGATGGGCCCGATCTGGCCGGGCTGCATGGACAAGGTACGCAATCCCAGGCCCAACAGCGCCATGGCATCCAGGGGACGGCCTGCCATTTCGCCGCAGAGCGAAAGATCGCCGCTGTTTTCCGCCGCGCTCTGCACGATCAGCCGGATCATGGTCAGCGAGGCGGGATTGAGGCTGTCATAGCGGCGCGCCACCCTGGGATTGGTGCGGTCCACTGCAAAAGCCAGCGACAGAAGATCGTTGGAGCCGATGGAGACGAAATCGGCCGAGCGCATCAGTTGCGGCAGCATGAAGGCGAGCGCCGGCACTTCCAGCATGGCGCCCACCAGCACCTGGGTGGGACGGGTCTGGTGCAAAAGCCGGGCGCGTTCCAATTCCCGGTCGATCAGGGCGCGGCCGCGATTGAATTCGTCCACGTCGGAAACCATCGGGAGCAGGATGCGCAAGGTGTGTCCCTGGGCGGCGCGCAACAGGGCGCGGACCTGGTAACGCAAGAGCGCGGGGCGGTCGAGCGCGATGCGGATGGCGCGCCAGCCCAGGGCGGGATTCTCCTCCGGCTCCCAGCGGGCATAAGGCAGCACCTTGTCGCCCCCCAGATCGAGGGTGCGAAATACCACCGGCTTGTCGCCGGCCGCGTCCAAAATACTCTTATAAAAAAGTGTCTGGTCGGAGAGGCGCGGCATGGTCTCGCCGATCATGAATTGCAGCTCGGTGCGGAAAAGGCCGATGCCGTCGGCGCCGGATTCCTTCAAATGCGGCATGTCGAATTCCAGGCCGGCATTCATCATCAGCCGGATATGGACGCCGTCCTTGGTGACCGCGAGCAGGTCGCGGATGGCGGCGAAACGGGCCTGGGCCTGGAGCCGCAAGCCCCGCTTCTCCTCGAAGGCGGCGATGATTTCGGCCGGCGGGCGCAGATGTACTTCGCCGGTTTCGCCGTCCACCACAATGGCGTCGCCTGCCCTCGCATTGTCGGCGATGCCTTCGAGCGAGGATACCAGCGGCAGGCCCATCGAACGCGCGACAATGGAAACATGGGATGTGGTGGCGGCATCCTCCAAGGCCAGCGCGAACAGCTTGTCGCGGCCATAGTCCAAGAGTTCCGCGGGGCCCATGTTGCGGGCCACCAGGATGGCGTCGCGCGGCAATTGCTGGCGGCCGCTGTCGCCGGTCAGGTGGCGCAGGAGGCGCCGCGCCAGGTCGTCGAAGTCATGCGCCCGCTCGCGCAGGATAGGATCGCCCAGGCGCTGCACCCGCAGCCTGGTTTCATCCTGCACGCGCTCGACCGCGGCCTCCGCGGTCAGGCCGGTGCGCACCGCATCGCGCATGCGCTGGCGCCAGCCCTGGTCGTAGGCGAAGAGGCGGTAGGCCTCGATCACCTCGCGGCCCTCGCCGGTAAGATCGAGTTCGGAGGAGACCAGCATCTCATCCACGGATTCCCGCAAGGAGGCAATGGCCGCTTCCAGGCGCTTCAATTCCTCCAGCGGATTGTCGGCGATCATGCGCTCGACCTTGACGCGCGGCTCATGCAGCACGACATGGCCGCAAGCCACACCTTCCGAGAGCCCATCGCCCATGAATTTGCGCGGCCGGTCGACGCGCAGTTCGGGTTCGTCCAGCTCGGCGATGTTGAAGAAGCCGCCCTGGGCCACCACCTCGGCCAGCACCATGGCGACAGTCTGCAGCGCCTCGACTTCCTCTTCGGCATAGACGCGCTCGGCCTTGTTCTGCACCGTGAGCACGCCGAAGACCTGGCCGCCGCGCACGATCGGCACGCCCAGGAAGGAATTGTAGGGATCTTCGCCGGTTTCCGGCCGGTAGGAGAAATGCGGATCGGCCGGCGCGTCCGCCAGATTCACCGCCTCTGCCGTCTCGCTGACCAGGCCGACCAACCCCTCGCCTTCCTTGAGGCGGGTATTATGGACGGCGGAACGGTTGAGGCCTTCGGTGGCGAAAAGCTCAAGCACCTTGCCGGCGCGGCGCAGATAGATGGAACAGACTTCCGCCACCATGTTGGAGGCGATGACGGTGACCAGCTTGTCCAGCCGCATCTGGGCCGAGGTCTGCTCCGCCATGATTTCGCGCAGGCGGCGCAACAGCAGGCGCGGACCACCACCGGCGGACATCAGTTTATGCTCCAGGAATCAGGAAAGGCTGTCATGGCCTACCTAGTGTGGGCCGTGAGGAGCGTTTGGCCAAGGGCCAACAAAACCGTCCGGTGGACGGTTTTGAGCGACGAACGTCCGGAGCACAAGCCGAGGGCGGCAAACACCGCCCTCTTTATGCCGCGTCCAACTCATAGGCGGAATGCAGAGCCCGGACCGCCAGCTCGACATATTCCTCGGCGATCAAGACGCTGACCTTGATCTCGGAGGTAGAGATCACCTGGATATTGATGCCCTTGTCCGACAGGGTGCGGAACATCATCTGGGCGACGCCGGGATGGGCGCGCATGCCGATGCCGATGATCGAGACCTTGGCGACATCGGCGGTATGGGTGATGTCGCGATAGCCGATGGCTCCGGCATGGGTCTCGATGGCGGCCAACGCGCGGGCCAGCTCGCTGCGCGAAACGGTGAAGGTGAGATCGGTCTTTTTGCCGTCTTCCGAGACATTTTGCACGATCATGTCCACATTCACGCCGGCATCCGCCAGCGGGCCAAAGATGGAAGCGGCGATGCCGGGGCGATCCGGTATCTTGTGCAGCGTGATCTTGGCTTCGTCGCGGCTATAGGCGATGCCGGTGACTGGTTTCTTTTCCACGATATCTTCCTCGTCGCAAAGCAAAGTGCCGCCCACATCGGGCGTGAAGGTCGAGAGCACGCGGGTGGGCACCCGGTGCAGCATGGCGATTTCCACCGAGCGGGTCTGCAGCACCTTGGCGCCCAGGGACGCCATTTCCAGCATCTCCTCATAGGCGATCTTTTCCAGCCGGCGCGCCTTGGGGACGATGCGGGGATCGGTGGTATAGACCCCGTCCACGTCCGTATAAATATCGCAGCGGTCGGCCTTGATCCCGGCCGCCACCGCCACCGCGCTGGTGTCCGAGCCGCCGCGCCCCAGGGTGGAGATGCGCTTTCCCGCCGCCACGCCCTGGAAACCGGCCACCACCGCCACTTCGCCCTGGTCCAGGGAACGCTGCATCTCGGTGGCGGGAACGCCTTCGATGCGCGCCGAGCCATGCACCGACGATGTCTCGATCGGCACTTGCCAGCCCAGCCAGGAACGGGCCTTAACCCCCATGGCATTCAGCGCGATGGCCAGAAGCCCGCAAGTCACCTGCTCGCCCGCCGCCACCACCACGTCATACTCCCTCTGATCCGGGATCGCCTGGATGACCTTGCCGCCGGAACCCTCCACCGGCGGCCTGGCCGCTTCGTTGGTCCAGGCCACCAGCTTGTTGGTTTCCCCCGCCATGGCGGAAACCACCACCGCCACCTTGTGGCCGCGCTCCACCTCGCGCTTGACCAGGGAAGCGACATGACGAATCCGCTCCAGGTCGGCCACCGAGGTGCCGCCGAACTTCATGGTGATGACGGACATATTTGCCCCGAACTTTGCGGCGGCCTACATAAACGGGGCGGCCTGTTCACTCAACCCTGGCATTCGACCCCGGAAATGACCTTGGAATCCGCTCCCGCTCCTTCCTCCATCGACCCCGCAGAAGTGGCGAAGTTCAGCCGCCTGGCGGCGGAATGGTGGGACCCGGATGGTAAATTCGCGCCCCTGCACAGATTCAATCCGGTGCGGCTGGAATTCATCCGCCGCGAAGCCCTGGCCCGCTTCAACCGGGACGGCAGGAGCCTTCGCCCTTTCGACGGGCTGTCGCTGCTTGATATCGGCGGTGGCGGCGGACTGCTTTCAGAGCCGATGGCGCGGCTGGGCTTTGCCGTCCTGGGCGCCGACGCTTCCGAGAAGAATATCGGCACCGCCCGCGCCCATGCCGCCGAGAGCGGGCTGGCGGTGGATTACCGGACGGCGACGGCGGAACAACTGGCAGCGGAAGGGCTCGCCTTCGACGTCGTGCTCAATATGGAAGTGGTGGAGCATGTCGCCGACGTGGCGGCCTATCTCAAGGCCTGCGCGCAATTGGTGAAACCCGGCGGCATTACGATCGTCGCGACCCTAAACAGGACTCTCAAATCCCTGGCCCTGGCCAAGATCGGAGCCGAATATCTGCTGGGCTGGCTGCCCAAAGGCACCCATGACTGGAACCGGTTTCTCCCGCCCGAAACCCTTCGTGGACTGCTTGAGGAGTCTGGCCTAACTATCCTGAAAACACAGGGCGTTTCGTTCGATCCGATCCGCTGGGATTGGCGGCTGTCGGCGGATGTGGACGTGAATTACATGGTGGTGACGGGGCGGTAGCAGCCGCAGGACTCACGGAAGGCTTTGGGACATTTGCGGTATCGTGAAGCCGATAGAGGAATGGAATTGTCAGGCGCAAAACGCCTCTTGATCGCATTTTTGGGCTTTTCTTCATTGACGGGTTGCGCGCCAAGCGTACCGCCTCCCAACCCCATTTTACCCGATGACCAAGTGAAGGATGCCAAGACTGCGATAGACCGGGCGCGGCGGTGGTGTGGTTTTTCCTTCGGGCTTCTGACAGAGGTGACCCTTATCGGTGATGAATGGAATGTGCAGGACGGGAAAGCTACCGATCTTTCTGCACAATCGGCCCAGGTTTCAAAGCGGGATGGGACCGTTTCAAACTGCGCGGACATCGAAAGGTGAGGTCTGCAACCCTAAGTCAAACTGTACCAGTGCCAGCCTCGCGCGCGGTCAATTCGCCCCATCCAGATCGGGCGGCAGGGGCGCAACATCCACGCCTTCGTCTTCCAGCGCCTGGGCCTCTTCCGGCGTGGTCTCGCCATAGATGTGCCGGTCCAGCGCTTCGCCGTAATGAATCTTGCGCGCCTCTTCGGCAAAATGGGTGCCGACATACTCGGCATTGTCCTGCACATATTTGCGCAAGCCGGTCATGAATTGGCGCATCGAACGCGCCTTGCCGCGCGCATCGGCCTGGCGGCCGGGCGCCAGCGCCGGCGCCATGATGGCTTTTTCGACCCGGCGCGAATTGCAGGTGGGACAGCACAATGTGCCATCGCACGCCTGTGAATCGAACGCCGCACTATCCCGGAACCAGCCCTCGAATTCGTGGCCGTTCTTACACCGCAGGCTGTAAACTATCACACGACAGCTCCAACCGGCCTGCCCCCAGGCCGTTTTGTCAGATTATGCCAGTCATTTTTTTTGGCAAGCCCGTCGAATTACGGATGGGCTCGCCCACGCGTGCTTCAGACAGAATGTCAGGGAACCTTAAACTCCCGGTCATGGTTCAGGCTGGGAAGTTTTTCCCGCACCTCCCGCGAAAGCGCCGGGTCGATCTCGGCCCATATCACGCCAGGCTCGGTGCCGGCTTCCGCCAGGATGCCGCCCCAGGGATCCAGGATCAGGCTGTGACCATAGGTTTTGCGGCCATTGGCATGGACCCCGCCTTGCGCCGGCGCGATTACGAAAGCGCCGTTTTCGATGGCGCGCGCGCGCAAAAGGACATGCCAATGCGCCTCTCCCGTGGGCACCGTAAAAGCCGATGGCACGGTGAAGGCGAAGGCGCCTTTTTTCGCCAGGCTCCGGTAGAGTTGGGGAAAACGTACATCGTAACAGATCGTAAGGCCCAGCTTGCCCCAGGGCGTTTCGGCTAGCATGGCAGCGCTGCCAGCCGCCACCGTGTTCGATTCCCGATAGCTCTCTCCACCCGCCAGATCCACGTCGAACAAGTGTATCTTGCTGTAGCGGGCGCGGATTTGGCCGTCCGGTCCGATCAGGAAAGAGCGGTTGGCGGTCTTCTCCCCGCTCACCTTGATCGCCAGCGAGCCGATCAGCAGCTAGATGCCCAGCTCCTTCGCCAGTTCGGTAAGGACCGGCAGGGCCGGATCGTGCGCCTCGTCATGGGATTGGGCGAGCTTGGCGCCGGCATCCGCCGCCATCAGACTGGTGTTTTCCGGGGTCGCGATGAATTGCGCGCCAGCCTTGGCCGCGTCGCGGATCAAACGGGAAGCGGCGGCGATATTCTCCGCCATGTCTTCGGAGGCGCGCAGCTGGACGCAGGCGGCGCGAAACGTCATGGGTTGAGAAGCGGATCGAGCTTGCCTTCGCGCTCCAGGGCGTAAAGCTCGTCACTGCCGCCCACATGGGTATCGCCGATGAAAATCTGCGGCACGGTGCGGGCGCCGCCCGATTTCGCCAGCATGTCGTCTCGCGCTTTCACATCCATCATCACGTCCACTTCCTCGAAGGGCACACCCTTTTTCTTCAGGAGCGATTTGGCGCGAACGCAATAGGGGCAGATGGGCGTGGTGTAGACAATGACAGGTTTCATGGGGATTTAGGACTCGGGCTGCTCCAATGGCTGCCGCTCGCTCAAACTCGCGGCGTTCGTCGCTCAAAACCGTCCACTGGACGGTTTTGTCGGCCTAC
>CAZEFQ010000204.1:0-10971 GCA_964511505.1 uncultured Rhizobium sp.
AATCTTTTGCGATGAATTCGGGGACGCGATGCTTAATTGACAATTGAATTGGAAATTTTAGCGGACAGTCTCGAGGCAATTTCCTCCGCCCAAACCCCCCAATAATGCGGATTAAGCATTTCGGATTGTTCGAAAAAACGCGTCACGTTTTTCCGTCTTCGCCGTGCGCCAAGGCTGGGATGAAACAACCCAAGCCGCATCGTCCATCGTCTATAACGCCATGATGCTGCTGATAAGGCCGACTGCGCATTATGGTGTCTGCCTAAGGCACCCAGACGGCGGCTTCCGACATCCAGGGACAGTGCGGCGGGCGGCTGTTTGCCAGATATTCGGTAGCCGTGCCCAGCCCGACAAAATAAGTGCAGCGGGCAGTGATCGGCGGCCGGTAAAGCGCCGCGTCATGCTCTTCCTTGATGAGAAGGCCAAAGCCGCTGCCCGCCAGCACCGCACAAGCCCCGGCAACCAGGATGGGAATCACCAGAAGCATCCAGCGCATGTGCGGTTTCCGAATGGGTCAGACCGGGCTGCCTCGTTATACCTTGGGGCATATCACGCGGCTGCCCACACTGATATATATATAAACGCGCTCCCCTCGAAGTTGACTCCATGCTGATACAGATTTCAAAGGTGCTGACGCCGGACCAGGCCGGGCAATTCCGCCAGAAGCTGAGCGAGGCCGATTGGACGGACGGGCGGGAGACTGCCGGCTATTTATCCAGCCGGGTCAAGAACAATGCCCAGCTTCCGGAATTGCATCCGCTCGCCCTGCAATTGGGCCACCGGATCCTGGATGCGCTGGATCGCAGCGCCCAATTCCGCTCCGCCGCCCTGCCGCTCAAGATCGTGCCGCCCCTGTTCAACCGCTATGCCGGCGGCCAGGCCTATGGCGCCCATGTCGATGGCGGAATCCGGCCGGTGGCGGGCAGCAGCGAAAGGGTGCGCACCGATCTGTCCGCCACCCTGTTCCTCAGCGATCCCGCCGACTATGAGGGCGGCGAACTGGTCATCGAGGACCTGTTCGGAAGCCGCGCCGTGAAGCTGCCGGCGGGCGATCTTTTGCTCTATCCCTCGACCAGCGTCCATCGTGTCATGCCGGTGACGCGGGGCGTGCGGCTCGCCTCCTTCTTCTGGATCCAGAGCATGGTGCGCGACAATGAACAGCGGGCGGTGCTGTATGAGGTCGATACCCTCGTCCAGAAGTTGGGCGGACAGGGCAGCGCGCAGCATGAGGAAGCGCTGAGGCTGGCGGGCGTCTATCATAATCTGCTGCGCTTCTGGGCCGACAGCTAGAACTAGGAATGATAATTCAGCGTCAGCATGGCGGAGCGCCCTGCGCCCGGCACGACGAAGGCGAAATGCGCCATGTCGTAATAAAGGCGATCGGTCAGGTTATAGGCATTGAGCTGCACCTCCATCTGGTCGTTGATTTTATATTTGGCCATTGCATCGAAGGTCATGTAATCGGGAACCAGTTCCACCGGCACGCTGGTCTGGGCATAGCGTGAGCCGACATATTCGCCGCCGCCGCCGATCTCCAGGTCCGGCAAGACCTGGTAGGTCGTCCAGAATTTGAGATTGTTGTGCGGCGTGAAAACCAGGGGAAATCCCGCCACCGGTCCGCCGGGCGCGGTCCTGGTGGTGCCGCTGGAGAGATAGTCGTAGCCGAGATTGACATTCCAGCCCTCCATGATTTTGCCCTGGAGGTTCAGCTCAAACCCCTGCACGCGCTGATTGCCTCCCAAGGTGTTGAAGCCGGGAATGGAGGGATCGGGAATGCGGACATTGACCTTGTCGGTCTCGAACAGCGAAGCGTTGGCCACCACGCCGCCGATTGCCCATTTGGTGCCCAGCTCGATGGTCTGGTTGCGCTCGGGGCCGATATTCTCGTTGTTCAGGCTGAAGCTGGTGAAGCTGTTGATGATGTCCAGAGTCTCCGCGGATGGATTGAAGGATGTTCCGTATGTGAGATAAAAGGTGCCGTTCTCCACCGGCTTGTAGATCAGCGCGGCGTGCCAGGAAGGCAGCGTGTCTTCGCGGTTCTTGACATTGACCGCGGTCACGACATTGACGACCGCCGGCGGCGCGCCAAAGGCTTTGTCGAGGAAGTGCACCGAGAAACGGTCGATGCGGGCGCCCAGGGTCAATTGCCACCGGTCCAGCTTCATCGTGTCGGCGAGATAGGCGCCTTCGGTATTGGTGGTGGTGTTGATATCCGCCCGCTGGAAGGTGAGGGTGGGCTTGAAGGCCTGGTTTTCGTCCGGGTTCAGCAGGGTGTTGGTGAGGCCGTTGTCGGTGTAATAGCGGGGATCGGAGGTTTCGAAGTCATATTCGGCACCCGCGACCAGGTCATGCCGGATATCGCCGGTGGCGAATTTGGCGAGTGCGTTCACCTGGTTCTGAAATTGGGTTTCGACGCTTCGCAAGGTGAAGTGGTTGAGCGCGACGCCGGCGGAAGCCAGCGGCGTCGATGGCGTGACGCTGGCTGCCAGGCCCGGCTTGGCCGTGGTTTCGAAGCGCCCATAGGCCGCATAGCGGCTCACGGCGTTCAACGTGAGCCAGTCATAGGCGTCATGCTCCAGCTTGACCGTGCCGATATCGGCGTTGGTTCTCTCCCGGTCGCTCCGGAAGTCGTAATAATTGCGGCGCGGGACGGGCGCGGGCTTGCCGAAATACCAGGGCACGCCGAAATCGGGCGTGTCGGCATCGCCCTGGTAAAAGTAGCTGACGGTGAGCCGGGTCGGCGTGCCAAGGCCCAGCGCCAGGCTGGGGGCCACGCCGAAGCGGTTATATTGTGCGATGTCGCGATCCGCCACTTTGTTGGTGTTGCCCATCACATTGATGCGCAGCGCCGCCGGCGTGCCCAAACCGTCAAGGGGAATGTTCATATCGCCGGTTGCCCGCAAAAGAGCATTGGTGCCGCCGCTTGCGCTGGCGTTTGCGAATTGCTCCAGTTGGGGCGTCTTGCTGTCCTGTTCCACCACCCCGCCGGTCGAGCCGCGCCCGAACAGGATGGAGTCCGGCCCTTCCAGCACTTCGACTTGGGCCATGTTGAAAGGATCGCGGTAATACATGCCGATGTCGCGCATGCCGTCCAGAAACATGTCGGTGCGCGCGGAAAATCCCCTTATATAGGGAACGTTGCCCATGAAGCTGGATTCGTTCGATGCCAGGGTGACGCCGGGCGCGTTGCGCAGGGCATCATTGAGATTGGTGTCGCCGCGGTCGGACATCAGTTGACCCGTGACGGTGGTGACCGAGATGGGCGTGTCCAGCAGCGGCTCCGGCAATTTGGGGAGGGCCGAGTTGGGTGCGGCATAGGCGCCGGTGACGAGGATTTCTTCAATGTCCTGATCGGCCGCTTCTGCGCCCGGGCCGCCGGCAGTCAGCAACGCGGTAAGGCTGGCTCCCGCCAAAAGACGCATGATGGTGGCACTTGGCCGCCCCGTTGGCATGTTCAAAGCGGTTTTCCCTCTTGTCCCGGCGCCTTGCAGTCGCGTTATATACAGACTCATATCACGGTATGCGGGAAGCGCAATCCCATGTTTTGGCTATGTTTCAAGCAGCACTTGGGAGGAAGAAGCGGCTGTTGTTACAATGATTTTGCCTGCTTCGCGCGGAGGCCTGATGCCTACTCTCATTGTCAACGGAAAAAGCCATGCACTGGACGTCGAACCGGAGATGCCGCTGCTCTGGGCCATCCGCAACGAGTTGGGGCTGACCGGGACCAAATATGGCTGCGGCATCGCCCAGTGCGGCGCCTGCACCGTGCACATCGACGGCAAGGCGGTGCGTTCCTGCGTGACGCCGGTCTCGGCGGCGGTGGGAAAAGCGATCACCACCATTGAAGGGTTGGGCACGCCGGAGAAGCCTCATCCGGTTCAGGCGGCGTGGATCAAGGAAGACGTGCCGCAATGCGGCTATTGCCAGTCCGGCCAGATCATGGCGGCGGTGGCGCTGTTGAAGGAAAAACCCAACCCCACCGACGCGGACATCAACACCATCACCAATATCTGCCGCTGCGGCACCTATGTGCGGGTGCGCCGCGCCATTCACGAAGCGGCGAAGGTGTGATCATGGAAAAGACTCTTTCCCGCAGGCAGTTTGTCGTCACTGGCACCAGCGCGATGGGCGGGTTGGCGCTGGGCTTTGCCATGCCGGGCCAGGCCCGCGCCGCGGCGCCCGAAATGGGCGCCCGCTATTGGGCGGACGACGCGGCCGGTCCCCATGAGATCAATGCCTGGGTGGTGGTCAATCCCGACGACAGCGTGGTGTTGCGCTGCCCGATGGCGGAGATGGGGCAGGGGACCGGCTCCGGTCTGCCCATGCTGCTTGCCGAAGAACTGGAATGCGACTGGAAGAAAGTGAAAGTCGAGTTCGCCTCGGTCAACCGGAACATCCGCGAGAACAACGTCTATCGCGACATGCTGACGGTGGGGAGCCGCGGCATCCGCACCACCTTCGAATATGTGCAGCAGGGCGGCGCCTCGGCGCGGGCGCGGCTGATTGCGGCGGCGGCCAAGCGTTGGAATGTGGCCCCGGATACCTGCACGGCTGCGAAGGGCCAGGTGCATCATGCCGCCAGCGGGAAGAGCCTGCGCTATGGCGAATTGGCGGCGGAAGCGGCGAAGGTGCAGCTTGCCAGCGAGCCCAAGATCAAAGCGCCGGAGGAATTCAAGCTGGCGGGCACGCGCCAGCCGCGGCTCGACTCCGCGATCAAGTCCAACGGCACGGCCAAATATGGCATCGACGTGCATGAGAAGGGACAGTTGTTCGCCTCGATCTGGAGCTCGCCGGTGCCGGGCGGGAAAGTCGTGTCGGTGGATGACAGCGCCGCCAAATCCATGCGCGGCGTCAAGCAGGTGGTGAAGCTGGACGATGCCGTGGCGGTGGTGGCCGACAATTTCTGGCGTGCCAACCAGGCCTTGAAGGCGCTGAAGATCGAATGGGACGGCGGGGCGGCGGCGAAGACGAACAGCGCGCAATTCGCGGAAGAATATCGTGCGGCGCTGGACGGGCCGATGGTGACGGTGCGCGATGACGGTGACGCCAAGGCGGCGGTGAAAAATGCCAGGAATGTTGTCGAGGCGGTGTATGATACGCCCCTCCTGGCGCACGCCACCATGGAGCCTTGCAACGCCACAGTGCAGTTGGAGGGCGAGCGGCTTGATGTGTGGATGGGCTCGCAGACCGCCCTTTCCAACGCCATGTCGGCGGCGGAATGGGCCGGGGTGAAACCCGAACAGGTCTATTTCCACCAGATGTATCTGGGCGGCGGCTTTGGCCGGCGCTCCAATGGCGACGAACTGCGCCAGGCGATCCGGATCGTGAAGCAGGCGAACATTACCGAACCGCTGCAGCTTTTGTGGTCGCGCGAACAGGACATGCGGGCCGACCGTTTCCGGCCGCAATCGGCGGTGCGGATGAAAGGCGTGCTGACGGCGGACGGCCACCTGGAAGCGATCCATGTGGAAAGCGCCTGCGGTTCGATCCAGCGTTCCGCCGATCCGCGCGCGCCCGCCAACGGCATTGACGGCACGGCGACGGAAGGGTTGGGGCCCAGCGTGCCCTATAACAAGGTGCCCAACTGGTATATGGGCCTCAATCTCAAGAACACGCATATCCCGGTGAGCTATTGGCGCTCGGTGGGCGGTTCGCAGAACACTTTCTACATGGAAAGCTTCATCGACGAGCTGGCGCATGCGGCGGGCAAGGACCCGCTGGAATTCCGCATGTCGCTCACCGACCGCAAGGATTCGCTGTCGGTCTTGAACAAACTCAAGGAGATGAGCAACTGGGGCACGCCCTTGCCCAAGGGCATGGGACGGGGGATTTCCATCGCCGACAATCATGGCGCCATCGGCGGGCATGTCGCGGAAGTCAGCGTGGCGAATGATGGCGTGGTGCGGGTGACGAAGGTTTATGCCGCAACCGATGCCTATCATGTGGTGAACCCCAATCTGGTGGAAGCGCAGATCGAGGGCGGGGTGATCTTTGGATTGACCGCGATGCTCTATGGCGAGGTCACCGTCAAGGACGGCGCGCCGCAGGAAAGCAATTTCGACAAATACCGCATGGTCCGGCTGGCGGATTCGCCGGACGTGAAGGCGGAACTGGCGCTGACCGGCGGGGTGGACGGCCAGGGCAAGCCCAAATGGGGCGGGGTGGGCGAATGTTCCGTGGCGCCGATCGCGGCGGCGGTGGCGAACGCCATCTTCAATGCCACCGGCAAGCGGATACGGTCTTTGCCGTTCAAGAATGTGAAGCTGACCCAGCTGACACAGCTTTGAACCCGGGGTTCCTGGCGTCCCGGCGAGAATAATTTTCCGGGAGATGTTCCTCAGGAACGTTTCGGCGGCTGCGCCATTTGATGGTTTTGGGCGTCATTCCTTAACCCCGGAGGCAAGCCATGCAGGTGCGTGAGGTCATGTCAAAGAATTGCCGGCTCGTGAACGCGAACGACACGGTGCAAAAAGCGGCGGAAATCATGGCGCAGGAGAATATCGGCATCCTGCCGGTGGCGGAAAATGACCGGCTGATCGGCATGATCAGCGACCGCGACATCGTCACCCGCTGCGTCGCCAAGGGCGGCGACGGCAAATCCAAGGTACGCGACGCCATGACAGGCAAGGTGAAATATTGTTTCGAGGACGAAGACCTGGACGACACGCTGGAGAATATGGCGGAAATCCAGGTGCGGCGGCTGCCGGTGATGAACAAGGACAAGAGGCTGGTGGGGATTCTTTCCATTGCCGATGCGGCGCGCTTCTATTCCGCCGATGCGGCGGGCACGACCCTGTCCGGCATCGTCTGCCCGGTGGATGGCGAGCGCGACCGTCACGATGCCAGCTTGAGGGCCTGAGATT
This sequence comes from uncultured Rhizobium sp., assembly GCA_964511505.1. Classification (GTDB taxonomy): domain Bacteria; phylum Pseudomonadota; class Alphaproteobacteria; order Micropepsales; family Micropepsaceae; genus Rhizomicrobium. Next base: position 6,864 of record CAZEFQ010000204.1, read on the forward strand.
CTCGATTAGGGAACCAGCACCGCGGCGCCTTCGAAGCGGCCCGCTCTGAGGTCGGAAAGGGCGCGGTTGGCGTCGGCGAGATTGTAAAGCGTGACGCTGGTCTTGATTTGAGGCGCGTGTTTGAGGAAATCGAGCCCGTCCTGCCGGGTCAGATTGGCGACCGAGACGATTTCCCGCTCTTCCCACAAGAGATCGTAGGGAAAGGATGGGATGTCGCTCATATGGATGCCGGCGCAAACCACGCGTCCGCCCTTGCGCAGGGCTTTGAGCGCCTGGGGCACCAGCATGCCGACCGGGGCATAAATGATCGCGGCGTCCAGCGGCCGCGGCGGCATTTCGTCCGAGCCGCCGGCCCAGGCTGCGCCCAGGGAACGTGCGAAAGCCTGTCCCTTGCCGTCGCCTTTCTGGGTGAAGGCGAAAACCCTGCGGCCCTGGCTTACCGCCACCTGGGTGATGATATGGGCGGCGGCGCCGAAGCCGTAGAGCCCCAGGTTCCTCACATTTTTGGCGTCGCCCGCCATCACCAGGGAGCGCCAGCCGATCAACCCGGCGCAGAGCAAGGGCGCCAGGTGGGCGTCTTCGCCTTCTTCGCCGAGATCGAATGTGTAGCGGGCGTCGGCGATTGCCTTGGTGGCGTAGCCGCCGTCGCGCGTATAGCCGGTGAAAAGCGGAAAATCGCAGAGATTTTCGCGGCCGCTCACGCAATAAAAACAATGGCCGCAAGTGTGGCCCAGCCAAGGAATGCCGACGCGCTGGCCGGTGGAAAGGCCGGTGACGCCTTCGCCAAGAGCATCGATGCGGCCGACAATTTCGTGGCCCGGGATAATGGGAAGCCTGGCATGCACCAGCTCGCCATCCACCACATGCAGGTCGGTGCGGCAGACACCGCAGGCGGAGACCGCGACACGGACCTCGCCCGGACCGGGAACGGGATCGGGCAGTTCCGTGCCTTCAAGCTGGGTGCGCGGCCGGCGCAGGATCATGGCGTGCATGGGAAGAATCTAGCACTCGCCCGGCGAAAAGGCGCTATTCGGCGGCGAGTGGTTGCGGCTTTTTCAGCGACGACGCCGCCAGGCGCAACAACGGGGCGAGGATGCAAAGCGCCGCGAAGGGCAGATATTCGAGCAGCTGGCGCGGCGAGCCTTTGGAGCCGAGTGCTGTGGCGGCGCCGCGAAGGAAATCGCTGGCAAAGGCCAGCAGGATGTAATTGAGGCCGAGAAGGACCAGGAGCCTCACACCGGGCCGGCGCATCGCCTGAGACCAGGGCCCGAATGAAAGCGCTGCGAGAAAATAGGTGAAGGCGACAGCCCCTCCGAAGAAGACAACGCCGAAAAGGGGCAGCGGCGCGTGATGAAGAATGATCCAGAGCCAGGCCACCAGGCCCAGATGCACCAGGTGGGCGGAGGCGAAGGCAAGGCCGTGTTCCCGCCCGCGCTTCAGGAAGGCAAAGCGGTTGCCGGAAAGCCGGTTGAGCGCCCCGCCGGCATAGGCGAGGAAGAAGAACAGGAAAGACCAGCGGGCGGTGATGAACAGTGCGGCTTTGAGGCTGTTCTCATCGACACCACGAATGGCCAAGACCCCTGCCGCCAGGGCCAGCGCCACCAGCAGCGCCACCGTCATGCCGCGCCCAAAGACAGGCGATGACTTCGAAACCGGATTCACCTGATGTCCCGGGAGGCCTCACGCAGGGCATGGCAGAGTTCACGCGCCAGGGGAAGCCCGTCCGGCGGCCTGACGATGGACATGTGCGATCCCTTGATTGTGACGGTTTTCACGTCGCGGGCGATGGAGGCCCATTTGCGGGCGACGCTGTTGAGGGAGCGGTCGGGCTCCTTGGTGGCTTCGAACACCAGCACCGAGCGGGCGGAAGCCTGGCGCGGCCGGTAGGCACAGGCCGCATCGTAAAGCTTCATGCAATAGCTGCGGTGGACAGGGGGAAGGCTTTTGATGGTCTTGGCGATCTCGGCCGGGCGCACGCGGCTCTCCTCCGGCACCTTCATGCCCAGCCGGCTTTTCAACACCGTGCCGGCCACGGCGCAATCCAGCCGGATGACGGAATTCTGCCAAGCCGAATTGAAGGCGCGGCTCAGCGAATAGCCTTTGGGCCGGAAGCGCACATGGCGCACCAGGCTTGTGCCCAGATCGGCCACGTCCGCGCCGAAGCCGGCAACGGCATGGCCGAGTATCTTTATCTTTTCGACAAGCGAGGCGGCAGGCAGAGGCAAGGCGGGCGGGGCGCCGTCAATCATCACCAGAAGGCGGACATCGCGGCCGCGCCCGGTCAGGCATTGCGCGATGGCGGCGGAGAAGGGCGCGCCGGCTGACCAGCCGCCCAGGGCAAGCGGGCCTTCGGGCCGGAAGCGGTCGATCTCCGCGGCATAAAATTCGGCAAGAGCCTCGACGGAAGTTTCACCTTCTGCCGTGCGGCGGGCGGAAGGCAGATAGACCGTGAACAGGGGCTGGCGGGGGTCGGTCATCTCCGCCAGGGCAAGGTAATCGGTGGAAAGCTGGGGAAGGGAGGGGATCAGGAAAAGCGGCAAGAGCCTGTCATCGGGATTGACGTGGAGGCTGGCCACTGCCCCAACCACGGGCTTCTGCTTGGTAATCCACAGAATTTCGCCCCAACTCAAGGCCGTGGCCAGCGCCTGGTTGTTTTTTTTGTCTTCCAGCGCAGGCTCCGCATGCTCCATGGCCGGCTTGGCCGCAGGCGCAGTCACGAATTCATCCGCCACAACGGCGGACGCTTCCCAGCGACCGGTGGAAATGGTTGTCACAAACGTGGCCCGCCCAGAGCGAAGAAAACACTATAGCACGGAAGGGGCTGGCGTGAAGTTGAGACATTTCGGTGACGCAACTGTTATCGCCGTCATCATGGAAGCGTGGTTAAGCCGTCACATTCCAGCTAAGGCCTTGCCGGAAAAGGCGTGGGTCCGTCGCTGACTGGCCTGCTCAGTCCGCGATCAGGCGGAGAAAGCCGATAGCGCCATGCGGGCCGCCGCCATAAGACCCCGACCGGGGCGCGAAATCGAAATCATAAACGCCCCCCAGGCCAAGCTTCAGATGATCGGCGAGCTCCCAGTCATGGACCGCGCCCAGGGCAATTTTCCCGGCCTTGTGTACCCGGTCGTCGGCCGTCAGTTCGTCGCTTTGCAAGGCTTCGGCGCGGGCAAAGATCGTCCAGGGATCGGACGGCTTGTACGCCGCCTCGATCAGGCCGGCGCTGAGGCCGGTGCCATCGGAGAGATGCTTGTTGCCGAAGGCGAGCGTGACGGCAAGGGATGCCTCGTCGTCCAATGGCGTGTCGTAAGTGGCGCTGGCGGTGAGGCGCTGTTCATTGATGGAGGGCGTCAAGGCTTCCGGGCTCTTGAGGAAGCCGCCGGAGATTTGGAGCGACCAGCTGGGATCGGGATTGAAGGAAAGCCGCAGGCTGGTGGAATCGAAGCGCGCCGGATCGAAGTCGAACCGGAACTGGTCGGGTTCGCGGCCGGTGAATTGCGACGCTTCCAGCTTCCAATCGTCATGCACCCAGCCTGCGGTGACCACGCCATAGGTGATGTGGGTCGAATCCAGCCAATGGTGGGTGATCGGGGTTTCCGGATTATCCATCCCGGAGACGCGATGCATATAGGCGGAGGGGCCCAGCGCGGGCTCGCCGGGATAGCCCGCATATAGGAAAACGGAGTCGGTTTGGGACAGCGGATGGCTGTAAGTGCCGGCCAGCTCCATGAACAAGTCATGCGGATGCTGGCGGTCCACCAGATGGGTCACGCCATCCGCCGTTTCGCCGCTTTGGAGCAGGAGCGGATAACCGCGCCTGCCCATCAAGGGGTCGATGCTGAGCATGGCACGCAATCCGAGCGTATCGCGGTTCTCCAAATCCTTCTGCGCCATCAGCATGCCCATGCCGCTGGCGAATGCCTGGCTGTCCCCGCGCGGACCGCTTTGACTGTCCAGGATGCCGGTGACGCGCGCCTCCTTCATCAGCATCCAGCCGCCGCTCATCGCCATCCCGCCCATGGCGGGGGCGATGTCCGGCTGCCAGCTTGTGCCGGAGGAATCGCGGTTCATGCCGTAAGCGCCAAAGGCGCCGTGCATGGACATGCCGGTG
>CAZEFQ010000205.1:0-7899 GCA_964511505.1 uncultured Rhizobium sp.
CAAATAGACTTCAAGATCAGGGGGATTTAGTTGTCCGTGACGCAGGACGAACACATGGTTGTCCGTAATCATCCAAAACATCATGGAGTTTACAAACTGTTTTTGGGCGGGCGCAGGAAGTTGCTGAATGTCAGCTTCTGGTGCGTTGGAGTTCTCAACTAAAACGGCCTGATCGCGCCCCAAGGTGTAGGCCACCAAGTTGCCAAAAATATAGGTGCCGCCGTCCCGCACGTGATTTGCAACCATGTGTTCGTGGTTGTCGTTGGGATCGCGCCTAATGCGTTTGGCCCAGCGAGACCCTATCGAAATGTTGTTTTCCCTCTTTTGTAGGGCCGTCCGGAGGGCGACTTCGAGCGTGTCGCCGTCTGTCGCTCCAACTGGATCGGAAAATTCGCGGTAACGAATGACAACGCGCTTGTTCGGCACTGTCGCCCCCCTTCTCGGTTGGTACGCAACAATGTGGACCTAGTTTCTGGATTGAGATTTTGAACAGCCCATCAAAGTTTACACGAAGACGATTGATCCGTCCCACGCCTTCCAACCTGTTGTTCCGGAGCATTAGGGCGCTTTATTCTGCCTGCCGCGCCCGGCATGACGCTGTCGCTTGGCACGGCACCATCAAAAAAGCCCGCGCTGCGCGCGGACTTATTTAATTGTCTGGAGCTGGTTGAGGCACTGCCGCGCCGGCCCAAAGACGCTGTCGCGTGGGCCGGCTTGGCACGGCCCCATCAAAAAAGCCCGCGTCGCAAGACGCGGGCTTTTTTGATGGTGCCGTAGGTGAGAATCGAACTCACGACCTATCCCTTACCAAGGGATTGCGCTACCACTACGCTACTACGGCATCCTTCGTGGTATTTCAGGAGCTTAACCCGAAAACCCTTAACCCGGAGCGAAGCCCCGAAGCAAAGGTGGCGGGTCCTATATCGTATGCCTTCCGGCTTGGAAAGCTGCGCTCCAAAACCTCTTGAGCAGGCACCGGCGACCCCATGGCCAAATCCTCTCCCGAAAAGCTGGCGGCGGCGCTGCGCGCCAACCTCAAGCGCCGCAAACAGGCCCCGACGGACCAGGCGGAACCCCCTCCCGCCCCTGTGGAAAACTCCTCTAAATCCCCTGTATCACAAGGGGAAAAGCCGCCCCGGCCCAGGAACTGAGCGGGCATTCGCGGCCCCGATCTGCCCTAATCCCTCTTGCCTTTCGCCTCTTTCATTCCCATGAGGGGCGTTCCCATTGAAGGGCCAAGCGGCCAAAGGGTGAGACGTGGACCGGATCAGGATCAAGGGCGGAAACCGCCTGAAAGGCGAAATCCCCATCAGCGGCGCCAAGAACGCGGCGCTGAAGCTGATGGCGGCCGCTCTCCTCACCGCCGAACCCGTCACCCTCACCAATGTTCCCCGCCTGGCCGATGTCCGCGCCATGGCCGAGCTGCTGCGCAGCTTCGGCCTCAACCTCACCCGCACCCCGGGCCGCGCCCTCGGCGAAGGCGATAGCTACCGGCTCCACGCCCAAACCCTCTCCTCCACCTTCGCCTCCTACGACATGGTGCGGAAGATGCGCGCCAGCTTCCAGGTGCTGGCCCCGCTGCTGGCGCGTTCCGGCGAGGCCAAGGTTTCGCTTCCTGGCGGCTGCGCCATCGGCGCCCGCCCCGTCGATCTCCACCTGAAGGCGCTGGAGGCCCTGGGCGCTGACGTCACCCTGGCCGACGGCTATGTCATCGCCACCGCCAAACGCGGCCTGAAAGGCGGGCGCATCGTCTTCCCCAAAGTCTCGGTCGGCGCCACCGAAACCGCGCTGATGGCGGCCACGCTGGCGAAGGGCGAGACCGTGATCGGCAACGCCGCGCGCGAGCCTGAGATTCAAGACCTCTGCCTTGCCTTGAACGCCATGGGCGCGAAGATCTCGGGCCTGGGCGGCGCCGAACTCACCATCCAGGGCGTGCCCGAACTCCACGGCACGGAATACGCCGTGATGCCCGACCGCATCGAGGCCGGCACCTATGCCATCGCCGTCGCCATCGCGGGCGGCGAGGCGGAATTGATCGGCGCCCGCCGCGATCACCTGGCGACGCCCTTGGGCCTGCTCCAGCAGATCGGCACCGATGTGCGCGAAACCAATCGCGGCCTCTCCGTCCACCGCAACGGCGCGCGCCCGGCGGCGATCGACATCACCACCGCGCCCTATCCCGGCTTTCCCACCGATCTCCAGGCCCAGTTCATGACCTTGATGACGGTGGCCGAAGGCGCCTCCGTGATCCGCGAAACCATTTTCGAGAACCGCTTCATGCATGTGCCCGAACTGGGGCGGCTGGGCGCCGACATCCGCGTCCATGGCGATTCCGCCACCGTGCGCGGGGTGGAAAAGTTGAAGGGCGCGCCGGTGATGGCGACCGACCTGCGCGCCTCGGTCAGCCTCGTCCTGGCCGGCCTGGTGGCGGAAGGCGAAACCATCGTCAACCGCGTCTATCACCTGGACCGCGGCTTCGACCGGCTGGAAGAGAAACTCTCCGGCGTCGGCGCCGACATCGTGCGGGAAAGCGAATGACCCCGCCCGGTTCGCCCAAACTGGCCGCCGCCGACGCCGAGGATCTTGAGATCATCTCCGCCCGGCTGCAGGACGCCACCGCCAAGCTGAAAGACGTGGCCTGGCTGCCGCGCCAGCGCCGCTTCGCCATGCTGCTCAACCGCTATCGCTGGGAAGACAGCAAGGGAGAGAAGGGCACGCGCGTGCGCGCCGGCCTGAATTTCGGCTCTGTGCTGAAGGTGGAGTCGCAATATATCAAGCAGGGCCTGCCCGAAGCGGTGGTCTCGCTCCTCGCCATCAAGTTCACCCCCAACCGGTCCGGCGAAAGCGCCGGCGAAGACGGCCGCGATCCTGCCAGTGACCCCGGCGGCGTGATCGAATTGCTGCTGGCGGGCGGCGGCGCCTTCCGCCTCTCCGTGGAATGCATTGACGCCGAACTCTCCGACCTGACCGGGCCCTGGGAAGCCCGCGGAAGGCCTGATCATGGTGGGCCCGATCATGAGCGGGACGCGTGATGGCCAAGGACACATCAAGAAACCAACCACGTTTACTCAACATGGCGGACAAGAATTTCGCCGCCGATTTCCAGGCCCTGCTCCATTCCCGCAACCAGGTGGAGGAAGACGTCGCCGCCCAGGTGAAAACCATTATCGCCGATGTGAAGGCGCGTGGGGATGTCGCCCTGGTCGAACTCACCAACAAGTTCGACCGCGCCGGCATTTCCTTTGCCACTTTGCGTCTTTCGCCTGCCGAACTGGATGTGCCGGTGAGCAAGGAACAGGACGCCGCCATCGCCACCGCCGCCACCCGGATCGAGGCCTATCACAAGCGCCAGCTTCCCGAAGGCGCGCATTTCATTGACGATACCGGGGCAGAACTGGGCTGGCGCTGGACGCCGGTTGACAGCGTGGGGCTCTATGTTCCCGGCGGCACCGCCGCCTATCCCTCATCGGTGTTGATGAACGCCATTCCTGCCAAGGTCGCGGGCGTGCGCCGCATCGTGATGGTGACCCCGGCCAGCGGCGGAAAAATAAATCCGTTGGTGCTGGCCGCCGCCAAGCGCGCCGGCATCAGCGAGGTCTATCGCATCGGCGGGGCGCAGGCCGTGGCCGCGCTCGCCTATGGCACCAAGACCATTGCCCCCGTGGACAAGATCGTCGGCCCCGGCAATGCCTATGTCGCCGCCGCCAAGCGCGAAGTCTTCGGCCATGTCGGCATCGATTCCATCGCCGGGCCGTCGGAAATCCTGGTGATCGCCGATGCCGCCAACAAACCCGACTGGATCGCCGCCGACCTGTTGAGCCAGGCGGAGCACGACACGTCGTCCCAATCCATCCTGATCACCGACAATGAGGAGTTCGCGCAGAAAGTGGCGGCCGCTTGCGACCGCGCCCTGGCGCTTCTCCCGCGCCGGGACATCGCCTCCAGAAGCTGGAACGATCATGGCGGCATCATCGTGGTGCAAAATCTGGATGATGCCGCAGCACTTTCCGATTCCTTCGCGCCCGAGCATCTGGAGATCGCCACCGCCGAGCCGCGCGTGATCCTCTCCAAGGTCCGCCATGCCGGCGCGATCTTCTTGGGCAGGCACACGCCCGAAGCCATGGGCGATTACATCGCCGGGCCCAATCATGTGCTGCCCACCTCCCGCTCGGCGCGTTTCTCCTCCGGCCTGTCGGTCCTGGATTTCATGAAGCGCACCACGCTTCTCTCGCTCAACAGCGCCGCGGTGAACAAGCTGGGGCCTGAGGCGATCACGCTGGCGGAAGCCGAGGGGCTTGAGGCGCATGCCCGCTCCATCGCCGCCCGCCTGAACCATCAGTAGATGACCTCGCACTACCGCATCGCGGGCGTGGCGCTCGATGAGCGCACCGTGATCGCCCGGTCCAAAGCGATCGAGCAGGAGCGCGATGTCGCCATTGTTGACATCCTGGAAGAGAATTTCTTCCGCCCCAAAGGCTCCCATGGCGGGCCCTATCATCTTCACCTGGGCGTGGCGGAAAACCGCCTGCTGCTTGAGATCAAGCAGCCGGATGGTCAGGCCGACGAGCCTCACGGCAAGCTCTCGCTTTCGCTCACCCCGTTCCACAAAGTCATCAAGGATTATTTCCTGGTCTGCGAGACTTATTACAAGGCCATCCGCACCGCCGCCCCCTCGCAGGTGGAGGCGCTGGACATGGGCCGCCGCACCTTGCATGACGAGGGCGCCGCCCTCCTCAGGAAGCGGCTGGAGAGCAAGGTGGAAGTGGATTTCGACACCGCAAGGCGCCTTTTCACCCTGCTCTGCGTGCTCCACATGAAAGGCTGACCATGGCGCGCGCGGTCCTCTTCACCTGCACCCAGAATGCCGTGCGCTCGCCCATGGCCGCTTGCCTGCTGAAAGGCCTGCGCCCCGATCTCACCGTGGCATCCGCGGGCATCGATCCCGGCGAGCCCGACCAGTTGATGATCGCGGCGATGGCGGAGCTGGGCCGGGACCTGTCGGGACATCGGCCCCGCTCCTTCCGCGAATTCAAGCCCGGCCATTTCGACCTGATCCTCACCCTCTCGCCCGAAGCGCATCACAATGCGCTGGAATGGAGCCGCGCCGCCCGCGTGGTGGTGGAATATTGGCCGACGGCGGACGCCACCGCCATCGAAGGCGGCCGGGAGCAGCGCCTGGCCGCCTATCGTGCCGTGCGCGACGATCTTTTGAGCCGCCTCCATACGCGATTTGCGCGGCCCAAAGCTTGATTCTCCTTGATTTTTCTCCCGCCCGGTGCGATTGAACCGCCCGCCGCAACGCATAATTTGAGGGTCAATGGCCAAGGAAGAATTGCTGGAGTTCGAGGGCACGGTCAGCGAATTGCTCCCCAACGCGAATTTCCGGGTCAAGCTTCAAAATGGCCACGAGATCATCGCCCATACCGCGGGCAAGATGCGCAAGAACCGCATCCGGGTCCTGACCGGCGACAAGGTGATGGTGGAAATGAGCCCTTACGACCTCACCAAGGGCCGCATCACCTATCGCTTCCGTTAAGTGCCCCCATCCTCGACTTCAAGGCTTATTCTTGCGAGCGAGAGTCCGCGCAGGAAGGCGCTGCTGGCCCAGGCCGGCATCGTTCCGGACGCCATCATCCCCGCCACCATCGACGAAAGCGTAAAGAAAGGCGAACAGCCGCGTGCCCACGCACTGCGCCTCGCGGTCGAAAAAGCCCAAGCCGTCGCCCTGAAACACAAAGACTATGTTTTAGCCGCCGACACGGTTGTTTCTGCCGGCCGCCGCATTCTCGGAAAGCCCAATAATGCGGATCAAGTCCGTGCCTGTCTTGAACTTTTGTCGGGACGCCGGCACCAGGTGACGACCGCCGTGGCGCTGATTTCTCCCGACGGCAAACTGCGCACCCGCATCGTCATGACCCGTGTTTCTTTCCTGCGCCTCTCGCCACGGGAAATCCAATCCTATATCGACTCCCGCGAAGGCTTGGGCAAAGCCGGCGGCTACGCCATCCAGGGCCGGGCCGAAACATTCGTGAAGGCGATTTCCGGTTCCTATTCCAATGTGGTGGGCCTGCCCCTGGCGGAAACCGTGCGGCTGTTAGCGGGCAGCGGTTATGTGATAGCGTAAACGCGAACGCTATTGAGTTATCCCATGACGGTCGAAGTCCTCATCGAGGCCGGGGCCGGTGAAATCCGCGCCGCCCTGGTGGCGGACGGAAAGCTGCAGGAATTTTCCTGCGAGCGCCGCATCGGCGGCAGCCCGATTGGCGACATGATCCTGGGCCGGGTTTCCCGCGTGATGCCCGGCATGCAGGCGGCCTTCGTGGATGTGGGGCATAAACGCAGCGGCTTTCTGGCTTTGCGCGATGCCCTGCCGCTGGCGAAAACGGAAAACGCCGATATCGGCGGCTGCGTGCGCGAAGGCGATGCGGTGCTGGTCCAGGTGGTCAAGGAGCCGATCGGCGAGAAAGGCCCGCGGCTTTCGGCCAGCGTCACCCTCCCCGGGCGCCTGGTGGTGATGATGCCCGGCCAGGAAGGCCTGATGTTCTCCCGCCATATCGCGGAGGAGGCGCGTCCCGCCCTGGCGGCGCTGGGCGAGCAATTGCTGGCGCGGACGGGCAAAGGCGCCGGCTATATTTTCCGCACCGCCGCGCTCGGCGCCTCGCTGGACGAACTGGTGGAGGATGCGCTTGGTCTTGGAGAGATCTGGCGCGGCATCGAAGAGAAACGCAAGACCGCGCGTGCGCCGGCGCTTATGCACCACGATCTCGGCGCGGTCGAAAAACTGCTGCGCGATTGGGTGCGGGGAAATGTGGCGCGGGTTGTGATCGACGATGCGGGAGCGGCCGAAGAAGCGCGCGCCTATTGCCGCCGCGCCATGGCGCACGCCGAAGCCTTGATCGAAATGGCGACAGAACCGGTGCTGGCGCCGTTCGAGGACGAGATCGCGGCGCTCGCGCTTCCCAAGGTCGAGCTTCCTTCCGGCGGCTGGATCACCGTCGAGCCTACGGAGGGCCTGACCGCGATCGACGTCAATTCCGGACGCTTCGCCGGCAGCGGCCTGGAAGAGACCGGGCACATCGTCAATCTGGAAGCGGCGCGGGAGATCGGCCGCCAGATACGCTTGCGCGGCATCGGCGGGCTGATCGTGGTGGATTTCATCCATCTCAGGGAGTCCGGTCATGTCGCCGCCATTCTGGCGGCACTGGAAGAGAGCCTCGCCTTCGACCGCGCCCCCGTGATGATCTCGCCCATGACCGAGTTCGGTATTGTGGCGATCACCCGCAAGCGGGTGCGCGATTCCATCGCGCATCAGACGCGGGCGCCCTGCCCGGCCTGTCATGGCGCCGGCCGTGTCGCCTCCACCGAGGGCGCGGCGATGGCGGTGCTGCGCCGCGTGGAAAAGGAAGCGCGCGCCGCGCCGGGGCGGGAGATCCTCGCCGAAGCCGCGCCCGAGGTGGCGGCCTGGCTCAACGCGCGCCGGGACGAGATCGCGCCCGCGCTGGCGCGACGCGGCGTCGGCCGGGTCACGTTCGCAGAAGGGAATTTCCCAAGAGAAGGTTTCGATGTCAGACCACGCTAAGAGCATGCCCAAGCCGGCCTGCCCGATCTGCGGCAAACCGGCCGCCGGCAAATATGCGCCCTTCTGTTCGGGGCGCTGCGCCGACCTCGATCTGGGGCGCTGGCTCAAGGGCGGCTACGTGATTCCGGCCGGCCCGGAAGAGGCCGAGGCGGCCGAGAGCCCCAATCAAGCCCCGGAGGAAGAAGACAAATAGGGGCTTTTGACAGGCAGCGGGCCGTCCTCTAAGAAGCCGGACCCTCATGGGCCCAGGTAGCTCAGTTGGTAGAGCAGCGGACTGAAAATCCGCGTGTCGGCAGTTCAATTCTGTCCCTGGGCACCAT
>CAZEFQ010000206.1:0-26756 GCA_964511505.1 uncultured Rhizobium sp.
CCCACCACCGTCACCTGGGTTGGCTGCTGATTACCGGCGTTGGTGACGCGCGTTGCGGAGACCACCACCTGTTCGATGTCTTTGTCCTGCGCCTGCGCGCTCGCCGGCATGGCGGCGACCAGCGCGGCCGTCGAACCACCCAACATGAGTTTATGAAAAAGATTCTCCATTGCATCCCCCTCTACATGAACATTCTTATGTTTATTGCCCGCCGCCTTGTGCGACGTTGCTCCGGCTAATCTACCTACGAAAAAATAATGCGCACGTCAGGCAAAGACGGAAACTATTGTAAGTCATTTACCTACAGTCATCAAGTCAGGAATTTTTGGCAGATGGGCTATTTCCTGGCGGCGACAAGGTCTTGCGCCCGTCAGGCGAGGGGCCGGAAGATTCTCTCCCCTGCTGAGGGATTGTGACCGGCAATCGCATGCCGTCTAAGATGCCGGCAAAGGGGACCCATGACCACCACGCCGATACCCGCCAGGCCCTGGGCATATTATGGCTGGTTCGTGCTCGCCGCCTCGGCCTTGACGGAGCTCCTGATCACGGGCGCGTCAAGCTACGCGGCCGGCCTGTTCGTCCTGCCGCTTCAAGCCGAATTCGGCCTTTCCCGTACAGCCGCCTCCAGTTGGATTCTCTTCCTCATTTTGGGCGGGATATTCGCCGCGCCTTTTGCCGGACGCATCCTGGACCGTTATCCGATCCGGTTGGTCACCTTGGTGGGCATTGTCTGCTTTTCCGGCGCCATGGCGGTAATCGCGGTCGCGCCCGCGCTTTGGATGATGATACTGGCGCTCCTGATCCCGGCAGCGATGGGGTATGTGGTGCTGGGATCATTGGCTACCGCCACGCTTGCCTCCCGCTGGTTCTTCAAGCGGCGGGGACTGGCGCTGGGCCTTGCCGCCATCGCCACGTCCGGCGGCGGCTTCATGGCGCCTTTCCTGGCTCGCGCCATCGAGGCGCATGGCTGGCGCCAGGCGCTTCTCGGCGAAGCCGCAATGCTCTTCCTCGTCATCGCAACCTCGGCGCTGTTTGTGCTCAAGGACAATCCCTTCCGCGCCGGGCTTGGCGATCACCCCGAGAATCTGGGCCGCGCCGATGGCGCCCTGCTGCGCGAACCGGGCCGGATGGGCGGCACGGTTGCGCCGCGCTTTGGACGCTGGCGGGAGATTTTAGGCAATCCCGGCTTCTGGGCGCCCAGCCTGGCGATTGCAGCGACATCCGGCATTGCCCAGGCGATTGTGGGGCTCATCCCTCCTTATGGACATCAGTTGGGTTTCGCCGCCGCAAGCTCGGCGCTGCTGATCACCATATTCGCCATTGCCGCCGCCGCCACCAAAATCCTGGTCGGCGTGATGGCGGATTACTGGGACAGCCGCCTTCTTCTTTTCTGTTCGTTGCTGGTGCTGCCGGTCGCTTTGGCCATCTTCTATTTCCTCACAAGCTATCCGGCCCTGGCGCTGGCTTCCGCGCTGGCGGGCGTGGCGCTGGGTGGCGTGCTTCCCACCGTGCCTGCGCTGATCACTGCCCGTTTCGGCGCCGCCCGGGTGGGTGCGGTGATGGGCTGGAGTTATGCCCTGATCGGCGTCGCGCTGATCGCGGCGGTTTTGTCCACCGGCATTGTGTTCGATCTTACCGGCAGCTATCGCCCCGGCTTTGCCGGGCTTTTGGTCTTTGCCCTTGTGCTTGCCGCCATTGCGGTGGCGGTCGACCGCCGGGTGCCGGCGCAGCCCTGATTTATCGTTCCGCTCACGGAACGCCCTGTTCCCTGCATGGCTCGCCGATTCGTTTACCTGGGCTATGCTATTGAGACAACGGGGCTTTCCGGTCATACAGGGAATCATGGGTGAGGAGCAGCCGCAAGCATCGGCAGTTGCCTGGATCAGCCGGCATCGCGGCGCGCTCTTGATCGCCGGGCCGGCTTTGGCGGCGGTGATCGTCCTTTATTTCTATTTGAGCGGCGGCCGTTATGTCTCCACCGACGACGCCTATATCCAGAGCGCCCGGGTCGACATCAGCGCCAATGTTTCGGCGCGGCTGGATGCGATTTATGTCCATGACAATCAGACGGTCGCCAAGGGCGCGGTGCTGTTCAAGCTCGATCCGCGGCGCTTTGAGGTGGCGGTGCGCGAAGCGGAAGCGCGGCTGGCTTCGGCAAGGCTTAAGGTGCAATCGCTCAAGGCCGTATACCGCGAAAAGCTGGCGGACGAGACCGCCGCCCAGGACTCGCTGAGCTATCAGCAAAAGGAATATGACCGCCAAGTCCGGCTCCAGCGCGACGGCATTTCTTCCAGCGCGCAACTGGAGCAGAGCGCACATGACCTGGCCGCGACGAAGCAAAAGCTGGCGGCGGCGCGCGAGCAATCCGCCAGCGCTTTCGCGGAACTGGGCGGCGATCCCGACGCCCCGCCCGACAATCAACCCGCGGTGAAACAGGCTTTGGCGGCGCTCGATCGCGCCAACCTGGAATTGGCCGACACCGTGGTGCGCGCGCCGATGGAGGGTGTGGCCGCCAAGGTCGAGCAGCTGCAAGTGGGCGATTATGTCCAGGCCGCCACGCCGCTCTTCGCCCTGGTTTCGACCAGCAATATCTGGGTGGAAGCCAATTTCAAGGAAACCGATCTCACCCATATCCAGCCCGGGCAGAAGGCGAGCTTCACGATCGACACCTATCCGGGCACGCACTTCAGCGCCCAGGTCGAAAGCGTAAGCCCCGGCACCGGCTCCAGCTTCTCGCTGCTGCCGCCGGAGAATTCTTCCGGCAATTGGGTGAAGGTGGTGCAACGCCTCCCGGTCCGGCTCGCCATCATTTCGCGGCCCGACACGGTCGCGCTTCATGCGGGCATGAGCGCCGTGGTGACGGTGGACACCGGTCAGAGCCGCGCCCTTCTTCCCGGAAGCGATGGATGAGCGGCCCTGCCACCGCAATTCCCAACCGCGGCGTGATCACGCTTTCGGTGATGCTGGCGACCATCATGCAGGCGCTGGATTCCACCATCGCCAATGTCGCCCTGCCGCACATCCAAAGCAGCATGGCCGCCACCCAGGACGAAGCGGCCTGGGTGCTCACCTCTTATATCGTGGCGGCGGCGGTGATGTTTCCTTTGACCGGCTGGCTGGCCAACGCCTATGGCCGGCGCAGGATCTTCCTGGTTTCCATCGTGATCTTCATCATCGCCTCTGCCTTGTGCGGCGCGGCGGCGACGCTGAATCAATTGGTGGCGTTCCGCGTGTTGCAGGGCATCGGCGGCGCCGCCCTGGTGCCGCTGTCCCAGGCCATCCTGTTTGAAATCAATGATCCCAAGGATTACGGCCGCGCCATGTCGGTCTGGGGCGTTGGCGCGACGCTCGCACCCATACTGGGGCCGGCTTTGGGTGGCTGGCTCACCGACAATTACAGTTGGCGCTGGGTCTTCTATATCAACCTGCCGGTCGGACTTCTCGCCTTTCTCGGCCTCTATATCAGCTTGCCCAAAAGCCAAGGCCGCGCTGCGGGCAAATTCGACGCCTTCGGTTTCGTAAGCCTGAGCATCGCCGTCGCTTCGCTGCAATTGATGCTGGACCGCGGCCAGTTGCTCGACTGGTTTTCCTCCCGCGAAATCATCACCGAGGCCATCATCGCGGCGCTGGGCTTCTATGTTTTCGTCATCCATAGCCTCTCCAGCGCGCGGCCGTTTGTCAGCCTGGCGCTGTTCCGCGACCGCAACTATGTCGCCGCCAATGTCTTTCTCTTCGTGATCGGCATCGTGTTGTTCGCCACCCTGGCGCTGTTGCCGCCCCTGCTCCAGACCAAGCTCAATTATCCCGTGGTCCTGACCGGGCTGGTGATCGCCCCCCGCGGTTTCGGCACCATTGCCGGCATGTTCCTGGTCGGCCGCCTGGTGCCCCGTTACGACGCGCGGGTGATCATGGCGATCGGCCTGTCGTTCACCGCCTATTCGCTTTGGCAGATGACGCAATATTCGCTGCTGATGGACTGGCGGCCGGTGGTGATCGCCGGGATATTCCAGGGCTTCGGCATCGGGGCGGTGAATGTCTGCCTCTCCACCGTGGGCTTTGTCACCCTGCCGGCGCGGCTGCGCAATGAAGGCACCGCCATCGCCAACCTGATCCGCAGCATCGGCGCCTCGATCGGCATTTCGGTGATGGTCTTCCTGCTCACCCGGAATATCCAGCGCCTGCACGCTTCTCTCGGCGAGCATCTCACGCCTTATAATATCGCGGGCAATCCGGGCCTCGCCGGTGCGGATATCCATAGCGCC
Organism: uncultured Rhizobium sp.; assembly: GCA_964511505.1. Taxonomy (GTDB): domain Bacteria; phylum Pseudomonadota; class Alphaproteobacteria; order Micropepsales; family Micropepsaceae; genus Rhizomicrobium. Next base: position 4,263 of record CAZEFQ010000206.1, read on the forward strand.
AAGGGCCTGATGCTGCTCAACCAGCTGGTCACCAGCCAGGGCACCATGATCGCCTATATCAATGATTTCCACCTGATGATGATCCTGACGCTTCTCACCATTCCCTTCCTGTTCTTTCTCCGGCGGGCGCGGCCATGACGCGCGCCGGAAAGCATTCTGGATGGCCCGCGCTTTGCGCCGCACTTCTGCTCTCTGCCTGCACGGTGGGACCGGACTTTGTGCCGCCCAAGGCCGAAGCGCCGCCCACCTATACCGGGCCAGGCGAAGCGGCATTGCCGCCGGAGCAAAAGCTTACCCTCGACAAGCCCGCTGACGGCGAGTGGTGGAAACAGTTTCATTCGCCCGCGCTTGACGATTTGATCGCGCGCGCGACCCAGGACAATCGCGACATCGCCGCGGCGCGGGCGCGCCTGGCCCAGGCCGGAGAGGATCTGGCAGCGGCGCAAGGCGCGCGTCTGCCGCAGGTCTCGCTGGGCGCGGCAATCGGCGAGCAGAATTACAGCGTGGGCCTGCGCACGCCGCTGACCGTGACCCTTCCCGAATTCACTTATTATGCGGTGCAGCCCAGCGTGGCTTTTCCACTGGACCTGTTCGGCGGCCTCAAGCGCAACGCCGAGCGTCAGGCCGCCTTCGCCCAATATCGGGGCTACCAGCTTGAGGCCGCCTATCTTTCCCTTTACGCCAACATCGCCTCGGAGGCCTTGCGCTATGCCGGCGCCCGCGCCCAGATCGCCAACCTGGAAGATATCGTCCAGAACGATCAGCGCGATGTGGCCCTGGTGCAGGATGCGATAGAGGCCGGCTCGGCCACCCGCACCCAGTTGCTCAGCGTGCAAAGCCAGCTTGCCAGCGACCGCACCCTGTTGCCGGACTTCCGCCAGGAAGAAGCGGTGTCGCGCCATGCGCTCGCCGTTCTGGCGGGACAGGCGGCTGGCGGCTGGGCCATGCCGGAACTGGCGCTGGACGGCTTTGCCCTGCCCGGCGAAATTCCCGGTGCGCTCCCTTCCGAACTGATCCATCAGCGGCCCGATATCCTGGCAGCGGAAGCGGAATTGCACATGGCGAGCGCCGCCATCGGCATCGCCACCGCCAATCTCTATCCCCAGGTCAATCTCAGTGCCGCGCTCACCCGCCAGGCGCTGACGCCCGGCGACCTCTTCTCCGGCAGTCCGAATATCTGGAGCATCGCGGGCACATTGACCCAGCCTCTGTTCAACGGCGGCGCGCTCCGCGCTGAGCGCCGCGCCGCCATCGACGCCTATCAGGCGGCATTGGCCGATTATGAGAAAACCGTGCTCAAGGCTTTTGCCGAGGTGGCGGACAATCTTGAGGCCCTGGCCAATGACGGCGAACGGGTGGCGGCGGAGACCGCGGCGGAGGAAAGTTCGGCTGCGTCCCTCGATCTCGCCCGCCGCTCTTATGCCGCGGGCAATTCCGGCATCCTGGATGTGATCGATGCGGAGCGCCGTTATGCCGAGGCGCGGCTGGGCCTGTCGCGGGCCAGGGAGCAGAGATTGCTGCACACGGTTCAATTGTATGTTTCCCTGGGCGGGGTGAAGCTGCCGGCCACGGGCCAGCCCATGGCAGAGGCCGGCGCGGTTTGTTGCCGCTATTAAAGAGGATTTGGCATGAGCATGGTCGAGCAGCGCGTTTTTTCCCTGGCCGGAAAAATCCTTCCCGGCGCCGCCAATCGCCAACTCAACCGGGATCTGGATCTGGTGACGGACCTCAATGCCGATTCGCTTTCCCTGGTTTCGCTGATCTATGCCATCGAAGAAGAGTTCCGCATGGAGACATCGGAATTGGGCTCTCTGGTCACCGACAGCCGGACCTTGGGCGACCTGGTGACGGCGGTCGAGCGCCTGCGAAAAAACTGACCCTACCACCATCCGCCACGCCAAAACGGCCGGCTTTATAAGCGATGGACGGCGCAGTTCGGGATGTTTCAGCCGGCTTCGGGTTGAAGCGCGGTTTGAAAAACGTGATGCGTTTTTTCAAACGCTGCGAAGGACTTGATCCGCATTATTGGGGGCTTTGGCGGGAGGAGTTTCCTCGAGGTCGGCTGCTAAAACTTCCGGTGTTTGGTGCTCCTGTCACCGTATTCCCGGACGCCGGCCTCAGCGCTATCAATTAAGTATCGTGTCCCCGGAATTTCTTGGCATTTCTCGTGCAACGGTCAGTTGAGATTGTACTTGGCCGCGATGCGGCGGCGGTCGAGCTTGAGGTTGGGGCGCAGCATTCCGTTCTCGGCGGTGAAGGGCGCATCGGCGAAGATGACCTCGCCGATCTGGGAGGCCCTGCCGCTTTTTATGTTGCGCACGAATTCGCGGACATTTGCTTCGGCTTGCGCGTCGCCCGGCCGGTTGAGCGCCACCACGCAGGTCAGGCTGGCGGCGCCGGGCTTGAGGAAAACCGCGGCCTGGGCGATTTCCGGGCAACCCGCCAACTCGCTCTCCACCACCTCGGGATGGATCTTGTAGCCGCCGGCGGTGACGATCAGCTCCTTCTTGCGGCCGAGGAGATGAAGATAACCATCCTCATCCATCCTGCCGATATCGCCGGTGGCGACCCGGCCCGGAGCGATGAAGGTGCGCTCATTCTCGCCCTCGGCGCTCTGGAAATAGCACAAAGTGAGGCTCTTCTCCCGCTCGACAATGATCTCGCCATCCTCCGCGAATTCGAATTTGACGCCCTCGACCGGCTTGCCCACCGAGCCGTATTTTTTCGAGCCCGCCGGGCGGTAGGTCAATGACCCGGTCTCGACCAGCCCATAGGACTCGCAAAGCGGCAATTGCATGCGGTGGAAGAACTCCGCCACATCGCGCTTGATCGGCGCCATGCCGGTGATCAAGAGCCTCATCCGCGGTCCGAATTGCTGGTAGAAATCGGAGAACAGGCGTTTCGCCAGCCAACGGCGCAAGCCCGCAACGGGAAGAAGCGAGATGAGCGCGCCCTGGATCGTCCGCCAGCCTTTCCTGGCGTTGGAAAGATTGGCGAAGCGGGCCTGGATCATCTGGAAATACATGGGAGGCGCGATCAGGATGGTCGGCTGCAGCAGCTTGATGCCCGCCAGCATCTGGACATAGTCGGTGATGATGATGTCGAAATCGTACCAGATCGCCGCATAGTACATTGCGCGCTGCTGGAAATTCGACATGGGCAGAAAGAGAAGCAGCCGGTCGTCCGCTTCAAGCCCGATCGCATCGCAGATGGGCGGCAATGTCGCCTCCACCCCGGCGCGGCTGACCACCAATCCCTTGAGGCCGCCGGCCGAGCCGGACGAGAAAGCAAGCGTCAGGATGGATCCGGCCTCGTCCAGGGACGGCCGCTCGATGGCCCGGACTTCGCCATTGTCCGAGTCGATATAGGCGATGTGAGGCCGCATATCCGCCGCGGGCTGCGGTCCGTTCCTGGCGAGGAGAAGCAGCGAGACCTGATAACGGTCCAGAAGCTCCCTATCGATCTTGCCGGCGAAATCGTCGGTGAAAGGGACGGAAACGGCGCCGATATCCAGGATGGCGAGATCATAGATCAGCCAGCGGCAGGAATTGGGCGCATAGATGCCAACCCGCGTGCCCGGCCGGACACCCCAGCTTTTCAACGCCGCGGAAGCCTGGGCGACGTCGGCAGCCAGGCCCGCGAATGGGTAGGTAACAGACTTGCCTCGCTCCAGAGTGTGGACGGCAGACTTCTTCTTCGGCAAGCCGGCCACCAGTGTGCCAAGCTTCATTCTTATTCCCTTGGGCGCCTTGTTCTGGACCAGCCCGACAGCCGGTGTTTCCCCCGCTAACACAATCACAAATAGGTGAAGCGATCCAGCCGCCACTTGCCGCGGGATTGGCCCCTCAGCTGGCGCTGGCGAATTTTTCCGACATGCGCTTGATCCAGCCGTTGGTGGAGGACACTTCGCTGTAAAGCGAGGCGATTCCGATCACGCTCTGGTGCATGGCCTCGGCGGAAATCTCGCCGCGTCCCTGGCTGACACAGGCATCCGCCAAAAAAATGATTCGATGATTGCGGCCATGCCCTTCGATCAAGGTGGCAAGGCAGCTTGTTTCCCCGAAGATGCCGGCGAGGACCAGGTTGCCGCTGCGCCGGGCCATATCGGCGAATTCCATGCTGGCATAGCAGGATGGGGAGGCGCGCTCGAACACCATGTCGGACCGGTAGGGACGGAACCCGTCAAGCCAGGAAGGATAGGCCTGACTCTCCAGCATCGAGGCGGGCTGCGGCTTGCGGCGCACAAAGGCAACCGGCAAGCCGGCCATGCGCCCGAAGCTCAGGGCGGCGCGGCATCTTTCCAGGGCGCGGGCGAAATCGGCGCCCTCCCGCCCGGACCCTTCCGGCAGACCGGTCTCACCATGCAGATCGACCAGAACCAGGGTTGCGTTCTCGTCATGATCCTTGAAATCGAGGAGATGCGAAGCAGCGCCCATCAATTTCACTCCCCTAGAGAAGGCGTGGACACCGGAGGACGGACCACGGGAGGTTGGGTCACGGGCGGCCTTGTCGCGGACGGCCTGGTCACTGACGGCCCAGTCACTGACGGCCCAGTCACTGGCGGCCGGGTCACGGACGGTCTGGTCACCGGCCTCGCCGCCGAATATTCCAGGACGCCCGGCTGGTGCCAGCGGCCCTCGGGGCGGATGATGACATAGGGATCCGTGCCGATGGTGATGCAGTCCGGATCGCGGGCGATATCCGCGATGATCTCGACATAATCGAAGTCGGAAAAAACAAAGCTCTTGCCGCCCTCCATGACGCGGAAGCCGAAGCGGGCCCAGAAGTCGACCAGCCTTTTCTGCGAATGCCCGTAGACCCTGGTGTAGCCTTTCTTCTGGCACAGCCGGAAACCAGCCCGTACCAGCTGGAATGCCGCGCGGGTCTTGCGGAATTCCTCGCGCACCGCGAGCCTTTCGATCTTGGCGAAATCCGCGAAATAGCGCACGCGCAGGCAACCCACCGGTTCATTGCCGACAAAGGCAATCAGATGGGTTGCGGCCAGGTCGTTGCCGTCGAATTCCTCCTCATAGGGACATTCCTGTTCGCCGATATAAACCGCGCTGCGGATCGCCATGACCCTGGCGAGATCTTCCAGGTTGCGGGCGATGGTGACGCTCACCGCATTGTCTTCGATCTCGCCGGTGTAACTGTCGTAAAGCGGAGCCCGCGGCGCACGGTGGAAAACCCAAAGATGCGGCGCCTGGATGGGGCCGATCTGCGCACCCTTGGTGAGCCCGACGCTGGCATTGAAGCGCTCGCCGGCCTCGGTGTTGGGCCGCGAATAGAAATTGATGCCGGCATATTCCGGCGAGGCCATCTTTTCCATGAAGAGCGCCACGCCCCCCACCAATGGGCCGGGCGTAAAAAGGCCCCAGATATAGATGCCCGCCGGCCGCTCGCCCGGACGGACCAGGAAGCGTGTGTCCGGCTTGGCAGTGTTGAGGGCATTGACCGCCAGGAGCTGCAAACCCAGTTTGGTCAAGGGAAGCATGGCAATAAATGCTTCCCCGACAGGGTTATCCGGGTTAAACTTGGACTTGCGTGCAATGGCCGACATGCAGTCTGGGTTGTAACGGAACACGTTCAGCACGTCCTCCGTCGCCGCCAGGCCGGGAATGCTGAGACGAGCTTTTTCCATCAGGTCCGCGACCGCTTCCTCGGTCGGGCGAAAAAGAATCAGATGTTTGGCAACCCGGCCGCCATCGAGTTGATCCAGCCTGTGCCGGGAGGGATTTTCCGCTACAGTTCCCTCGTGCGCCGGCAATGAAATCGGCAACTCGGTCATCAATCCCACCGTTCTTTTTTTAACGTATGGAAAACCATATGAACTCCCACCAAGAAGATATGCAGCTCTCTGGGGAACGGGGTGTTCTGTATGGTGAACAAGCTATTCAAGCTGTGCGTAAGTCTCCGGACTGGGAATCTATCCACATCTCCTTGGAGGTGGTCCGCAAAGGCAGCTTCCGGGCGGCCGCCGAGCACCTGGGGACCTCCATCAATGTGTTAAGGCGCCGGGTCGATGACTTGGAGCGGGCGCTGGGGGTGAAGCTGCTGACCCGCCATGTCGATGGCGTGCGCATCACGGCGGAAGGGCAGAAGATTTTCGATGCCGCACAAAAGATGGAAGCGGCATCCTACGAGCTGCTGAAAGCCAGCGAACAGACCAACATCAACCTCTCCGGAGAGGTCAGGCTGGCGGTGACCGAAGGCCTGGGAACGTTCTGGATCGCACCCCGGCTGGTGGATTTCCAGCGGGCCAATCCCAACCTGCTGGTCGATGTGCATTGTGCCATGAAGTCGGCGGATGTGTTGCGGCTGGAGGCCGATGTGGCCATTCAGATCACGCGGCCCACCATTCCGGACCTGCGCATGATCAAGCTGGGGCGCCTGCATTTCATGTGCTTCGCCTCGCCCGGCTATATCGAGACTTTCGGCCATCCCCGCGATGCCGCGGATCTGGTCAATCACCGGATCCTGGTGCAGTCGGACGACAATGTGCAATGGCGCGCGCTCTACGACCGTCTTTTCCCGGGCATACCGGCGAGCGACCTGGTGGCGCTGCGCACCAATGTCTCCAGTGCGCATTACTGGTCCATCGCCCATGGCGGCGGCATCGGCATGCTTCCCACCTATGCCTATTCGCTGGGCTCGCCGCTGGTGCCGCTGGATCTGGACTTGCACGAAACCGTCGATATCTGGCTTACCTACCACCCCGACGCCAAAAGCATCCCGCGCGTCTCACGGCTTATCGATTGGGTGATTCAATCCTTCTCGCCGGAAAAATACCCCTGGTTCCGGGATGAGTTCCTCCACCCCGAAAAGCTTTCAACGCTGTTTCCCAGCGAATCCCTGCCTTTTCCGCTTCCCCGGCCGCGCCCGGCGCTATGAAACGCATCCGGCCGGGCTTGCGGGCCTAGCTCGCCTGACGCTTGCGCGTCACGTCGACAAAGGCGCCGTCGTGGTAATATTCCTTTTCATTGTTGAATTTGTCGCGCGCCTCTTTTTTCCGCCAGTACCAGGGCCGGTCGTGCGGCACCAGGCGCCGGACAGGCTGATTGTTCCAGACATTGACATAGGCCCGCCGCGGTTTGTCGGTGGTGTTGGGACCGGATTCATGTAACGCGCGCTGGTGGTGAATCGAGACCCCGCCGACCGGGATGGGATGCAGGACCGCCTTTTCCTCCGCAATCGGCTCCGCCAGCATCAAGGCGGTCACCGACGGATCATCGCCGGGGAAGGTATGGGCCAAGAGTTCGCCCTTGTGGGAACCGGGAATGAAGTTCATGGCGCCGCTTTCCCTGGTGGCATTGTCGAGCGGCATCCAGAAGGCGGCGGCGTCATGATCGAAATGAGGGTCCCAATAGGCCTCGTCCTGATGCCAGGCAACATGATCCATGCTGCCGGCGGCCTTGCGCGCCAGATGTCCCCAGCAGGTGAGGTTTTCCCCGTGAAGCAATTGGTACGCCATGCGCTGCGAATTCTTGTAGTAGATCGTCTCGCGCAACTGCGGATAGATCGATTCCGGAAACAGGACCTGGCTCACCGTTTGCCCGCGCTGCCGCGACAGGGGACTGTTGACGTCATTGACCAGAGCTCCCTTGGGCAGGGGCAATTCGCCGGAAAAGAAGAGGTCGTAGACCTCGCGCAGCCACTCGATTTCTTCATCGGTGGTGACGCGCGGAACGGCGGTGAAACCGCGCTCGTGGAATTCTTCAATGGCGCTGTCCGGAAGCACGATCTCGCATTCGATCGTGGGACGCCGCGCCATCAATTCCTGCATTTTGTCCGCCATAGAAATCGCCTCCGAGTTGCTTAATCAAATCTTAACAGTTTCAAGATAGCGCGAACAACCGAGCCGCCGCCGCAGCACAAGGCGCACAAAGGCGCAATCCTCTCCCAACCAGGCGCTCACACCATTTGTGGTGGCGGGCAGATCGGATGGCGCGCCATCTCGCGGCTTTCCGTCAGCGGAACGGGGTGAACCGCGACGGAAACGGAAGGCAAATTTCGCGAGAGACTTGATCGCTCGGCGGTCAATGTCGGCGCACCCAGGAACCCCGGCTGTCGAGTTCCCCAACGCGTGTGCGAATTAACTTCTGTCCCGGAGCGTTGTGAGTTTATTAACCATACGCCATCTATAGGCGATTAACGCGCTTTTGACCTATGCCGGTTACTGATGAGGCATGAATGTTGCCAGGATCGCCAAGGAATACAACGAAAGAGCCGTTAAGCAGAACTGGCACCAGCGCTGCGATCCCACCTTGTCATTCACCGAGCCTTCCTGCCGGCAATTGCTTTCCATCTGGCGCGCCAAGGCCGGCGAGCGGAAGATACCCATGCGATCAGACCTGACACCCCGGGATCTGAAGGATTATCTGAAAAATATCGTCCTCGGCCAAAGGGAGGAAACGAATCCCTCACGCTATCGTTTCCGCCTGATCGGTACGGGGTTGACCAATGTCCTGGGCGAACATACCGGCCGGCTTTTTGAGGAAAGCATTGCACCCGAACATCTGCCGCGGTGGGTCGAAGTCTGCGACATGATCCTTGAGAGTGAACTGCCCTGGCGGTTTTTGGGGCGTGTTCACATCCGCGGCCACGAGTATCTCAACGCCGAACACTTATACATGCCGCTGGCCGGACAGGACGGCCTGCCCTCCTATGTGATGGGCTATTGCCGTTACACCCCGCGCTATTCCGTCAGCGAAGTGGATATGCAGGCCGAACTGGAGAACGAAATCGCCTCCATCCCTGGCGGCCTTTTGTAACCGCGGAACGGAACGCCACCGTCTTTGGTGTTCCGAATTCGGAACGCCCGTTTCCACCAAATTCAACAGACAGCTTTACCTGAATCCCATAACCTTTCTGTACAAATTTACGCAGAAAGCGGTTATTCGCGCAGGGGCATAGAACGCATGCGGCACGACCCACAAGCGTCGTCGCCTTCCGGCTTGCAGAACGGCCACGTCCTGCCCGCGCTAGAGGGAATGAACTCCGTCCGCCTCACCGGCCATGTCAAATGGTTCGACAGCGCGAAGGGGTATGGTTTTGTGAAGCCGGTCCAGGGTGGGGCCGACATCCTCCTGCATCAGACCTGTGTGCGCCACTCCGGCTTCAAGTCGGTTCGGGAAGGCGCCACCGTGGTCTGCGAAGCGATTCCGGGACCCCGCGGCTTGCAGGCGATCCGCATCGTGGCGCTGGACAATTCCACCGCCCAGCCTGTGGCGGTGCTGGCGGAACGGCCCCAGCGCCCGGTCGCCGAGCCGCGCGGCCCCCAGTTCGATGCCACCGTCAAATGGTTCAACCGCGCCAAAGGCTATGGCTTTGTCTCGCGGGGGCCCGGCACGCCGGATATCTTTGTCCATATGGAAACCTTGCGCCGCTGCAACATCGCCGAACTGCGCGAGGGGCAGCTGGTCAAGGTGCGGCTGGGCGACGGCCATAAGGGCGAGCTCGCCGCCCATATCGCGCTGGCCGCCGGCTAGTTTATTTTTTCGCCTTCCCCGGGCTTTTTGCGCTCCAGTTCGCTGATCGCGTCTGCGACCCGCATCCAGTCTTCATACCCTCCGGCGATTCCATATTCGCGCAGTTTTTCGGCGCGCGCGCGAGCCCGCGCCATCGCCTCGCCGCCATATTGCTCGATCATTTCCTTGGCTGTCCGCCAGACTTCCGCCTCGTCCATGGCGGACTCAATCGATTCGCAAATGGCGGCCACGCAATATGCGCCAGCACCAGATAAGATCTCCGTCCACCACCTGCCGCCCCAAAACGCAACCACGAGCATGTTTATTATATCAGGATACCTGACGACTTGGGCAGGAAAAGTTCGCAAAAGACATCAAAAGCTTGTGGTTTGTATCGCCCAGGGCACAGAGGCCGGGGGCCCCCTGCCCCACCCCCTTTTCAAGGCCGCTCGACTGCCAGCCGAAAGAAGGCTGCTGCGGTAAGTCCTTTGTCGTCCGCCGCGTGAAGGAACAATGGCAGAGGCCGCCCGTTCCGAAATCGGAAGCGTGCCAGCGAGGCGGATGTGTCCGAATATGCTCTTTTTCTGCGTGGCCTGATCGATCATCCCCGCGACGTGTCCGCTCCCACGCCGTCGAGCCCCGCTCTGGCCGCGGCCATCGCCGCCTTGGTGGATCTTGCGCATGCCGGCCTGGTGGTGGAACTGGGCCCGGGGACCGGCGCCGTGACCCAAGCGTTGCTGGACCGCGGCATCGCGCCGGACCGGCTGCTGGTGATCGAGAACAGCGGATATTTTTGCGAATTGCTGGCGCAGCGTTTTGCCGGAATCGAAATCGTGCGCGGCGACGCCATGCAATTCGAGCGGTACCTGCCGGAAGGGGCGCGCCTCGCCGCCATGGTTTCCGGATTGCCGCTGCTGAACTTTCCGCGCCCGGCCCGCCGGGGGTTGATTGAGCGTGCGCTCAACCGCCAAGGAGGGCGCGGACAATTCGTGCAATTGTCCTATGGCTGGTTGCCGGCGGTGGCGCCCGACGCCATGCTGACGGTCGAAAAGAAAATCGTTTGGCGCAATTTTCCGCCCGCACATATCTGGACCTATCGGCGCGCCGAATCATGCTGAACGCCGGCCCGCAGGCGGAACCGTGATTCCCGTGCGGCGGTCGAAGTTGAGCTAAATATTTTGTAACGCGCCTGCCTTGCGCAACAAAGCGACAAGCGTTGGCCGATCCGTCCTTCTTTATTTGCGCCTAGTTACAGGAGATTACGAAAAATTCACGCCCGGCTGTGAGGCGGAAGCTCACACCTTTGGCATACTTACTGCCTCAACAAGAGGGAGGCGTTTGTGAAGAAAGTTGATGATACCTTGAATGCCGTTGCCAAGGACCGGCGTGGGTTTTTCAAGACCCTGGCGATTGGTTCGGCTTTCGCCGTTGCTGTCCCGCTGATGACCTCCGCTGCGGTTGCCCAGGACTCGGGCGACGGTGAAGGCAAAGGCAAAGGCAAAGGCAAGGGTAAAGGCAAAGGAAAAGGCAAAGGCGACGAAGGCGGCGGCATGTAAGTGCTCCGCCGGGGCGTGAGCTCCGAGCTTTTGAATTGCCCGAACAGGCGGTCGTGCGGTTTCCCGCGCGGCCGCCTGTTCATTATCATCCCTCTGCGATCCGCTCGATGACCGATACCCCCACAACAAATCCCAGGCTCAATCCCGATGTGCTGATCGCACCCGTGGAAAACGGCTATATCGCCTATGACGCGGGCCGGGACCGGCTGCACGAACTCAACATGATCGCCGCCTTGATCACCGAGCTCTGCAATGGCGAGCGCAGCCTGCCCGAGTTGCGCGCGATGGCCGCGCCCTTCGTGCCTGCGGACAAAACAGACGAAATAGACAGATGGATCGAAGGAGCGGTCGAAGCCGGCCTGTTGGTGCGCGGCGGGCAAGCGGGCGGCGGACAAATGATGGATGCGGGCGCGCTGGCCGGACTCTCCGCCCGTTTGCGCGAGCATGGCAAGATCCAGCCCGCTTATCTTTGCGCCCGGCGGGTGGTGGAGCTTTCTCCCGATGACGCCGAGGCCTGGTGCGCGATGGCGGAGCTGGCGCACATCGCAGGCCGGCGCGACCAGGCCCGCATCGGCTATGAAAAATACCTGGAGAGCAATCCTTCGGACGCGGAAGTCCGCCATATCCTCACGGCGCTGCGCGACGAGGCGCCCCCCAGCCGCGTTCCTGACCAATGCATCCAGCAGCTCTACAAGAAATTTTCCGCCTTCTACGAAAACAACATGCTCGACACGTTGGGCTATGAAGGTCCGGAGCGTCTCGGCAAGGTGCTGGAGCCTTTATTGGGCAGCCGCGGCGATCTTGCCGTCCTCGACCTGGGCTGCGGCACGGGGCTTTCCGGCTTGATGCTCAAGGGCCGCGTCCGCCATCTCACCGGCGTCGATCTTTCGCCGGAAATGGCGGAGAAGGCGCGAGCCCGGGCGATCTATGACCGCCTGGACGTGGCCGAAATCACCCAATGGCTGGCGGAAGACAGCGCGTTCTACGACCTGATCGTCGCCTGCGACACGCTGATCTATTTCGGCGACCTCGAGCCGGTGATGAAAGCGGTCAAGCCGCGGCTCAAGGACAAAGGATTGTTCGCTTTTTCGGTGGAGCGCGGCGACAGCGGTTACCGCCTCACCGATTCAGGCCGCTATGTCCATGCGCGGGATCACATCGCCGCCGCCGCCCGCCAGGCGAGTTTCACCCTGTTGCGCATGGAGGATGGCTTCCTGCGCATGGAATACGGCAAGGACGTCACCGCCCTTTTCGCGGTTCTGCGCAACGATTGATGGCGCCAGCCTAGGGATGGGTTTATGGCGCCAGATGGGCGGCGCGCAATTCCGTCCGTGCGGCCTCCATGTCGGCCTGGAATTGCGGATTCTGCATCAGCCGGATCGCCATGATAGTGCCGAATTGCTGGCCGGCGACAATGTCGCTGCGGAAGTGAAAGCCGCAAACCAGGCGGTTTTCCGCAAAGGTTTGCGAGCGCGCCAGGATCGCCGGCGCATGGTTCGGCATCAGATCGGCCAGAACCACGCCCATGCCAAAACCGACCGTGGCATGGCCGCTCGGATAAGAGGAATGATCCTGGCTGGGCTTGTGCGGCGCGCAGGTTTTGATCGACGCGTCGACAATCCAGGGCCGGTCGCGGCGGAATTCCTGCTTGGCGATGTCGGAGAAGGGGCCCTCGGAACCCGTCACTTCGCCGATCAGCCTGGCGGTGGCGGGAAGCTTCGACAGATCCCAGGAAGACCCCAGCACCGCCGCGAAGATGGTGCCGTTTTCGCTGTCATTGTCGGATGCTGCCTGGGCGCGTTGGTCCACCGTCGCCTCCGCCATCTCGCGCTTCACCTCCGCCAACTCCGCCTGAGCGCGAGCCGATCCCGCCACCGGCGGGGGCGGCAGGAAACGCGCCGGATCGTAGAAGTCCGACGGCTTGAGCAGGCCGGGATCTGCGGCGAACGCCGGTGACAGCGAAAGCAGCGCCAGCAGTGCAAGGCCGTATCTTGGCATGTGTCCTCCGTCAGAAACGCGCCTTGGCGCTGACCTGGATGCTGCGCGGCGGTGAATAGTAATACTGATCCAGGCTGCTGTTGCGGCTGGCGATGTCGTAAACATTGACTCCGCCGATCGGCTTGCCGTCATTGATGCCGACCGACAGCAGGTTGCGGGCGTTGAGCACATTGTTGAGGCCCAGACCGAATTCGAAATTGCCGATCTCCCAGGAGGCCTTGAAGTCCATGTTGTTGTAAGCGCCGAGTTTGTAGAACTGGGTGTTGGTGGTGTCGGAATATTGCTGGCCGACCAGCTTGTCGATCAGGGAGAATTTGAAGGCGTCGAGCTTGTAGACAAGGCCGGTCGCCTCGGTCCAGAGCGGCGCCTGCTTGATGAAGAGATGGTTGCTGCGGGCGCTGTTATAGGAGCCGCTGGCAAACAGCGACAGGCCGTCCAGCACGCCGCCGAAATCATCGTCGCCGAAGGCGAAGGTGGTTTCGCCTTCGATGCCGTCATAAAGCGCGGTGCCGGTGTTGAGCGCGCAGCTTTCGCTCGCCGGACCGGTGAAGGGCGGCAGGTTGCAGGCCTGGAAGACGATATTGTTGTCCACCCCCATGTAGTAAATGTCGGCATCCACGGTCCAGTTGTCGGAATAATAGACCGTGCCCACCTGGTAGTTGGTTGTCGTCTGCGCCTTGGGGAAGACCAGGGTCGGCGTTTTCTGCTCGAACGCCGAGATGTCGGGAACATAGATGCCTTCCGCATACTGGGCATAGACGCTCCAGCTGGGTTCGAGCTTGTAGTTCACTTCCAGGAAAGGCAGATCGCGCGTGGTGGTAAAACTGCCCGCGTCCGGCGCCACCGGGACCCTCTTCTGCTCCAGCGGGGCATCGAGGCTGCGGTCCCAGTTCACATATTTAAAGCCCGGCGTGACGGTCAGACCTTCGACCGGATGCAGTTCCAGCTCGATATAGGGCTCATACTGGTTCCAGTTGGAGTGCTCGACATATTCGAAATAGCCGCCCCGATAGGCCGCGGCCTTGTTCTTGGTGGCGCCCAAAAGGGCGAGCGAGGCGTCGGCATAACGCTCGTCGTGCCAGGGATCGCAGCCATTGGCGAGGCATTGGGTGAGGTCGAAATCGGAGCGCTGGCGCTGGGTGGCCTGGCTTTCCCACCAGATGCCGGTGCGCAACTGGCCGGTGATCCCGCCGAAGTCGAAATCCTGGGCAAGACGGAAAACATTGCCCCAGACGCGATAGGCATTCTGATTGGTATAACCGGGCACGTCGTTCTTCATGGCCGTGAGGACACCGTTGACGAAGATGTTGGTCCCCAGGCCCTCGGTCTGGCCGGCCGCGATATCCGCCGCAGTCTGCCCGATATTGGTGGAGGAGATGGTCTTGTTGACATAGGCGTAGGTGTAGGCGGTGTCGTCGACATGCAGCGCCTCGCTGACATCGCCCGTCAGGCGGACGTAATCCAGGTCTGTCTTCTTGCCCTCCGGATTATAGGCGAAATAGGTGCCGAGCCTGGCGCTGGTCTGGTTCTGCAGCGCGAAACTGTAGCCATAGGCGTTGATCTGCGCGGCGGTCGCGCCATTGTTGTCATTCACATGCTGGAACAGGCCGTTGTAATTGGCGAACAAAGTCAGGGTCCAATTGGGCGCAAGTTCGGTCTGGGTCTTGAGAAGGATGTTTTCGCGCGTCGTGTTCTGGAACGTCAGATAACCGTCCGAGCCGGTATATTCCAGATTGGTCAGTACTCGCGTGTTCATGCCGCCAAGGTTCAAGTCGCCGGTCTGGTAATTGGCGTTGAACATATAGGTGCTCCAGCTGCCATAGGTCGCCGTGGCGGTAAAGCGGCTGTCGGCGAGCGCCGGCTCGGAATAGAGCTTGACGGTGCCGCCGAAGGTCGCCGCACCCATATTGCCGGCATTGCCGGGACCGCGATCCACGTCGATCGAGCCGATGGTGACGCCGGGAAAATAGGATTCCGAATGGTGGCTTGGGCCATTGGTGTCGCCGAAGGGAATGCCGTCATACTGCATCACGAAATTGCCGTCGGGCTGGCCGCGTAGCGTGTTCTTGACATTGCCGTCGGAAAGGCCGGGGCCGTTGATATCCTGGCCGCTCATGCTGGGCGCGATGGCGAGGATGGTGGTGTAATCGGCGGTATCGGCGACGGAATCCTGGATATAGGACTGGTTGATGATGGTCTGCGGCTCCATCGTCTCCAGGGAGGATTTGGCCGGGGCGACGTCCGGGTTGAACTGGGTGCCGGTCACGACGACGGTTTCGACTCCGGCATTGGCCGCGACCTGCTGGGCGGCGGCAGGCAGCGAAAAGAGCGCGCCCGAAACGGCCAGCGCGGCAAAAGCGGAGGACCCCAGCAGACGGCCCGGCAGACGGCTATGAACCCCAAACGGCATGAATGACCCCTTCTCGAGATGACTTTGTCTGAAGGGAAAGCGATCGGCCCCCGGCGGACGTGTCTTGCCGCCGCCACGGGGAATCGACCGGATTGCCCTGTTTCGGGGCCTGATGTCATGCGTGTTTGACGGTCCGGTGAAACCAGGCATACGAAAAATCAACCTTGCGGCGGCGCAAGGCTTGCATTGCAATAGACCGTGCACGGAGGGAATATCCCCGCCGGCGGCGGGGAGAAGAATGAAAATCCTGCTTGTGGAAGACGATAAGGAGATCGCGGCACATGTCAGTGATGCGCTGACGTCCGCCGGCCATGATGTCGACAGCGAAACCGACGGACTTCGCGGCCTGTCGCGCGCGCTTTCGGGCGAATATGCCGCACTGATTCTCGACCGCATGCTGCCGGGCATGGATGGGCTCAGCTTGATGAAACAATTGAGAGCCGACGGAATAGAAACGCCCATCCTGCTGCTCACAACCATGGCGGGCATCGATGACCGTGTGGCGGGACTGGAAGCCGGCGCCGACGATTATCTGGTGAAACCTTTCGCTTTCGCCGAGCTCCTGGCGCGGGTGAACGCGATGGCGCGCCGCGCCGATATCAGCAGCAGGGCGACAAGGCTGGTTGTGGGAGACCTGGAGATGGACCTGATCGCGCGCAAAGTCAGCCGCGCCGGCCAGGCGGTGGAGCTGCAGGCCCAGGAATTCCGGCTGCTGGAATATCTGATGCGCAACACCGGCCGCGCCATCACCCGCGCGATGCTCTTGGAGCATGTCTGGAAGCTGAACTTCGACCCCCGCACCAATATCGTCGAGACCCATATGAGCCGGCTGCGCGCCAAGCTCGCCCGCGGCGACGGCAAGGATCTGATCCATACGATCCGCGGCACGGGCTACGTTCTCCGTGCAGACTAGATTTCTGCACACCGAAGGCTTTCGCATCACCGCGATTTTCGTGGCGATCTTCGCCGCCGCCGCCGCGATCCTGGCGATCGGCGTCATCGTGATCGTGGAGGAGGAGCTTCGCGAACAGATCGTCCAGTTTGCCAGCGCCGATATCGCCGCGGTCCAGGCCGGATATGCCGGCGACGGCGAACGGGAGGCGCGGGAAGTGATCCAGCAGCGCATGTCGGCGCCCGGCGCGTCCGACTTTTTCCTGCTGGAGCGCGATGGCCGGCGGCTGGCCGGCAATCTGCCGCCCATGGCGCTTTCCGGCGGCACCCTGACCCTGCCCGGGTCCGGCCCGCGACACCAGATATTGGGCGTGGGCAAGTATCTCGCCGCGGGTCTCTACGTGTTTTCCGGCAGCGACCTCAATCCTGTGATGCTGGCGCGGCAGCGGATCCTGCGCATCATGATCTGGGTTTTCGCCGGCGCGGTGCTGCTGGGCATTGCCGGGGGAATTCTCGTCAGCCGCAGTTTCCTCAGCCGCACCGATGCCATCGCGCGCACCTGCCGCGCCATCATGGCCGGCAATCTCTCGACACGCGTCCCGGTGCGCGGCACCCAGGACGAGCTCGACCGCCTGTCCCAGACCATCAATGCCATGCTCGACCGGATCGCCGGGCTGATGGAGAATGTGCGCCAGGTCACCAACGACATCGCCCATGATCTGCGCACGCCCGTCACCCATCTGCGGCACCGGCTGGAGCATGCCCGCCTGCATGCCGCAGGACCGGCCGACTACGACAAGGCCCTGGAAGCGGCGCTTGCCACCTCCGACGAGATCCTGGCGTTGTTTGCCGCCCTGCTGCGCATTGCCCAGATCGAAGGCGGCGCCCGGCGCGCCGGTTTCGCCATGGTCGACCTGGCGGACTTGCTGTCGCACTTGCGGGACATGTTCGGGCCGGTGGCCGATGACGCCAGGCACACGCTTGCGCTCACACTTCGCGGCTCGGCAACCATCCGCGGCGACCGGGAGTTGCTGTTCCAGCTCTTTTCCAACCTGATCGAAAACGCCATCGTCCATACCCCGCCCGGCACGCGCATCGAGATCGCGCTCGAGAAGGAGGGGCATTCCGCCCGTATCAGCGTCCGCGACGACGGACCCGGCGTGCCGCCGGATGAGCATGCCCAGCTTTTCCGGCCGCTTTACCGGCGCGAGGCCAGCCGGTCGCGGCCCGGCCATGGCCTGGGCCTGGCGCTGGTGCAGGCCATCGCCGACCTGCATGAGGCGAAGATAGAAACTGCGCGCGCTGCCGGCGGCGGCCTTTCGATCACCATCGCCTTTCCACCGGTGCAATGAATAGACGGCGGCCCTATAATAATTGCCAATGTGCCGCACAGGCGAAGATTTCCGCGCCACCTGTCCCTAGATTTGCCTCGGCAAAAATCAGGGAGGATTGCGATGCGTATCCCGCGCTCATTGCTTCTCACGGCGGCTGCTGCTTTTTGTGGATTTGCTGCAGCGGCCTCGGCCGCGACATCCGGTTATCACGTGATAAAGACAGCGACGCTTGGCGGCGATGGCGGCTTCGATTACCTCAACCTCGATCCCGATAGCGGCCATCTCTTCATCACCCGCGGCAGCCATGTGATGGTGGTGGATCCCGAGGCGGGAAAACTCGTCACCGACATCACCGGCCTGTCGGGCATCCACGGCACGGCTTTCACCGGCGGCAAGGCCTATGTCAGCGAAGGCGGCGCCAACCGGGTGGCGGTGATCGACGGCAAGAGCCTGAAAAAAATCTCCGAAATTCCTGTCGGCACGCGGCCGGACGGGATTTTGTATGACGATTTCTCCAAGCGCATCTTCACCTTCAATGGCGGCAGCAATGACGCAACCGCTGTCGATCCGTCCGCCGGCAAGGCCGTGGGCACGGTGGCGCTGGGCGGCAAGCCGGAAGCGGCATCCTCCGACGGCGCGGGCACCATTTACGTCAATATCGAAAACAAGAACGAGCTGGTCGCCTTCGACGCCAAGAGCCTGACGGTCAAGGGGCATTATCCCTTGAAGGCTTGCGAGAGCCCATCGGGCCAGGCGGCGGATGTCGCCCATGCCAGGGTTTTCTCCGGTTGTGACGGAATGATCGCCGTCACCGACATGAAGAGCGGCAGGCAGGTCGCGAGCTTCCCCATCGGCGACGGCGTGGATGCCGACCGGTTCGATCCCGCTACCGGCTACATTTTCGCTTCCAATGGCGAAAGCGGCACGCTCACCGTCGCCCATGAGGACAGTCCGGACAAATACACCGTGCTGGACAATGTGCCGACGGCCAAGGGCGCCCGCACCATGGAGTTGGATCTGAAAACCCATCATGTGTATGTCGTGACGCAAGACACCAAGCCCGGCACGCCCAGCGCGGAGCAGCCCCGGCCGCGCCCGGTGGCGGTGCCGGGAACCTTCCGCTTGATCGTGCTTGGCCGCTAATATCCGCGAAGACCAGCCCGGAGGTTTCGGATGCGGCAGGCATGGACGGCATGGGCCCTGACGGCGCTGCTCGCAACGTCGCTGACCTTGGGGGCTTGCGGCAAGAACGACACCGCCGCCGACAAGAAAGACGAAAAGGAGGCCGGCCCCGGCGTCACCCTCACCGCCGAGCAAAGCAAAAGCATGGGATTGGCCACCGCCCCGGTCCAGGCCGCGAATTATCGCGCCCAGCTTTCCGGTTTCGGCGTGGTGATGGCGCTGGATGCCATCGGCCAGGCCGATGCCGATGTCGTAACCGCCCAGGCTGCGGCAACCCAAAGCGCTGCGGCGGCGGAACGCGCCCGCTCGCTTTCGACCGGCGCCGACGCGGCGGTATCGCGCGAGACTTATGAAGCGGCCCAGAGCAAGGCGGCCGCGGACCAGGCGGCGCTGACACTCGCCACCCGCAAGCGGGACGCCGCTTTCGGCCTCAACGCGCCCTGGCGTGACGGGGCGGAACGCGCCGCGATCATGGCCCGCCTGCAATCCGGCCGCACCGTGCTGGTGCGCGTGACCTTTCCGCTGGGAAGTTTTGCGGCGCCGCGCAGCCTCAGCATCAGCCGGCTGGGCCAGGACGCGAAGAATTGGAACGCCTCGATGGTCTGGGACGCGCCGGCCGATCCCTCCATCCCCGGACACGGCGTCTTCGCGCTGGTGGATGGCAGCGATCTCGCCCAGGGGGAGCGGGTGACCGCCTCGCTGCCGGTGGGCGCGTCCCAGGCTGGCGTCTTGGTGCCGGCGGGCGCCCTGATCCTGGGGGAGAGCGATGCCTGGGCCTACCTTCAGACCGGCGACAACACCTATCTGCGCACCCGCATCGACATTTCCCGGCCGCTGGACAATGGCTATTTCGTTTCGGGCGGCATTCGGCCGGGCGAGAAGGTCGTCACCAGCGGCGCGGGGCTGCTCTACGCGCATGAGATCAACCCCAGCACCGAAGCCGAGGATTGATGCGCTGGCTGGTCGGACTGTGCGTGCGCTTTCGCGGCGCGGTCGCGACCCTCACGCTCATCGCCCTGGCGCTGGGTATCTGGGCGACGCGTAGCGCCCCCCTCGACGTCTTCCCGGAATTCGTGCCCTCCACCGTCGATATCCAGACCGAGGCGCCGGGCTTCACCGCCCAGCAGGTTGAGGAGTTGGTTACCAGGCCGATCGAAAACGCCGTCAATGGCGCCACCGGGCTTTCCACCATCCGCTCGGAATCCATTCCCGGCCTGTCGGTGATCACCATCCAGTTCGAGGACAATATCGATCTCTACAATGCGCGGCAGGGCATCGCCGAGCGCCTCAGTGAATTGGGCGGCAACCTGCCCCTGGGCGTCGGCCCGCCCCAGCTCTCGCCGCTCACTTCCTCCACCATGGATTTGCTCAAGATCGGGCTTGTCTCCGACAAGCTCGATCCCTTTGCACTGCGCGACCAGGCCGATTGGGTGATGAAGCCGGCGCTTCTGGCGGTGCCCGGCGTGGCGCATGTGATCGTCTTTGGCGGCGCGGTGCGGCAGATCCAGATCGCGCCCGATTTGAAGCGCATGACGGCTTACGGTTTTTCCCTCACCGATCTCTCCGATGCCGCGCGGGCCGCGCTGGCGTTGCGCGGCGCGGGCTTTGTCGATATCGCCCATCAGCGGGTCTTGATCCAGACTCCGGTTCCTGCACCCGACACCGCCGCGATCGCCCGCGCCGTCCTCGCCGTGCGCAACAATGTGCCGGTCACCATCGGCGATGTCGCCCATGTGAGCATGGGATCGGCGCTGCGCTCAGGCGACTCTCTCATCATGGGCCGGCCCGGCGTGCTCTTGTCGCTGGCCAGCCAATATGGCGCCAACACGCTGGAAGTCACCCGCGCGCTGGAAGACGCGCTCAAGCAGCTGACGCCGGCGATGACGGCGCAGGGCATCACCGTCTATCCCGCTTTGCACCGCCCCGCCAATTTCGTCGAGCGGGCGTTGGGTTCGCTGGAGCAGTCGCTGGTGATCGCGGCAGTCCTGATCCTGGCGGTGCTCTATCTTTTCCTGCGCGACTGGCGCTCCGCCCTCATCACCTTCCTGTCCATCCCGCTCTCGCTCCTGGCGGCGGTGTGGGTGCTGGACCGGATGGGCCAGACGCTCAATACCATGACGCTGGGCGGTTTCGCGGTGGCGCTGGGCGTGCTCGTGGATGACGCCATCATCGGCATCGAGAACACGCTGCGGCGGCTCAGCGAAAATGCGAAAGCGGAAAAACCCCGTTCGCGCTTTAAAGTGATCATCGACGCCACAATGGAAGTGCGCGGACCGGTGGTCTATGCCACCCTGGTCGTCATCGCCGTCTTCCTGCCCGAACTTTTTTCCACCACGGTGCAGGGCCATTTTGTCGGACCGCTGGCGCTCGCCTTCATCCTGGCGGTGATCGCCTCTCTCGGCGTGGCGCTGACCGCCATGCCCGCGCTTTCCGCCCTGATGCTGAGCGCGCGCGAAGCCCATGCCGATTTCGGCTGGCTGCGGGCGCTCAAACGCAGGCAACGCGACGCGATCTCTTTCGTCTATCGCCGCTTCCGCATCGTCGCCTTTGCCCTGATCGTGGCGACATTGGCGGCGGTGGCGGTGCTGCCCTTTCTCTCATCCAGTTTCATGCCCGACTTCCGCGAGGGTCACTTCGTGATGCAGGTGACAAGCTCAACCCCCGGCGCCTCGCTGGACGAGATGATGGCGGTGGGGCGCCGCATCAGCGCGGACGTGCTGGCGCTTCCCTATGTCGCCACGGTGGAGCAGCAGATCGGCCGCGCCCAGCTGGGCGAGGACACCTGGGGACCGCATCGCAGCGAATTCCATGTCGAGCTGAAAGCCGATGCCGATGTGGACCAGAGCGAGGCGGAGGACGCGCTGCGCGGCATTCTTGCCAAATATCCCGGGCTTGAGACCGAGGTGGTGACCTTCCTGGGCGACCGCATCAGCGAAAGCCTGACCGGCGAGACCGCCGACATCGCCATCAAGGTGTTCGGCGGCCAGCTCGACACGTTGGATGCAACCGCGCAGCGCATTGTCGGCGCGCTCAGGGGCACACCTGGGATCGCCGACCTTCAGTTCAAGCCGCAAAGCGGCACGCCCACCCTCGCCTTGCAACTGATCCCCGGCGCGCTGGCCGCCAGCGGGCTCAAAGTACAGGACGTGCTGGACGCCGTCGAAACCGATTATGCCGGCGCCACCGTGGGCCAGACCTATGCCGGGGTGCGCTCGGTCAATGTCGTGCTGCTGTTGCCGCCCGAACAGCGCAACCGGCCGGAGCTTTTGTCGTCCCTGATGATCGCCAGCCCTTTCGGGCCGGTGCCCCTTTCCCAGGTGGCGCACATCTTGACCACCGACACCCGCTACACCATCGAGCATGATGGCGGTCAGCGCTTTGTCTCCATCACCTTCAATGTCAATGGCCGCTCGCTGCAGGCCACCGTGGATGATGCTGAGACGCGGATCGCCAGGGAGGTGAAGCTGCCGCCCGGCGTCTATGTGCAATTCACCGGCGCGGCGGCGGAAGCCCAGGCCGCCCAGACCCAGATGCTGCTCTATACGGGCTTCGCCCTGGTGTTGATCGGCATGATCCTGGCGATCAGCTTTCACTGGCGCTCCAACACCTGGCTGGTGCTGGCCAACCTGCCCTTCAGCCTGATCGGCAGCGTGATC
>CAZEFQ010000207.1:0-5526 GCA_964511505.1 uncultured Rhizobium sp.
GGGCTGGCGGAACGCTGGTGTCCATTGTCGGACCAGTCGAGGCGCGGCCAGCCGATGGCCTGGCGGTCGATTTCGTCGTCGAGTCCGACCGTGCCCAGTTGGGCGAGATCGTCCAGCGTGTGCGGGACGGACGCTTGCGCACCAATATCGGCGTCATAGCACCCCTCGATGATGCTGTCGCCACCTTCAACCCAACCGGCCGGCGTGTGGGCAAACCCATCATCGACTTAGCTTTTCTTGGCGAGGCACGAGCCTAGAAAAGCTTGTCCTATCCGAGCGAAGCGAAAATGCGCATGCGTGGGTAGGACTGCTCGCCGTCATGGAGGAGGAATTGGCGTCCCGCTCTTGGTATTCGTCGTGCTGTATCCGCCCCCGCCGCTCTCGACCCCGTTCCCCTTTTTGTCAAAGACCTCAAACCCGCTGACGCCGTTGCCGGCGAAAGTCACGGTCACAAATCCAGACGCATCCGTGGTGATGCTTGCAAGCGGTATTGGTGGATGGGAGCCGCCAACTCCGGTAACAAGACTCGTCTTGACGATCCGGGCTGCCTGAAAGCTGAGATTTGTGCCCGCGAATATGACATTCGGCGTCGCGGCCATCGCGCATGATGCGCTGCTTCCCCCGTTGAGAGGCGGCAAGGGAATGCTTTTGACAAAGGCAGAGCTGACAGTGTCCCGGCTGCCATTGATGGATTGCACGATCTTGAAAATATACAGCGTGACGGGATCGCTTGATGCGACGCCGCCATCCAGGACAAACACATCCCGGGTTACAACACGGTTGCTTTCCACCGTGCGGTAAACGGGCACGCCTTCCAGGAACGCACATGCCCTCTTGAACCCGGACAATGTCCCGCTGCCGTAACATCCATTTGAGCCGGGGAGCGAGCCGCAAACCAAAAAATCCAGCTGGCCCGGAATGGTGGGGTCATAGATGGTGAACAGATTTGCATCGACTTGCGCCGCCAAGCAGGGGCTGATGCCCGCAGCCGATATGAGAACCGCTATTGTCAGGTGTTTCAGCATGCGCGCGCCCTTGGAATCACGGCCACGAGAGAAGAGTGTTCGATTTACGGGTCATAATCCAGTTGGAACCCGATGCCCCTCATGCTCGCGGCGTGTCGCTGGCTTAGCTTTCCTTATGAGCGAAGCGAATTAGAAAAGCTTGCCCTACGCGAGCGCAGCGAGTGTGGCGCGGACTGGGCTCGGCCCGCGCTACGCTGCTGCTTTCCAACCTAATCGCTTCTCGACCTCTGTGCGCTAAGGACGGATTTCACGTCCGCTTCCGTCACCGGGTCCGGATAATTGTTGCCGAAATGCGTGCGCACATAGCCGACCACATTGGCGATCTGGGCCGGGCTGAGAAGGTCGGCGAAGGATGGCATGGCGCCGCGGCCCTGCACCACCATGGTGATCGGATAGCCCGCCACTTCCAGGTGCGGATTGCCGGCAAGCGCGGGAATGGTGGCCGCCCCCGTGCCGCCCTTCGCATCGGCCATATGACAGGCCTGGCAGACCTGCGAAAACACCTGCTGGCCGGTGACCGGTTTTACCGGCAGGGCGGAAACACTGCCCGGCGCATCGCCGCTCTGCGCTTGCGCCGGCTCCGGCGCACCCGTCAAAGCCAAAGTCAAAGCCGCGATGGCGAAACCCGCGATCTTCTTCATGCGCTCAGGCCTCCAGCGCGCGTTTGTGCAGCCGGGTGATGGCATCGACGGATGACAGCACCGCCCCCTCCATCCAGCACCCGACATAAGACGCATGCTCCCCCGCAAGCACGATGCGGTCATCCAGCGCCACCAGCTCCTGGTAATGGGTCTTGCGCGTCTCTTCGGTCCAGCGCGCGCAGCTTCCCATCGTCCACGGCACCCGGCTCCAGGCGACCGAGGCGCCGCTGATAAACTCCTTGCGATAGCTGTTCGGGTGGAACACCGAACCCTGGGTGAGCGCCGCCTCGATGCGCTCGTCCGGCGTCATGGCCTCCAGGCGATAGGCGCCCGCGCCGCCGCCCGCATATGCGCCCAAGATCACCGCGGGGCCGTCCTTGAACATATTGTTGTTGGGATACGAAATCAGGGCAATGTCCTGGTCGGTAAAGCTGTGACCGCCATAGATGTAATCATCGTCCTCCCAGAAACGGCGGCGCATCTCGAGCCCGATCTTCAGGTGCGGCCCGTAAGGTATGGCCGCAATCGCCGCCTGCTTGGCGGGAGACAAATTGTTCTGGATCTGGTTGAGCACGCCAAGCGGGATGGTGCAGATGCAGTAATCCGCCTTGGCCTCGCTGACCACGCCTTTGCCCATATCGGTATAGGTCACCGTCACACCCGCCTTGTCCTGGATGATCTTGGTCACCTTGGCGTTATAGGTGATCATCTTGCCCACGCGGTGCTCAAAGGCCTTGCCGATCATGCCCATGCCGCCGACCGGCTGGAACATGGTCGTCTGCATCTCCTGGCTCATGAAATACGCCATGTTCCGCCAGACGCCGGAATCCAGCACGTCGCTGAACGCATAGTTTTTTGACGCGATAGGCTCGCCATTCACGCCGCCGCCGCCGGGCCGGTCATAGCCGCGGTGCGACGAGGCCGCCAGGCCAGACACATAACGCATGTCCTTGTCCAGCATCCCCCACATCCGCAAAGCCTCCAGCAGCTTTTCGCGGTCTTCTTTGCTGAGCTCCTGGTCCAGCGCTTTCTGGTCCACCGCCTTGGCCAACAGCTCGGCGACATTGCCTTCAAAGTCCGCGGCGGCCGCGTTGAACCTGACCGGCTTGCCGCCGAACGCCTTGGTGGCGTGCACATAGGCGTTGTGGTTGAACTGGACGAAGGGCTCCAGCGCCACATTGAACGCCTTGCAGTAATGCAGCAGCGTGCGGTGGTGATACGGTATCCGCCATGGCCCGGGATTGAGGTAATTGCCGGGCGCGAAAGCGACCTTCTGGGTGTGCCCGCCAAGTTCGGTATAAGTGTCGCCGCCATACAGCGTCCAGTTCCGCCCGCCGGCGCGATGCTGATATTCCAGAATCTGAACCTTGTAACCGGCCTTCGACAATTCGTAAGCCGCCAGCAATCCCGCCAGTCCGGCCCCCAGCACCAGAACAGACGCGCCGGCCCGCGTGCCCGAAAGCTGCGGCGGCCCGTTGAATTGGGTTTCCGCGCCATACCCCAGCGTCGTCATCGCCTGGTAGAGCGTGTCCGCGCCGGCCACCATGCCGATTGCGGTCAGGAATTTGCGGCGGCTCGGTTTGGGCCCCTCGGGTGCATTCTCGGGATTTTCGGTGTTCATGGGCGGGCCTCGCTTTTGCCATGCCGCTGTTTGGCGGAGTGGCAAAATAGTTTCGCCTTTCCCGTTGGCATGCAATGCGCTGAGAGCGATTGACTTGAGAGTGCGCGTGAAGTTTTGAAAAAAAAGAAAAACCGGGCGTCATTTTCCGCGCCCTTTGCCCAAAAAATATCGCCTGTGCCTATTCTTTTGGCGCGCGGGAATTGGACCTATAGTTGCCGCCCACGCGTGGAAAACCAGTCAGGGAGGGGAAAAAATGAGAATCGAAGTGGTCTTCATCGGCTTTGGCTTTGTTCTTTTGCTTTGTGGAATGGTGTTCGGAATGTGGATGGGCGCGAACGAGACGTTCCAATATGCGGACGCCCACGCTCATTTGAACCTGGTCGGTTTCGTCCTGCCGACCCTCTATGGCCTCCTGCATCGTTCCTTCCCCGGCCTGGCGCGCTCCCGTTTGGCCTGGCCGCAATGCATCGCCCACTTCCTGGGTGTCCTGATTTTCATCCCCGGTATCGTGATCGCCACGGTCGGAACCACGATCGCGGGCGCCATCGTTGGCAGCATCATCGTCTTCCTCGCCACCGCCACGTTCGCATACATGTTCTTCACCGCCGGCAAATCGGGCTGAAGGCTCCGAATTCATGCTCGCGCCGCTTCCCCTACGCGAGCGCGAGCGCAGCACCCGCCCGTCGAAAGGCGGGCAGCGGGCTGTTCGCCTTCAACCTGTTAGAAAGACGTTCCGGTCATCACGACGTGCCAATCATGGTCACGCCGTTCGAACGCGCAACGATGGGCGCTGAGCACCTGGTCCTTGCGGTCCCCGGTGCAGTCTTCCAGCACATAGCTGCACAGGGCGACAATGCGCCGCTTCGAAAAATTCGCGGAGACGGACTTTTCATACGCCATGAAGGCCGGCCACTGCTCGGGCCTGAGGAAGCTGATATTTCCGGAAACGCGAAGGCCCGAATAGCCCTCCGCCAAGGCCCGCTCTTCCTCCTGCAGCCAGAGCTGCACCAGGTCTTCGCTTTTCAGTCCCGTTGTGCCGAGATACCAGCGGTCGAAGTCGATCACCCGCAAGGCGCCGGCATGAAGCGCCTCTTCCACGCCGTCCCAGCCTTGCCGCAATTCCCGCACCAGGTCCCGCGCCGGCAATGGGGGAGACGCGATGATCAGGCAGCGTTCCTTGGCCTGCAAACCGGCAAGGATATAGGGCACCAGCGCGTCGATCAGCTGCTGCCGGTCACTGTAAAAATGGCAACTGTGCATGCCGACGGGAATGGAGCCAACGCCCGGCAGGCCGCACGGCGTGACATGGGAATGCGTCATGCCTGACCCTATCGCGAATGGAACAGCGGCACAATCCGAGGGCGACCTGTGCTGACCGTACGGTTTGCCGCAGAATTCTGGGTCAGGGTCGGAATTGGTGCTCGCGGCGTGTCGCCGGCTTGGCTTTTCTCATGCGCGAAGCGCATTGGAAAAGCTTGCCCTGCACGAGCGCAGTGGCGCGCACTGGGCTTCGCCCCGGCGCCCGCCTGCCCGCATGGCGGAACTCCCATAGGGTTTGGCTCAAACCCGCGCGGTTTGCTTAAGCCGTCCGTTTGACGCAGCCGCCTATCGTTGCGTTCGCGACGGCGGGCGGAATAGGCCCGGCAGCGCATAGCGGACGGAGGCGGGAATGAGAATTCTGCAAATCACGGTGTTGGCGGCAACCGCTTCATTGCTGTCGGCGTGCGGCACGGCCACGGGTGACCGCGGCCTTTCGGGCGCCGGCCTGGGCGCGGCGGTTGGCGTGCTCGGCGGGCCGCCCGGCATTGTCCTTGGCGCGGCGCTTGGCGCGGGCACCGGAATGGTGACGACGCCCAAGCAGGTCAATCTGGGCAAGCCGGCCTGGCGCGATTGATGCGGCGCACTGAATGCTCGCGGCTGGTCGCTCGGTCAACCTCGCTCCCGCCGCTGCGCGGACGGGGCTCGGCCCGCGTTACGCTGCCGCTAGCCCCGCTCGCCCGTTGGGAAGCGAATAGCGGGCTATTCGCCTTCCAACCTAGTTGCTGGCCTGCTTGTTGCCCATCCGGGCCCGGTACGCCTCTTCATTGCCGATGGCGAACTGGTTGGAGGTTTCGATCAGCTTGCCGTCCTGGAACGCCATCAGCAGCAGCTTCTCCGCGGCGTGGATCGGGCGGCCATACTCGTCCTTCATCACCCCGATCACCTTGTGCGCCTTCACATCGATGATGCTGCCGTCGGA
>CAZEFQ010000208.1:0-2912 GCA_964511505.1 uncultured Rhizobium sp.
CTCTAAAATGCAGAAGCACCGCGCGGGAGCGGGATGGCCGGTCCGTCGGCGCCTATGGCGGTGAGGGGCGCGCCGTTCTTCTCGATCGAGGCCATCGCCACTTCATAACCCTCGCGGATCGCCTGGTCGAATTTCTTCCAGTCGCGCAGGCCGATATCCGGCATGGGCGGCTCGATCAGGTAATCGGCCTGTTCGCGCACAATGCGGCGCTGCGCCTCCGATCCCACCGTGCCCGAGCGCATCAGGATGGAGATGATGCTGGGGCTGCCGCGCATGCGCTGGGCGATCAGCCACCACCAGGGCCGTTCGCCATAGCGGTCGTCGCGCGCCTGGAGATCGAGTTCGCCGGTGATGTCGCAGGCGATGATCGGCCCCGCGCCCATGGCATGTTCGCGCATCACATCCACCGGCAGGTTGTTCATCACGCCGCCATCCACCAGGAGGTGGCCGTGATAGGTGACGGGCGGCAGGATGCCGGGCAGCGCCACGCTGGCGCGCAAGGCCCGCCACAATACTCCGGCGCGGTGCTCGTGAATGCGGCCGGTGGTGAGGTCGGAAGAGACGCAAAAGTACGGCTTGGCCAGCTCCTCGATTCTTGTGTCGCCGAAATGCCGTTCCAGCATGATGCTGGCTTTGCGGCCCCGCACCAGCGCGATCAAAGGCAGGGTGAAATCGCTGAGCGGGTTGTTGTCGACAAAGACCTGCCGCATGCGCTCGGTCAGCTCGGGAACGTCCCACTCCATCGCCAGGCCCGCCGCGATGATCGCGCCCATCGAGGTGCCGCCGACATGGTCGAAGGGGACGCCCGCCTCTTTCAGCGCCTTGATGATGCCGATATGGGCGAAGCCCCGCGCCCCGCCGCCGGCGAGCACGATGCCCACCGCCCGTCCGGCGATGAACCGCGCCAATCGCCGTATGTCGTTGCCGTTGCCGGCGCGGACATGATGATGGGATTCGAACAACCCGCTGCGCATGGAGAAGTGTTCCGGCAGGCCAGGCCGCGCATCCGGCGGATGCAGCAACAGCAACTCGGGAAGGCCGCTGGCGCGCTCCTTGAACGCCGGCAGGCCGAGCGGGCTTTGCGGCAAAGGCTGATCGGTGCGGGCAAGGAGGAAAATGCGGTCGGCCTGGCGCAGGCATTGATGCGTCCAGCTCGAGTCCGGCATGTCGCCGCGATAGAACACCACGTCATGCGAAGCCTCGAATGTGTTGAACCATTCCGCGCTCTGGTCAGCGGCCGCGATGTCCAGCACCGCGGCGCGCGAACCCATCTCGGCGAGCGCAGTGGCGAGGCGATGGGCGACGGGCGCGCTTTCCAGCCCCGGCTGCAACGGCACGATGGCGAAGGTTCTGGGCCGAGGACTGCCGCTGCCGCGGGTGGCATTGCGCAGGCGGCGGGAAGTCTGCCGCATCAGATTGAGCAGCACCCTGGGATGGCGGGAGACCAGCTGGTTGAAGGCTTCCGGGCCGACCCGCAGAAGTTCGGTGTCGCGCAGGGCAACCAGCTGGGCGGAATGTTCGCGGGCGTGAGTGATCAGCGACATCTCGCCCACCGTTTCGCCCGCGGGCGCCAGCGCCACCATGCGCCGCTGCCCGCTCGCATCGGGCACGAAGATTCCAAGGCATCCGGTCACCACCAGGAACAGAGCGGCATCGTTTTCGCCGCCGCGCTCCAGGAGCGTGCCGCCGGGAAGGCCGAACCAGTTGGCTTCGCTCAACAGATTGCGCAAGCCCGCATCGCCGACATTTTCCAGCAGCGAAAAACTCTCCAGCCTTTCGCGAAGCTCTTCGGGATAAACCGCCTCAAACCCGGCGCGGAAGGAGGAAAGGAACGCCATAGTCATGCTTGTTTTTGGTCGCGCGGCCGGACGCAAAACCGCTCCACACTTTTCCTGGCCGTCGCTCTCTTATATTGGTCGCGCGGCCCGCGGAAAACCGTCCCGCGGCTGCGCCGCTCCACACTTTTCCTGGCCGGCGCTCCTGTCACCATGCGGTCCAGCCACCATCCACTGTCAGGGCCGAACCGGTGACGAAGCTCGAAGCCGGCCCGGCAAGAAACAAAAGAGGGCCTGCGATCTCGGAAGGCTCGCCGAAACGGCCCAGCATGGTGCGCTGCGCCAGCCTTGTCCCGAACGCCTTCTCCGGCCGGTTGGGGAAGGGGCCGGGCACCAGCGCATTGACCCGGATCTTGTGCGGCCCCAACTGGGCGGCAAGATGGCGGGTAAGCTGCAAGAGACCCGCCTTGGCCGGCCCATAGTGAAAGGGGCTCTGGCCGTCGGGCGTATCATAGAGACGAAAATCCGGCGCCACCTCGGCATACATGGAAGCGATATTGATCACACTGGCCTCGCCCGCCTGGCGGGCTGCTTCCTTTAACGCATGGAGCGCGGCGCGGGTGGCCTCGAAGCTGGCGGTGACGCTGGAAGCGTAGGTGCCGGCGAAATCCTCCGGCTGAAGCTGGCTGAAAGGCTTGACCGTCATGGAGACGGCATTGTTCACCAGCACGTCCAAGCGCGGCAGGCCGCCGAGAAAGGCGCGCAACCGGGCGGTGTCGGCAACATCGAACGCGGCGCGTTGCACCGAAAAACCCTGGCTTCTCAGCTCCCGCTCATAGACTGCCAAGGCCGCGTCATCGCGGCCGTTGATGATCAAATGAGCACCCGCTTCACCCAAAGCCTGGCTCATGGCCCGGCCCAGATGTCCGCGCGCCGCCGAAATGAAAGCGGTGCGGCCGTCCAGCCTGAAAAGCTTCTGGGAATTCATGGCGCTAGCCTGCGGTTCCGGATGCCAAACCGCAACCTGACATTGCATGGTAAACAAGCCATTATATCTTTTTCCCTTCTTCTGCTGCAGCGCAACAAAAGGCCATACCGGACGCCCACTTGGAAACAGGCTTTCGCCACATTAAGGTT
>CAZEFQ010000209.1:0-19599 GCA_964511505.1 uncultured Rhizobium sp.
CTTCGCCAATATCCAGGACGCGGTGCGCCAGCTTCCCCAGGTCCAGTCGCCTCCGGCCTCCTTCGGCGCCAGCCAGGGCGGCGGTTCGCCCGGCACCGCCGGCCTCAACGTGGTCAATCTGCGCAATCTCGGCAGCAACCGTACCCTGATCCTGTTCGACAGCCAGCGCGTGGTGGTCTCCAACCTCAGCGGCGGCGTTGACGTCTCCACCCTTCCCTCGGCGGTGGTTTCGCGCGTCGATATCGTGACCGGCGGCGCCTCGGCCGCCTGGGGCTCGGACGCGGTGGCCGGGGTGGTCAACTTCGTCCTGAACAAGAACTTCACCGGCTGGAAAACCACCATTGAAGGCGGTGACACCTACAACAATCTCAGCCGCAGCCTTAATCTTCAAAGCGCCTGGGGCGGTGACCTTTTCGGCGGCCGCGGCCATCTGGTGCTGGCCGGTACTCTCTTGATGCGTCCCGATACGACGCTGATGATCAATGAAAAATGGTACCGCGGCGCCTATTGGGTCTCCAACCCCGCCTTTGCCACCAATCCCAGCGCACCCCAGTTGATCGTGGCCAATGATGTGGGCCTGGCCGGCGGCAATACCGGCGGCATCATCCAGACGAGTGCGCCCGTCACCGCCGCCAACAGCCCGACCGGCGTCGCTGTTGCGGCCAACGTTCTCCGCGGTATCGAATTCGTCGGCGCCGGCATTCCGCAGCTGGTCAATTTCGGGAACGTCACAAACGGCGTCCTGTCCAACGGCGGCTCGCTCACCTCCAGGGACGGTCTCGCACCCTGGCAGACCATTTCCGGTTCCAACAACACCTACACCTTCTTCGGCTATGGCCGGTACAAACTTACCGACACCATCCAGGCATCCTTGATGCTGAATCTGGGTTATTTCACCGGCAAGGGCGATGCCCAGTCGTTCCAGCAATTGGGCACCAGCGGCGTCGTGATCAAAAGCGACAACGCTTTCATCCCGGCATCGGTCCGGGCGACCATGCAGGCCACCGGCATCACCTCTTTCCAGCTCGGCACCATCAACGG
Source organism: uncultured Rhizobium sp. (assembly GCA_964511505.1). GTDB lineage: Bacteria > Pseudomonadota > Alphaproteobacteria > Micropepsales > Micropepsaceae > Rhizomicrobium. The sequence continues at coordinate 1,042 of CAZEFQ010000209.1, forward strand.
CAACAATTACGACAATTACAATGCCACCGGCGACAGGTTCAACCAGCAGGCAGCATCGGGTATTTCCCCCGCCCTGACCTTCAACCGCCGCACCATCGAGCGCATGGTGTTCACCCTGGAAGGCACGCTGGGCGAGGATTGGTCCTGGAACACCTATTTCCAGGACGGCAAGGTCCGGTTCGACGCCCATGTGCTGGGCGACGAGATCGAGCCCAATCTCGAAAACGCCTATGACTCGGTCACCGTCACCACCGCCAATCGCGGCACGTCGGGATTGCCACTGGGGTCGATCGTCTGCCGGTCCACTCTCACCGGCAAGCCCTGGCTCGGCGTCAGCGGCAGCAGCGGCGTGCCGGCGCAGTCCGGTTGTATCCCGGCCGACCCCTTCGGCGAAGGCGTGTTGAGCCCGCAAGCCATACGCTACGCCACCGGCGGTCAGGGCCAGGACTTCGAGCACCAGACCATGGAGCAGACGGTGTGGGAAGGTTCGATGCAGGGTTCGCTCCCCTGGCAGCTGCCGGCCGGTCCAGTCGCCGTCGCGTTCGGTGCGGGCTACCGCAAGGAATCGGGCCAGAATCGCGCCACCGAGCTCGGCGCCCAGGGCGCCTATGCCACGGCCAACTACACCAACTTCCCATCGTCATCCTATAATGTCATGGAGGGCTTCGCCGAAATTGACGCGCCGATCATCAAGAACGGCTTCGTCAACTCCCTGGATCTGCAGATGGCGGGCCGCATGACCAGCTATTCGACCTCAGGCCTGGTCGAGACCTGGAAGCTGGGCATGAACAGCCAGCTGACCGACGACATCAAGGTGCGCAGCACCTGGTCGGTGGACATCCGCGCCCCGCAGCTGCAGGACCTCTTCCAGCCCGGCTCGGTCAATACCGGTTCCAGCAAGGATCCCAAGACCCAAAATACGGTCACGGTCATCACTATCCAGTCGGGTAATCCCAACCTCAACCCGGAAGTGGCGCGTACCATCTCCGGCGGCGTTGTGCTGACCCCCACCTTCATCGAAGGGCTCAGCCTCTCGGCCGACTGGTTCTCAATCAACCTGACCGGCGGGATTGGCACTCTTAACGCCAACGTCTATCTCAATGAGTGCAATCCGACCATCCCGAGCGTCATCCATGCCGGTCTGGGCGATCCCAACAATCCGCTCTGCACCCATCTCTTGTTCGATGGTCCGAACGGTGCCCTGGGTCACATCATCCAGACGTCAATCAACATTGCCACCCAGAGTGTCTCAGGCCTCGACATGCAGGCCAACTACACCATGGATTTCTGGGATGGCACGATCGCCTGGTCCACCTACGCCAACCTGCAGGACGAGAACACGACCAGCCAGCCCGGCTCGGCGACCAACGACTCGGCCGGTACGGGCGGCACGCCAAAGTGGAAGGGCCTGCTCTCGGCCGACTACACCACCGGGCCGGTCTCCTTCACCGTCCAGACCCGCTGGTACGGCACCAGCAAGATCACCAACACCGCCAACACGGGCAACCTGTCCAAGGCGGCGGTGGCCAATCTGTTCGACCCGGCGCATTTCGAGGTGCCGTTTACCGCCTATCTGGATCTTCGGGCGTCCTACAAATGGAACGACAATATCCAGATCTACGGCGCCGTCGACAACGCCATCAACACGCCGCCGCCGCTGGTTCCGCCGCAGTCCAACCAGATCCAGAACAATGGCGGGGTGATCGCCACCAACTCGACCACCTACGACATGTTGGGACGCAGCTTCCGTCTGGGCGTGCGCTTCAACTATTAGGGACGGTTCGGTCCCGAAGGGGAAAAAAGCCCGGCGGAAATGCCGGGCTTTTTTTGTTTTGGACGGGGCCGCCACGCCGCTTGCGCGTCTCTTGCACGGTGCGTTCGCGCCTTGGGTGACGGTTCCGAGGGCTTTTTATTGCCCGGGGTTTGGCGCATAAGTTGGTTTTTCGCAAACGGGATCACGCCCCAATGAACAAGCCGCTGCTTCCCGATCCCTCGAGCCGCAGCCCATTTGTGATTTGGGAAGGCGCCTTCGACGCGGAGATGCTGAAGGCGCTGGCGCAATATGCCGACAGCCTGCCGCATAAACACGGCACCGTCGATGTCGGCAATGAGCAATATGACAGGAACAGCAGGGTCACCCGGGTTGCTTGGCTGGAGCGCAACTCCCAGACGGAGAGATTTTATGACCGGTTGGAAGAGATCATCCTCTCGCTGAACAGCCAGTTCTACCAGTATGACCTGTCCGCGATAGTGCCGCTTCAGCATGTGGTTTACGAAGGCTCCGATCAGGGCCATCTTGACTGGCATATCGATTATGCCCGGGAGAGCGATCAAAAAGGTTCGGAGTTCCGGAAATTGTCGCTGAGTATCCAGCTGTCGGACCCGTCCGAATATGAGGGCGGCGAACTGCAGGCTCAAGTCCGGGGCAAGATCGACGTCGCCCCCAAGACTTTCGGAACGGTGATCGCCTTTTCATCCTTTACGTTGCATCGCGTCACCCTTGTGACGGCGGGGGTTCGCAAAGCCATTATCGTCTGGGTCCTTGGACCCGACTTCCACTGAATTTGCCGCTCTTTGCGGCTTGAGGCGGGCTCACCGCCAGCCATTCATCTGGCAGGCGCGCGCCAATTCCTCTTCCATCCCGATCCTTCGCGCCACTTCGTGGAGGGCCAGAAATGCGCCCATGTCGAACGGCTCGCCGACCAGATCGATTTCGCCAGCGACCAGTTGCCGGATGGTATTGGCGATGACGTGCAGGGGCGACCGCCAGGTAACCGCCGTGGTCGCGCCGAAACTCTCTGTGGCGGCGGTGACGCCGTGCCACCACAGGGGCGGGATATAGAGGGCATCGCCCGCATCCAACTCCGCCAGAAACCACTCCAGCCCGGTGTCGTCGAAGCCATCGAAGACAGAAGGATCATCGTAATACCGGTCATCGCGGAACAAGGCGCGCATGGCCGCAAAGTGAGGGGTATTTGTCTTCAGCAGGCCGATCTTCTTGGCACCCACGATCTGCGACATCAAGGTTTCATCGAAGGTGTGGTAGTGCCAGGTGGTTCCGGCGTTGCGGAAAAAAAAGAACCTGGCGGCTTCGTAGAAGAATGCGGGCTCTGCATTGGCCAGAAAAGGCAGGCCGCCGAGATCCTGCAGCAATTCCGTGGTGTGCCCCGCCACGACAACGCCGACCTTTGTTTCTTCGGCATGCAGATAATCCAATGCTTCCGCGAAGCTCGCATTGATCCTTTCAGCGCCGCGGTTGTACCAATTGGCATAATATTCGCTCGGAAAAAGCCAGACATTGTGATGTCCGGAACGTTCTTTCAGATGGTTTTTGTAGCGCCACTTCTGCACCGCGGCCCAGTGCTTGACCGCTCCCCGGATGACGCAGGGCTTGCTGTTTGACACATATTCGGTGAGGAAAACGCGTTCACTGAGCTGGTCCGCGCGGAGCACGGGGACCGCAGACGCACGCCGCATTCCCGGCACATGTTTCAGGATCACGTCTGGCATGTCTTGTCTTGCGAACCGGCAATCCTCGTCTGCCCGTCGGGGGCCAGATGACGGAAGAATAGTGCCTCAGCAAAGGACTGGGAAGCGCGAATGCGGTGCGTTTCGATGCGGCCCCCGGGGCCGCGAAAACAAGAACCAATGTCAGGTCGCCGGCTTCGCAAGTGGCCGCCTGCAAGGCTGGATTTGGGCCGCAAATTATGAATGATCGGCCGCATGAATCTCCAGCAACTGGCCGCACAGGCCTTGAGCCTTCACCAGCAGGGCCGGGAGAGCGAGGCGGAGGCCCTCTATCTGCAAATACTGGCGGCCACGCCGCGCGACCTCACCGCCAGCTGCATGCTGGGGGCCATTCGTTTTCGCCAGCACAGACCCGAAGAGGCCATGGCGCTGTTCGATGCGGCCCTCGAAGCCCATCCCCCGGCGGCCGGGCCCCTGATCTTCTATGCCCAGCTCCTGCAAGGTGCCGGCCGGTCCGGCCGCGCCTTGGATTGCCTGCAGTGCGTGCTCGCCCTGGATTCGAACCATGTGGAGGCGCTGATAAACCGCGGCAATCTATTTTGCAGCCTGGGCCGCTTTGCCGAGGCGCTGGCGGATTATGAGCAGGCGCTGTCCATCCAGCCCGGTTCCGATCTCGCCCTGCACAACCGTGGCGCGGCGCTCCGGAGCATGGGCCGCAATGCCGAGGCATTGACGAGCTTCGATGCGGCGCTGGCCGTCAATCCGAACAACTTTGATGCTTGGCTCAATCGCGGCAACGCCCTGCGTGACACGGGCCGTCTGGACCTGGCCTTGCAGAGTTTCGACAGGGCCGTTGCCATTGCCCCCGACAACCCCGCGGCCTTGAACAATCGCGGGAATGCGCTGAAAGACTTGAAGCGGCCGGCGGAGGCGCTCGCCAGCTTCGACCGGGCGCTTGCGCTTCATCCGGATGACAGGCTGCTGCGCTCCAATCGGGCCCTGGTCTTGCTGGAGATGAAGCGGTTTGCCGAAGCACTCACGGAATTCGGCCCTCTCCTGCGGCAAAAGCCCGACGACGCCAGGATGGCGTGCAACAGGGGCATCGCCCTTGAAGGGTTGCATCGTTTCGATGAGGCGCTCAAGGCTTACGACGCCACAATCGCGGCCGCGCCCGGTTTTGCCGACGCTCACCTTGTGCGTTCCGATCTTCTCACCAAAATGGCACGCTATGCCGAGGCGGTTGAGGGCTATGATCGTGTTCTGGCGCTCGCCCCCCGCAGTGTCTCCGCCCTGACCAATCGCGGCACGGTGCTGCAGCAGCTTCACCGCTTCGACGAAGCACTCGAAAGCTATGACCGGGCAATCTCTCTTGCCCCCGATTCTGCGGATGCCCTTTACAATCGCGGCAATCTTCTCTGGCTGAGATTCCAGCGTCTGTCAGCTGCGCTCGAGGATTTGACGGAAGCTTATCGTCTAGACCCGGAGCGGCCCTATCTTGAAGGCGACCTCGCGCATGTGAGAATCGAGATGTGCGATTGGGACGGGATTGACGAAAAGGTCACGGCCCTGGCCAAAGGCGTCCGCCAAGGACGAAAGGTTGTCCGGCCGGTCATTTTCCAGGCCGTTTCTTCGTCTCCCGAAGATCTGCAACGGGCCGCTACGATATATTGCCGGGACCGGTTTCCGCCGCAGGTGCCGCTTGTCTCCGGCAGCGCCGGCCGGGCCGGCCACCCCGGCAAGATTCGCATCGGCTATGTCGGAGGAGAGTTTCGGGAACACGCGATGGCGTTGCTGATGGCGGGACTCTACGAACATCATGACCGAAGCAAATTTGAAATTGTCGCCTTCGATGTCGGTGGGAGCGACGGCAGCGCGTTGCGAAGACGCCTGGAGGCGGCCTTTGACCGCTGGGTCGATCTTGCGGCGATGACCGACCGGCAGCGGGCGGAGCGGATCAGGAACGAGAAGATCGATATTCTCGTCAATATTATCGGCTATTTCCAATCCGAACCCATGGGGGTTTTCGCGCACCGCCCGGCGCCGGTGCAGGTGAGTTATCTCGGCTATCCGGCCACCCTTGGAGCACCTTATATCGACTATCTGCTGGCCGACCGGATCGTGGTTCCGGAAGGGGAGCAGGGTTTCTATACCGAGAAGATCGTTTATCTGCCGGAAACCTATTGGGCCACGGACTCCAGGCTGCCGGTCTCGGAAAAAACACCCGGCCGTTCGGATTGCGGCCTTCCGGATGACGGCTTTGTCTTCTGCAATTTCAACCACGTTTACAAGCTCACGCCAAAAACCTTCGACCTCTGGATGGACATCCTGAAGGAAGGCAAAGACAGCGTTCTCTGGCTGCTGCAAAGCAACTCGGAATCTCCGTCACGGCTGCGGGCCGAGGCCGAGAAGCGGGGCGTGGCGGGGGAACGGCTTGTTTTCGCTCCGCCGCTTCCGCCTGCCGAGCATCTGGCCCGCCTCAGGCTCGCCGACCTGTCCCTCGATTCCCTTCCTTATAATGCACATACCACTGCGAGCGATTGCCTTTGGGTTGGGGTTCCGATTCTGACCTTGCCCGGAAGCACATTTCCCGGCCGTGTCGCCGCCAGCCTGCTCGAAGCCATCGGCTTGCCGGAACTTATCGCCGGGAATGCGGCGGATTACCGCAAATGCGCACTGCGCCTGGCCGGGGAGCCGGCTTATCTGCAAAGCATCCGTGCAAAGCTCAGCCGGAACAGATCGACCATGCCGCTTTTCGACACGGCCCGTTTCTGCCGCCATATTGAAGCCGCTTATCAGCAGATGTGGGAAAGGGACCGGCGCGGCGAAGACCCGCAAGGGTTTACCGTCACGTCCGTGGCTTGACGTCCGCCCTTCGGGCGGTCGCTTGCCGCTCGCCCGCCTTCGGCAGGTCGTGCCTCACTCCTTCAGGATCACGCCCGCACCGGCCATGATGTCCAGCGCGTTGAGAATGTCCTTGATGATTTGCGGATTTTCGATGCCCTGGCACAGTTCCCCCACCGTCTTGCTTTCGTGGCCCGACAGCCGTTCGAGCGCGGGAACAATATGGGGCGCGACATCATATCGGCCGCCGACCGCGTGAAACTTGGCGGCCCGGCGGTCCGGCTGGAATTCGATGAACAGGCCCACGCGCTGCGCCAGGCGCACGCGCGTCGTCATAGAGAGCGGCGCGCCCTGCTCGGCGGGGGCGATGGGCAACCTGATCCGCGCCGGCGCGCGCCGGAAGGCGTTCCACTCGCGCAGGAATTCATTGGCGAGATCCTGGTCCTCGCGCGCCATCAAGCTGAGCAAGTTGGCAAAATAGTCCCGGCCTCGTGCAAGGTCTCCGCCAAGCGGCAAATCTTTCCGCAATTCGGGGTGGCGCAACAGCCGGGGAAGCCACCAGCCCAGGAAATCGGCTCCGGTGGCCGTTTGGATGCCGATATTCAAATGCAGACTCGGCTCGTTCATGGGGTGGACCACATGCCACCAGCCGCGCGGCAGGTAGAGAAAATCGCCGTCTTCCATGACGCCATCCCACACCGGGGGCGCCGCCGGCTCCGGTGTTTTTTCGGCCTCGTCCTTGAGCGGAAAGGGACGGGTGGGTGCATAGATTTTCCAATGTTTGCGGCCGGAGAGCTGGAGGATGAACACCTCCTGCGGATCCCAGTGCAGATGGAAAGTATTTTGCGTGCCCCAGCCGGCATACAGATTCACCTGGTTTGGCGCCTGGAAGACGTCCTCGAATTGGCCGGACAAATCCCTGACGGGCGGCGCGTTCTTCTGGATGCCGTCAATGACCAGGGCTGCGCCTTGCGAAATCGCGGCGATCAACCGTCCGGCGTTTATTTCCCGCGCTTCCGGGCGCTTGTCCATATGGTCGATATAGACCTGCTGGTCGATCAAATCGCCGCCGCGCAGAAGCTTGATCAGGGGCGGCGGATTTTGCCATTCCAGCACTTCATTCAATTTCTCCCAGGTGAGAAGAGAAGTGAAGCGCCCCTTCCTGCCGCGAAGGTGCAGGAACGATTTCGTCCAGAATTCCGACAGAAAACGCTCGCGCGTCACCGGCGCGATCACATTGTCGAACGTAAAGGGCCCCTCAACCATCGGGCGAAGCTCTCAATCGCCGCCGCCGGTGCTGTTTTCGTTGTTGAAGATGAAGGGCACGATCGCCAGCCGCTCGGAAAAGCCGGGGCCTTCCAGGTTCATCGTATGCCAAGTGCCTTGCGGCGCGGCCATGATGTCGCCTTCATGGGCGTGGAATTCGCCCTCATTTTCGATGCGGCCCACCACGGTGCCGGACTGGATCAGCCACCATTCCATCTTGCCGCCATGCAGGTGGCCGAAGGTGCCTTTCTGGTCGAAGGGGGTTTTGAGCGCGTCGGGCCCCTGGACGGCATAGCCGGGCTTGCCCTTGCAGGCGGCGCTCGCGTCATCGGCCTCGGCATAGCCGCCAAGTGCCGCGGCATAAAGCCCGGCCTCGTTCACATGCGCCCCGATGGGCTGGCAGCCGGCGACGGCCTCGAACAGATTCCAATGAAGCTGGTTCGGCTCGACATATTTGCCGGGGTTGTGGTTGAAGGCGACCTTGACCACCTGCTGGCCGGAGACGGCAGGCGGCTGGGGTTCCTCGACCGGATAGACCGTATGCGTGTCGGTGGGATGCACCTCGACCCACAGCGCATTCTGACTGCCGCCGATCTCCCACGAATAAATGGTGCTGTTGAGGATATTCACCACCGAACCGCGGGTGGCGGTCACCGGCGGCTGGCCCTCCACGGTGAAATGGACCTCTCCCGCCATCACCACGAACATGGCGTTGGTGTCCACATTCATGCGCCGGCCGAATTTGCTGCCGGGAGCGGCGGAGTTGTAGGTAGCCTGTTGCTGGGCGTTGTTGATCACCAGCTGCGACCAGTTGCTCTGGCCGGCATGTTGGGCCTTGAGATCGGAGAGCTTGAGATAAGGCTTGGTGGGCGGGAGATAAACGCCGCCTTTCTCCTTATAGGCCCACCATTGCTGCGGCGGCGGCCGGCCGCCGCCTTGCGCAAAAGCCGGACCGGCGGCGGCCATCAGGATCGCCAGACCCGCCACACTCTGCCAAACCGGTCGTCTCATGGTCCCGCCCTGTCCTGTTCTTATCGTGATCTGATGTTAGTGGAAAATCGTGCCGAACGCGACCATATAGATCGGCTTCTTGGCGAAAGCGGACCTCGCGTATAAAGTGCCCGCAAAATAAGGCTTTCCGATGCAAGTGGTACCTATTTTCATCAACTTCCTGGCCACCGAGACGCTCCGCCTCGACAATGCCAGGATTGAGAGATTCTGTTATGCGCTCAAGGAAAAAGGCGGCGGCCGGGTGGTCTCCAATGGCGGCGGCTGGCAGAGCGACAATGTCGATCTCGCCACGCCCGAGCTGCAGGAACTGTTTCGTGCCGTCACCGAAAAGCTCAATGAGCTGCATCGCTATTTCAACCTCAAGGCCTCCATGCGGCAGGTGATCGAGGATGCCTGGGTCAACATCAACAAAAAGGGCGACTTCAATTACACCCACGCCCATCCCGGCATGTTCTTTTCGTGCGTCTATTATGTGAAAGGCGGAGCAAACAAAGGCAACATCGAATTCACCAATCCCATCGAAGCCCATGGCTACACCATCCATAATCATATGGTGGATGGGCACAATGCCTTTACCGGAAATGCGCTTTCGCTCCCTCCGATCACCGGCGAATTGGTGGTGTTTCCCGCCTGGTTGCCGCACCTGGTCCGGCAAAGTCAAAGCGACGAGGACCGCATCAGCATCGCGATCAACAGCAGGATCGTGTGAGGCCCGTTTGAACCAGAGTCAGGCCGCCTTCTTCAGCGGATGGTCGGCGAAATAGGACATAGCGCTTTCCACCCCGCTGCCCTTGAGATTCACGCCGGCGAGCTTCAGGCCCATCTCGCATCCCGCCAATGTGGCGAGAAGGGTGAGATCGTTGCTGTTGCCGAGATGGCCGATGCGGAACATGCGGCCCTTGACCTTGCCCAGTCCCGCGCCCAGCGAAAGGTCGAAGCGTTCGAGAATGGTTTTGCGCAACTGGTCGGCATCCACGCCGGCCGGCACGATCACGCCGGTGAGGATGGGGGAATAGAGCTGCCTGTCGGCGCACTGGATGGGAAGGCCCCAGGCATCCACGGCGCCGCGCACGCCGTCCGACCAGCGGCGATGGCGGGCAAAGACATTCTCCAGGCCTTCCTCATTCAGCATGTCCAGCGCTTCCGACAGGCCGTAAAGCAGATTGGTGCTGGGCGTGTAGGGAAAATAACCGCTCTTGTTCATCTCGATCATCTCGTCCCAGGCCCAGAAGGAGCGGGGGAGCTTGGCGTGCTTGGACGCATCCAGTGCCTTGGGAGAAAGCGCGTTGAAGGAGAGACCCGGCGGCAGCATCAGGCCTTTCTGGGAGCCGGAGATGGTGATGTCCACGCCCCATTCGTCATGGCGGTAATCGGCGCTCGCCAGGCCGGAGATGGAATCGACCATCAACAGGGCAGGGTGGCCCGCCGCATCCAGCGCCCGGCGCACGGCGGCGATATCGGAGGTGACGCCGGTGGAGGTCTCGTTGTGGACCACGCACACGGCCTTGATGCTGTGGCCGCTGTCGGCGGAAAGGCGCTTTTCGATCAGGTCGGCCTGCACCCCATGCCGCCAGCCCGGCGCGCCGGGCAATTCATTGTCGGTCCCCTGCCATTCCAGGATTTCCGGCTGAAGCCCCAGCCGCTTGGCCAGCCTGGCCCACAGGGCGGCAAACTGGCCGGTCTCATACATCAGGACATGATCGCCGGGTGACAGGGCATTGGAGAGCGCCGCCTCCCAGGCCCCGGTGCCCGAAGCGGGATAGATCACCACCGGATGGCCGGTCTTGAAGATGCCGCGGATGCCGGTGAGGCATTTGAGGCCCAACTGGGCGAATTCCGGTCCGCGATGGTCGATGGTAGGAAGAGAGATGGCGCGCAGGATGCGGTCCGGCACCGGGCTGGGCCCGGGAATCTGCAGGAAGTGATGTCCCACGGAATGGAAGTCCAGTTTCAGCATGGGGTCCCTCCGGCTTTGGATTTGGCCATTTTTGCCTTTTGAACTGGCAAATTGATAAACTGGCCGGGAAAAAGCAAGAAAACAGGCGTTATTCGCAGATGCAGAAACTGCAAACTGGTCCTGCATGTTGACAAAGCCGCAGGGGACAAGCCGCACAAGTGCCGCGAACGGCCTGGCCGAGGAGGTCCGGGCCGCCCTGGCCGCCCGGCTCGCGCGCGAGACCCGGGGCGAAGTCCTGTTCGATGCCGGCGCGCGGGGCCGCTATGCCACGGACGCCTCCATTTACCAGATCATGCCGGCAGGGGTGTTTGTGCCCAAAAGCGCGGAAGACGTGGCCACCGCGCTGGCGATTGCGCGGGAGTTGAAGGTGCCGGTGCTGCCCCGCGGGGGCGGCACCAGCCAATGCGGCCAGACCACCAGTCCCGGCCTGGTGATCGACAACAGCAAATATCTGCGCCGGGTGCTTGAGGTGGATATTGCCGCGCGCACGGCCCGCGTTGAGCCCGGCCTGGTGCTCGATCAACTCAACGCCGTGCTCAAGCCGCACGGCCTTTGGCATCCGGTGGATGTCTCCACCAGCGCCCAGGCCACCCTGGGCGGCATGGCTGGCAACAATAGCTGCGGCTCGCGCTCCATCGCCTATGGCAACATGGTGCACAATGTGCTGGGCATCACCGGCCTTCTCTCGGACGGAGAGGAAGTCGCCTTCGGTCCTACCGCCAATGCCGGCGGGCGCGCCCGGAAAATCGCCGATTTTGTGAGCCGCCTGGCGCAAACACACCAGGGCGAGATCGAAGCCAAATGGCCCAAGGTGCTGCGCCGCGTCGGCGGCTACAATCTCGATATCTTCGACAACCAGAATGTCCGGCCTTACACGAATGATGCCAGCGTCAATCTCGCCCATCTCCTGGTGGGCTCCGAAGGGACGCTCGCTTTCACCAAGGACATCACGCTCAAGCTGGTCCCGCTGCCCAAAGCGCGCGTCCTCGGAGTGGTGAATTTCTCGAGTTTCCACATCGCGATGGACACCGCCCAGCACATCGTCAAGCTGGGCCCCAGCGCGGTGGAGCTGGTCGATCGCATCATGATCGAGCTCAGCCTCTCCAACCCCGCTTTCCGGCCGACGATTGAAACCGCCCTGATCGGCAGGCCCGACGCCATCCTGCTGGTGGAATTCTCCGGTGATGACAGGCTCGAGCTGGTCCGGCGGCTGAAGCAGCTCACCCAATTGATGGGCGATCTCGGCATGCCGGGCGCCGTGGTTGAGATGGAGGAAGAGGGGCCGCAGAAAAATCTCTGGGAAGTGCGCAAGGCCGGCCTCAACATCATGATGAGCCTCAAGGGCGACGGCAAGCCGGTCAGTTTCATCGAGGATTGCGCCGTGCCGCTGGAGCATTTGGCCGATTACACCGCCGCTCTCTCGGATGTTTTCGCGCGCCATGGTACCCACGGCACCTGGTATGCCCATGCTTCGGTGGGAACGCTGCATGTCAGGCCGATTCTCGACATGCGCCGCGGCGGCGCCGAGAAGATGCGCGCCATCGCCGAAGAGGCAGGCGAACTGGTGCGCAAATACCGGGGCGCCTATAGCGGCGAACATGGCGACGGTCTCTGCCGCGGCGAATGGATTGCGTGGCAATTCGGGCCCGCGCTCAATGAAGCCTTCCGCGCCATCAAGGATGAGCTTGACCCCATCGGCCTGTTCAATCCCGGCAAGATCATCGATCCGCCGCGGATGGACGATGCGAGCCTGTTCCGTTTTCCGCCGCCCGGCGCCGCCCGGCCTTATGCGGTTCAGCCCTTGAAAACCGCCCTGGATTGGTCCGACTGGGACGTCCAGAACGATCCCAAGACGGAAAAGACCTCGCCCCCCGGCAGTGGCGGCGATCCCGCCCATGGCTTCGCCAAGGCGGTGGAGATGTGCAACAACAACGGCCATTGCCGCAAATTCGATTCCGGCACCATGTGTCCCAGCTATCGCGTCACCCGCGATGAGCAGCATCTCACCCGCGGCCGCGCCAACACGTTGCGCCTTGCCCTGTCCGGCCAGCTGGGGCCGGACGCGCTCACCAGCCATGAGATGTTCGAGACGCTGGATCTTTGCGTCTCCTGCAAGGGTTGCAGGCGCGAATGCCCCACCGGCGTCGATATGGCCAAGATGAAGGTGGAATTTCTCTCCCACTACAAGGCCCGTCATGGGTTTACGCTGAAAGACAAGCTGATCGCCTATCTGCCGGATTATGCGGAGAAACTGGGCCGGATAGCGCCGCTCGCCAATCTGCGCGACCGGATTCCCGGCATGGCCTTCCTGACGGAAAAACTGTTCGGCCTTTCCGCGAAAAGGTCATTGCCCAAATGGCGCCGGGACACATTCTGGGCTTCGCTTGATCCGCGCATGTTCGCCGGACGTGACGAAGTCCTCGGTGTGCAGGCTGCCGGCGGCAAGGCCGCCGTCCTGTTCGTGGATACGTTCAACGGCGCCTTTGAAAGCGAAAATGCGCTGGCGGCGGCCAGCCTGCTCAAGAAAAGCGGTTATGCCGTGCATCTTCTGGCCAAGGGCGAGGGCGGCCATTGCTGCGGCCGCACTTTCCTTGCTTCCGGCATGGTCGACGAGGCCCGGGCCCGGCTCAGTGCTTTGCTGGATGACACCTTGCCGCTGGCGGAAGCGGGCCTTTCCATCGTGGGGTTGGAACCATCCTGTCTTTTGACTTTGCGGGATGAAGCGCTGGCTATGGGCTTTGGCGAGCCGGCCAAGACGGTGGCGAAACAGGCTTTGTTGCTGGAGGAATTCCTGGCCCGCGAGGCCAAAATGGGCCGTTTCACGCCGTCCTTCAAGCCCGCCGCTGCGCCGATTCTGGTGCACGGGCACTGTCATCAGAAGGCTTTCGGCACCGTGGCGTCGCTGCTGGAGGTGCTGCGTCTTATTCCCGGGGCCAGTCCGGAATTGATCGAAAGCTCCTGCTGCGGCATGGCCGGCAGCTTCGGTTATGATGCCGCGCATTACGAGGTCTCGATGAAGATGGCAGAACTCAATCTCCTGCCCGCCATCCGCAAGCGGCCCGATGCCGTCCTGGTCGCCGGCGGCACCAGCTGCCGCCACCAGATCGCCCATGGCGCCGGGCGCGGGGCGGTTCATTTCGCGGTGGTGATGGATTTGCTGTGGTAGGAAGCGACAAGGTTCTCATGCGCCTGCTGCGTCCGTTTTTCTTGTCCTTGTGCCTTTGGTCACCCATGGCCCATGCCGCAGAGATCAGGGTGCTCAGCCCCGGCGTTGTTTTCAATGCGGGCCTGCTTGATCTTGCGTCGGAGTTCAGCACCAAAACCGGAATAAAAGTGCTGGTTCTTCCCGATCTGATGGGAAGAATCGAAGGCGATATGAGAACAAGGGAGCCGCCTCCGGACCTGGTCGTGCTCCCCATGGACATGATGGGAACGGCGGCGTTGAAGGGAGACATTGACGGGCGGACATTTACCCCTTTGGGACGCGTCGAAGTCGGCCTGGCGGTTAAGGCCGGGGCCCCTCATCCGGATATTTCGACGGTTGATAAGTTGGTTGCCGCCCTGCGGGGCGCGCGGGAGGTGATTTACTCAAATCCCGCCGGCGGCATGAGCATGGAAGCGGGAATCATCGACAGGCTTTTGAAGCGGCCTGAATTTTCCGGCGTACATGCCGTGGTGAGCGCCAAAGGCGAAGGGGGCCAGGCCCTGGCGCGCGGGGAAGGCGATATGGCGCTGCAGTTGATCTGCGAGATTTATCCCTATCCGCAAATTTCACTCGTTGGTCCGCTCCCGCCGGAATTGGAGACCCATATCGACAGCGCGATAGCAGTAACCGCGAGAGGAACCGATCCCAACGACGCTCTTGATTTCATTCGCTACATCACCCGTCCCGAGGCGGCCCCGGTTTGGAAAAAGAAGGGGCTTGATCGCTTCTAGGTCCGCGCCGGTTGCGGATTTTTTGCGCCGGCTGGTCCTGCCCACGCCGCAGGTTCCTCATGTTGCAGAAGCGAAAGGGGACATTTCTTCAATTGCCTCGCCCTTCGTGGTAATTTGCTTTGCCATGCCACCCATTGCAGCCGGGCTAGCAGCACTTGACGAGATCTTCAGCCGCCTGCCCAAATGGCAGCTCGCCGCGGCATGCGGGGCGGTGTCGGCGTTGCTTGTGATTGTTCAACTGGCAACGGGAGCGACGCTCACGGTCCTTTACGCCATACCGATTTCGATATTGGCATGGTATGCGGGTTCGCTGCCGGCGCTCTGCCTGTCCGTCATCGCGATATTGGTGACCGCCAGCGTGAGTTATTTTCATGGCGTCTTGTTCAGAGCCATGCCGGCCGTTTTGGAGATAATCCGTCTTTTCTTCTTCGTTTTCCTGAGTCAGGTGATCCCGGCACTTCGCAGTCTGCAGTCGCTCGCCAAGGATCGTGATCTCGCGCTTGCCAGGGAAATTGCCGCCCACAGAAAACTTGAACAGGAAATGCTGGATTCCGCCGAGCGCAAGCAGCGTGGAATCGGCCGTGATATGCATGACGGGCTCAGTCAGCACCTGGTCGCGACGGCGATGGTAAGCTATGCGCATGCGCGCAAGCTCTCCGCCGACGGATCCGAGGAGGCCGAAAAAGCATACAGGGTGCACCACCTGATCGAGCAGGCGATTGTTTCGGCGCGGTCGATCTCGGAGGCTCTTCATCCGATCGAAATGAGCGGAAACGACCTTATGAGCGCGCTTGAAAAATTTTCGTCAACCACATCCGAGCTTTTCGGATTGGAGTGCCGCTTCGAATGCCCTGTCCCGGTTATCGTGGACAGCCCCACGGCGGAACACCTGTTCCGCATTACCCAGGAAGGGGTGAGCAATGCCATCCGGCACGGCCGCGCCACCAAGATAGACATCTCGCTGCAGGAAATGGACACCAATCTGGTACTTTCCATATCGGATAACGGCATCGGCTTGCCCCACTCGCTTTCGAACCGGAAGGGGATGGGGCTGCAAATCATGGCTGCCCGCTCCCAGTTCATAGGCGGACGGTTTTCCCTTAGTCCGAAGGCCGTGGGAGGAACGAACCTGACATGTCTCGTACCGATATCCTAGCGACGGCGGAAGCCGACAATCGCAAGCGGGTCTATTTGGTGGATGACCACCCCCTTATGCGGGAATCCCTGGAGGCGCTTCTCAAGCAGGAGCTCGAGCTTGTGATTTGCGGCGAAGCGGATAATGCCAAACGCGCCCAGCGCGAAATCCTGGAACAAAAGCCCGATTTGGCCATACTGGACATTTCCCTGAACGAGAGTTCCGGTTTTGATATCATCAAGAGTCTGAGGGCTGAGGCTCCCCGGCTGAAGATCATCGTTCTCTCCATGCATGACGAGAAACTTTATGCCGAACGCTGCATTCGCGCCGGCGCAAACGGATACGTGATGAAACGGGAATCGTCCGACCGCATTGTGAGCGCGATCCGCGACGTATTGGCCGGAAAGCTGGCGATAAGCGATAAAATCGCAACCACCCTTGCAGAAAGGGCTTTACGGGCGAAAAAATCGCAGGACGGCGCCTTGCTGAGCGAGCTTAGCGATCGCGAGTTGGAGGTATTTAACCTTCTCGGCCAGGGTCTGGTGAGCCGGAAGATCGCGGAAAACCTGAACGTCAGTGCAAAGACGGTCCAGGCTCATTTCCACAGGATCAAGCAGAAGCTGCATCTTTCGACCGCGACAGAGCTTTTGCGCGAGGCGACTCGTTGGCATCACGACAGTTCGGATTTCCAGTCCTGAAACCGTGGGCCGGTTTGCGGCCGAGCTTCATTGAGAAAAATCAAAGAAGACCAGGCGCCCAGCGCGCCGCCTGATCGCCATGTCGCATTGCGATAGCCCGAATTGTTTGACCGCCGCCGGATCAACGGCACGCAAATTGCGGCCGTGTAGGAATTTGACTTAGACGAAAATCTCACTTTTTGCTGATTGAACACTTCCCGGATAGAGCCGATTAATGCATCCGGAGGCAGCCGGTGCGCGCCTCAAATAAGCAACGCGGTCCACGCGGTTGAGGGGGAAACATGGATAATCTTCTGCAGAAGCTCATGCTGGGCGGCTCGACGATGGCGTTGCTGGCTGCGATGCCAACCGCCGTGTCGGCTCAATCCGGCGAAGGCGATATCGAGCAGGTGGTGGTTTCCGCCTCGCGCGTCACCATCGCGGGCTACACCCAGCCGACGCCGGTGACGGTGGTTGGCGCAGCCCAGCTGGAGAAGAACGCTTTTGCGAACATCACCGATGCAGTGCGCGAACTGCCCCAGGTTACGGCGCCCCCTTCCACCTACAGCACCAACGCCGGCGGCGGCGGCCCCGGCACGGCCGGCGAAAACCTGCTCAACCTGCGCGGTCTGGGCAACACCAGGACCCTGGTGCTGTTCGACGGCCAGCGCGTGGTGGCCTCCAATATCAGCGGCGGCGTCGATATCGGCACCCTGCCATCCGCCTTGATCCAGCGTGTGGACGTGGTGACCGGCGGCGCATCGGCCGCCTGGGGCTCGGACGCCGTGGCCGGTGTGGTCAATTTCGTTCTCAACAAGAATTTCGACGGGTTCAAAGCCAGCATCCAGGCCGGTTCGGCCTATAACGGTCTCAATCGCAACATATCCGCGCAAGCCGTCTGGGGCGGCGATCTGTTCGACGGACGCGGTCACTTCGCCTTGGCCGCATCCATGAATATGAGCCCCGACGCCACACCGGTCATCAACGAGAACTGGTTCCGCGGCATTTACTGGGTCTCGAATCCGGCCTACACGGCGGGCAGCAGCCTGCCCCAACTCATCATCGCGAATGATGTCGGTCTTGCCGTTGCAACGGCGGGCGGCATTATCACCGCAAGCCCCAAGGGCACCGCGGCCGCGGCCAATGCGTTACGCGGGATCGAATTTGTCAACAATGGTATTCCCCAAATCGTCAATTTCGGCAATGTCACCCTGGGAGCGCTTTCCAATGGCGGTTCGCTCACCCCGCGCGACAGCGACACGATTTATGAACTGGCGGCTCTTCCGAGCCGGAGCTACAACTTCTTCGCGTTTGCCCGCTATAAAATAACGGACACGGTCCAGGCTTCGCTGCAACTCAATTACGGCACGAATTTCAGCAAAAGCCGCACTTCATCCAGTACCCAGACGGCGGTGGTGATACAGAGCGATAATGCCTATATCCCCGCTTCGGTGAAGGCGACCATGGTGGCGGGCGGCATCACCTCCTTCACCCTGGGTTACTTCGCAGCGGCCAATTTCGACAATTACAGCATCACCAAGGACAATTACATCCCGATGGCGGAAGGAGCGCTGGGTCCCACGGTGCTCTGGAATGGGCGCGAGGTGATGCGCGGCGTCCTCAGTCTTGACGGCACACTGGGCGAGGACTGGTCGTGGAACGCCTATTACGAACATTCCACCGCCAATATCTACATTCATTCGCCGAACAATAATATCTCGGCGAACATCACCGCGGCGGAAGACGCAGTCACGGTGACGACCGCCAACCGCGGCACTTCAAGCCTGCCGTTGGGCAGCATTGTTTGCCGTTCCTCCTTGCCGGGCCAGGCTCCTGTCGTGGTGGGCGGCGTCACGGCGCAGTCGGGGTGCATCCCGCTGAACGTATTCGGCACCAATGTCGCCAGCGCGAATGCCATCCGGTATATCGACGGCGGCGGGGCCGATTTTTACGACATGCTGCTGAACCAGGATGTGGCCGAAGGATCGATGCAGGGCACGCTGCCCTGGGAATTGCCCGCCGGCAAGGTCGCGGTTGCTTTCGGCGTCGGTTATCGCAAGGAAGCGAATCGCGGCAATGCCACCGATATCGGCACGCAGGCCGGCTTTGCCGTCGCCAATTATTCCACCTTTCCCTCCACCAGCTACAACATCCTGGAAGGCTTTGCGGAAGTGGATGCGCCGATCATCAAGGACGGCCTCGTCAAATCCCTCGATTTCTCGATGGCCGGCCGCATGACCAGCTATTCGACCTCCGGCGAGGTCGAG
>CAZEFQ010000210.1:0-8996 GCA_964511505.1 uncultured Rhizobium sp.
ACCTTTCGCAGGCACGGGCATAATCCCGTCTGCCGGAAATATATTCAATGAGCTTAATGCAACAACGCGGCGCGCGTTCATCCCGCGCCTTGTAGTCCAAATCTATAAGAGCGCGCCATTCCTTTCGATGCTGATCCGCAATGCGCAGCGCGCTCGCGGCGGTCTCAACAACGTCACTGTGCCGGTGCAAGGCGCATCCTTCGTTCAATTCAACTGGACGGACTATAGCGGCGGCTTCCCGCAACCGAGCGTGCAAACGGCGGTGCAGGACGCGGCGTGGAATCTCAGCGTCGGTGTGGTTCCGGTCCCCCTGCTTGGGATGGAATCTCTGACGCAGGCGACGAACACTGTTATCCCGCTCGTCAAGGCGCGGATGGCGGACGCTAAGACGGTGTGGATTCAAAGCGTGGCCACTGCGCTCTTTGGCACCGCGAGCGGCAATGCCCTGGCGATCAATGGCCTACAGGACGTGTACGACGCCGGCACCTATGCTCCGAACTTCGGCAACATCTCGCGTTCAAGCAATCCATTCTGGAACGGCAACGTCTACAGCACGTCGCTTACCCCGTCGCGCGCCACGATGATCAACCGGATTCTGCAAACGCAGAAGCTGGCCGGCGGCGAGGCGCCAGACATCGTGATCATGTCGCCTGGCGACTGGGCCACTCTGCTCAACGATTACATGCAGGCGGAGCAATTCCAGACCACGCCCAACACTCGCTATGGCAATGATGACGCGATCAACGCCGGTTTTCGCTGCCTGATGCTGGGCAATACGGCGATCCTTGCTGACCTCTTCTGCCCCACTGGCACCGCGTACTTCATCAACAGCAAGTACCTGGCTCTCTACATCAGCGAAGACGCCAACTTCGCATGGTCCGGCTTCCAAAGCCTGATCGCCAACAATCAGATTGCGTCGGTCGGCGTGATCATCACTGCCCTTGCGCTCGCCTGCACTAAGCCAGTCTCTGGCTTGGCCGCGACGAACGTAGCCGGCGCGCAGTTCAGCTAAGGAGTCGACTAATGGCCACTACACGTCAAGCTGGCGCGGGGATGAACCTCGCTCCCTATTGGTCGCTTCCGCCGATCACGCCTGGCGGGCAGCCGGTAAATGTCGGCTCAGGCCCCTTCTCACTGGCTGCTGGCGCGACGCAAATTCTCCCGGCCGGTCAATATCAGATCAAGCTCGGCTCATATACCTGCATCCAGATCAAGGACCCGGTTCTTGGCTTCTGGCGCGCCGTGGACTCGACCCCGGGACAATTGCGCTTCGTCAATTCCGATGGCGTCAATGTTCGGCTCGCCAATATGTGCGGCTGCGCGGTTGGGGCGGCAATCACCAATGTCGGCTCTGGTTATACGAGCACGCCAACGGTAACGGCTGACGCAGGTTCAAGCACCTGGGTCGCGATTGTCGGCGGCGCTGTGGGCACGGTCACGGTCGGCACGGCGGGCGTCGGCTACAATCACGCGCCCAATGTCATCTTCTCGCCCCCGCCTGCCGGCGGAGTGCAGGCGACCGGCATTGCAGTTGTTTCCGGCGGCGGCATTTCGTCAATCACCAAGATCAACCAAGGCGCCGGATATCTGTCCGCGCCAACGGTCACGATCATACCCGATCCGCGCGACACCATCACGACTGCGGCGGCGGTCACTTGCGCCCTCACTGGCTCTGGTACGGTCACTGCGGTATATCGCACGGACCATGGCACACCGCTCACCTCGGTTCCCAACCTCACCTTCTCGGGTGGCGGCGGATCGAGCGCTGCGGCAACGGCGGTCATGTGCTTCGCTGCTACCGGCTTCACCGTGTCTAATGCGGGCGTCGCCTACGGCAATGCACAACCGTTCTTGGTGCAAGCTACCGGCGGCATCGTTCCGGCGGGCGCAACTGTCGTTAATCCCGCTATGGACGCCGGCATTTTCGTTCCGCGAACGGCCTTCATCTCGGGAACCACCACAAGCGGTTCTGTGATCACGGCGACCGGCGCCGTGGTTCAGGACGCCGGTTTGTTCCAGGCGGTGCCGAATGGCTTTGTGCTTCCCTCGGGGACAGCTGCGCTCCCTACCACTACGGCTATTGTCGCTATCACGGTGGGCGGCATCACCGATACGTCCTATGTCTATCCGTTCTAATCTGGACGGGATCGAATAGCGGGCCGCTCTGAAACGGGGCGGCCCAGCCACCGAGGCTCGTTATGACCGTTCTCAGCGATTATGTCACCGAGCTGCAGAATCTGCTCAACGATCCTTACAACAATTTCTCGTCGATTACGCAGAAGCGTCTCTGGATCAACACGGCGCGCAAGAGGATAGCCGCCGAGGCCCAGGCGATCCGCGCGCTGCCGCCTTCCTCCGCATCCGTCACGGCGATCACGCCTGGCGCCACCGGTTCTGGATACACTACTGCTACGGTCACAATATCCGCTCCCGGAGCCTTCGGCGTCGGCTTTGTGACGGCCACGGCGACGGCTAATATCGTCGCTGGAGCGATCACCTCTTACACAATCACCAATGCTGGCTCTGGATATATCGCGGCGCCCACAGTGACGATCACCGGAGATGGAACCGGCGCAACGGCCACGGCCTCGATATCCTCCTTTCTCGGGACAGTGGTCAGCCAGGAGGTGTACGCCTTCTCGACCGCGAATGCGCTCCTGACGGCGGCAAATCCTGGTATTGAATCAATAATCGCTGTGCAGAGCGTCGCGGTGTCCTGGGGGGCGATGAAGCCAACCCTAGAATGGCGCGACTGGTCGAGCTTCCAAGCCTATCTTCGCTCATACAATGTCGGTACGCAAAACTACCCGGCGGTGTGGTCTCAATATGGGCGCGGAAAAAGCGGCTCCATCTATCTTTGGCCCATTCCTTCCATTATCGCCCAAATGGATTGGGATTGCTATTGCGACCCTATCACGCTCACCAGTGATAGCGACACCGAGGCGCTGCCATACCCGTGGACAGATGCTGTCCAATTCCTGGCCGCGTTCTATGCATATAACAATGCACAAAGGGCCACAGACGCGTCTCGTATGACGGCGGAATACAAGCGCTTCCTTCGCGAGAATGAAGCCTACGCCCAGGCATCGATGGTGCCTAGCTTCTACAGGGGTTAGGGTATGGTCCCGCTCCCAGGAGAAGATGGCGCGCAAGCGTTCCTTATCGAAAAATTCGGCTCGCTGAACACGAAGGCGACGCGCCCAGGCATTGGAGACGCAGAGTTTTCGTGGACCGAGAACTTCATGCCGATCGGAGATAACAATCTCCGCACACTCTATGACGCCGACACGGCGCTTTATACGGCCGCTGACGGAAAACAAATCATCTTCTGGTACTCGTTCAATATAGAAGACACATCGTATATTGCTGTGTTTCTGGATGATGGCACTGCTGATCAGGTGGCCGTTTCCGATGGAACTGTGACGCCAATTAGTTCTGACGCCTCTACATTTTGGACTAGCGGAGACCTGCCGGCCTGCTCGCAATGGGAGAGCAAGTTTCTCCTCATCTGCAGCACTGTCACAGACAACGCCTATTGGATTTGGGACGGCGCCAATCTTTTTACCGCCGGGACATGCTCGCCTGATGTGACGATCACCGACGATGGCAGCTCTTATACCAGCGCCCCCACCCTTACGGCTTATGGCGGGAGTGGTTCGGGAATAACTTTCAGCGTCACTGAGGAAAATGGCTCAGTCACCGACGCGAGAGTGACTAATCCAGGATCAGGGTTTCTGATCAATGAGGATGTAACTCTTGGTTTCAGCGGCGGCGGCAGCGATACAGGAGCTGTGGCTCTGGCCGATGTCGATCTAACAGTAGGCGGCGTAACCGCCATTCTGATCACTAATCCAGGCGAGAATTATACGCAAGGCAATTTCGTCTCAATCTCAGGCGGCGGCGGGACAGGCGCGCAAGCTATCATCACCGGCGCCGTCCTTGGAACAATCACTGAGATCACCGTGCTGCGCTCTGGAAGCGGATACACGAGCGCGCCCACCGTCACCATCGGCGGCGGCGGCGCGGGAGCAGGCTTCACCGCAATCGCCATTATTCGCAATGGACAGGTGAAAACACCGACTATTTTAGTAGGCGGCACCGGCTATGATACTCCTCCGGTAGTCACCATCACCGGTGATGGAACAGGAGCGAAAGCCCATGCCGTGGTCACGGCCGGGGCTGTGTCCTCTATTGTGATTGACGATCCTGGCGTAGGCTACACAAAGGCGCGTGTCGATCTCAGCGGCGGCAATAATGCTGCGCAAGCTACGGTCACCATGATGCCGTTCGGTGTACGCGGAACAACGATTGAGACATATCAAAGCCGCGTATGGCTGGCGCGGCAGACAACCCAGGTGTTCACCGAGGCCAATTCAACCAGCGTATTTGCCACGAGCGCCGGCGGCGGCGCGTTCAAGGCCACGGAATCATTCCTGAGACGAGAGGTGATTCGCCTAATTCAGTCGAACGGATTTCTCTATCCATTCGGAGATTCCAGCGTTGGTGTTATTTCTAACGTCACAACCACGGGAACGCCTCCCACCACCAGTTTCAGCAATTTCAATGTCGATCCTCAAACAGGCACCGCGTGGCGCGATTCTGTTATCGCATTTGGCCGCGCCCTCGTTTTCGCCAACCCAACTGGAGTATATGCGCTCTATGGCGGAGCGGCAGAAAAGGTAAGCGGTCCTCTGGATGGTCTATTCGCCAAAGCGAGCTTCAATACCGGCCAGGATGGCATTACGCCAACGGCATCGGTTGCGATCCTGTTCGGCATCCGCGTTTACATGCTCTCCTTCACGACCACCGACCCGTATACAAATACTCTGCGAGATATCATCGCAATTTGGGATGGCGAGAAATGGTTTGTCGGCACGCAGCGCGTCCCTATTACGCGCATCGCATCGCAAGAAATAAATTCGCAGCTCGATACGTGGGGCTCTGATGGAACCAATCTCTTCAAACTGTTCCAGTCCCCGAGCGACTCCTTGCCCAAGGTGTTCCAGACAAAACTAAGGTCCGATCCAGGCTACAACGTCTATAAGCAGGTCAATCGTCTCTACCTGCTCTGTCAGTCAAATAGCGATACGCCAGCCGATGTCTTTGTGTCGATCGATACGGAGAACGGCGTCGGCCAGACATCGCAAAGGATAGAGTTCAATGCCGGGACGCTTACCTTTATCGGCTCCGATGGATTGCCGATAACATGGATCGGCGCGGGCGGAGACGAACTGGTGTGGATCACAGGCGGCCTCGAACTGAACGGCTACGAGTCAAGCACCTATGGGCGCCTCATCGGGTTTACGGGGACAACCTCGTCTCCCGATGTGACAATCATCTCTCTAATGGCGCTGTGGAGAGAGTATGCGCCGTATGCATAATAGGAGGCATACATTATGAGCAAACCTGCTATCGCTGTTCCGCAAGGAGACATCCGCGTCGATAACCCGGATGGCGTCACCCGCACCTTCGGAGACGAAACCAAGCACTCTCTTTATGATGCCGTGTACGTCAATGATCATGGGACCGGCTTCGGCGCCTTTCCCTACGATGAGGATTGCGAGCCTGGCGTATTGCCGTCTTCGCCTTCTGGTAGGCGACGAGGGCCTTATTAAGGCGCGCCAATGAGCCTCGCGATGCTCCTTTACCCTCCGCCAGAGGGACAAACCGGCCTCCAGGATTGGATGTGGCACAATTACATGCACCACATCTCGATCATTGGCGCAATCAGCGTTCAAAGGCAGATCAGACAAGATTTGCTGATCATCTGGCCGGTTTCGAAGGCGAGTTTTACGACTTGGCTTGAGGAGCATCAGCAGATGCACAATCAGACGAACTCGGTGCTCGAAACGGCGAGTTACGATCTTTCGTCTGTCGATCCGAACAACAAACGGCAGTTTGACGCCTGGTTGTGGCTGCACTTCACTGAGCACCGCAACTGGGCGACAACCTTGGGAGTCGGCGCATGATCAGGCGGGCCGAAGATTCCGACATTGATTTCCTCATTGCCGTAGCTCGCGCTCGATACGGCGCTGTCGCAAAATTCGATGAAAGCCGCGCCCGTGCGTGGCTGCATAAGGTGCTGCGAGAACCGCGCGCTTGTGTATTGCGAGGAGATTATGGCGGCGCCGTTGGCGTCATCCAGGAACTATTTTGGGGCGGTGAACCGCGGGCGCATATGCTGTTTACGGCGACCTTGCCCAATCGGTGCTGGGAAGGTTATCGCCTGATCAAAGCCTTGGACGAATGGCGCAGGGCCGAGGGCGCCGATCGTCTCTATTTCGGATCGGAAACCGGCGTCGATTTCAGCGCCTTCGCTCGCCGCATAGGAGCAATGCCGGAAACTCAATCCTATGTGATCATGGGCGGGCATGTCCCAAGATCGCCAGCAAAACCACTCCCCCGCAGCGCCGTGTTAGACTACGCGCTCGCGCGCTTTATGTGAGATCGTCATGGGCAAAAATCCTTGGGAAACAATTCTCGGCATCGGAGCCGACATTCTTGGCGGATTGACGGGCCAGGCATGGCTAGGTCCGCTCGTAAGCGCTGGGATAGGCGGCAAGGAAGGCGGCCTCAAAGGCGCGCTATTGGGCGGCCTTGGGGGCGCGGCGGGGGAATTTGGCGGCGATGTGCTCGGTAAGGTTCTCGGCAAGACATTGGGTGCGGCGGAGCAATCTGGCGGCGGACTGGCCGGAAAGACATTGACGCTTGGACCTTCTACACCTGCCATTTCCGATGCAGCGTCGAACGCCATCACGGTTACCGCCCCCACAGCCGCCGAGACTATTGGCTCACAAGCTGGGAGCGTGGCCGGAAGCGCGGCAGGAGGTGCGCCATGGTTCACGGCTAAGGATGTGCAGCCAGTCTCTCCGCTAGGCTCTCAGCTTGGTCAATTTGCCGGCAAGACGGCGGTTGACAAGGCGATCAGCTCGATTGTGCAAAGTCCTACGGCGGCTCCTAAAGCGCCCTTCACTGTCAATTCTGAACCAACCGCCAAGGGCGGTGGCGGCGCGGGACCGGGAGCGGGCGGCATAGGAGGCGGCGGGCCGCCTAATATTGCGCCGTGGATTGTCCCGCAGGAAGGTCAATAAAATGGGCAGCGGAATTTCCAATCTTCTGGGAGATGTCGGCTCTGGCATATCGAGCGGCGTCAATTGGCTGGGCAAGGAAGCCAGCGGCGCGCTGAGCGGCATCGAAAATTTCTTCGGCGGCGGCAAAGGCGGGAGCGGCGGCGCGCTGTCAACGGCTCTGACCAAGAGTGTTAGCCCAGATTCCGCCGGCTTGAGCGCTGCTGCTGCGCCAACTTCCCCGATCGGAGCCAGTGGGTTCTCAGCGCCTACGACTGGCGGTAGCGGCGGCGATGCATCGTGGTTCTCGCCCAGCGATGTATCTGGTGTCGGTTCAAATTGGACGGATAGTTTCAGCTTGGGCGGCGGATTGAATCCAGACGGAACGATATCTAATATGCCGTTCACTGGACAACCGCTAGCTCCTGTAGGCGGCGGAGACGCTTCTACGCTTCCATCTCTTTCCCCAGGCGCTAGTTCAGGAGGAGGATTGAGCGGCATGCTCAAGAAGGATTGGCTGCCGGCTCTGCTGATGGGATATTCCGTATATAACGGCAACAAGACGCCAGCCGAGGTTAAGCAATTGCAGGCGCTTGCCGCGCAACAAGGATTCAGCGGCCAAGCCAATGAAGCGGGTGCGCAAGCAGCGCTTACAGGTCAGCTTCCAGGCTCGGCCGAAATTCTAGTGGAGCAAGGGCTAAAGGCCAAGCAGGCGGCTATTCGCCAGAATTATGCGCAGCTCGGCATGAGCGGATCGAGCGCCGAGGCTCAGGACCTGGCCTATGCCGCGCAGGCGGCAGAAGCAGAACGCTTCCAAATTGGCCAAGGCATGGCGCAAACTGGATTTAAAGCGGCGGGCCAGGAACTCGGGATGGAGCAAAGTCTCCTGGAGGCTATTCTCCAAGAGCAAACCGCGCGCGGCACCGCGCTTGGCGATTCGCTCGCGAAGTTCGCAGGCGCGATGGTCGATTATGGGCATGACGTGTAATTATGGCCGATACAGACACCAAGGATAAGCCAGCCGATAAGGTATCTCTGGGACAGGTGGCGTTGACGCCAGCGCAAACCGCAGCCGCCGTCGATCAGGACAACAAGACATTCAATGCCGCAGCCAAGGCAGGAGCGGCTTCTCCTGGCACGCCGCCCGCCGATGCCTTAGGCCCAGGCGATCCGCTGGCTAAAATTGGCGTTCCTAGCGCCGATATCGACAAGCTGGACCAAGCAACGGCAGACGCTCAGAAATCATCAAAGGAGGCACAGGATTATCTGAAGTCGCATCGGGCCATGTACGAAGCGATCATCAACAATCCGACCACACATCCGAAGGCCCCTAGCCTACAGGCTGTTCCCGATCCGCCGGTGGATGTGCGCCAACCGAGCGCGCGCGTCTTTGGCCAATTTCTCCCCGTATTAGCTATGCTCGGCGGGCTGACCAATAAATATGCTGTAGGCGCGGCGCTGAACGCGGGCGCTGCTGCCATGGAGGCCGCTAAATCCAACGATAAGGAGAAGTTTCAGCGCGCGCACGACCAATGGGAAGATAAGGTCAAAACCATCATCCAGAACAACGAATCTACCCTGTCGCAATATCAAGCGATCATGGCGGACTCGAAGATGACGGCCGAGGAGAAGCAAGCTCAGCTAGCCGCTCTTTTCGCTTCAGAGGGCAACGAACTCGCGCAAGCCAATCTGGCCAATGGCCAATTAGGCCCCCTCACTCAGATGATGAATGCGCGCGTCAATGCGCTCAAGGCCATCGTGCAGGCGCAATATACAGCCATGCGCTTTAATGGCTTGACTAAGCAGCAAGTCACTTCAGACTCAATGTCATTTAACAGGCAACTTCAGGGCGAAAAGGAATCCAAGGACTACCATGCTGCGGTGGATGGATATGCTACCATTGAACAGTTCTCCAAGGATAACGACCTC
>CAZEFQ010000211.1:0-2793 GCA_964511505.1 uncultured Rhizobium sp.
AACACCATGCCGGCGGCGACGGTCTCGTCTTCAGAGGCACCGGGCGGCTGCCCGGCGTGCGGCCGGGTGACCTTCGGATCTTCATGAATGTCGATCCCCAGCCCGTGCCCCGTGCCGTGCCCGAACGCCTCCCCCAACCCCCGGCTCGTCAGCAGATCGCGAGCCGCCCGATCGATCTCGAACCGCGAGCGCCCCGGCGCGACCGCCTGGACGGCGCGATCGTGCGCGTCGAGCACAGCCGCATGGACTTCCCGCGCCCGCGCGGACGCCCGGCCGAGGAAAACCGTGCGCGTGAGGTCGGAGCAGTATGCGCGGTAGACGCCTCCGAAGTCCAGCACCACCAGCTCATTTTCGCCCAACCTTCGCTCGCCGGGATGCGCGTGCGGCAGCGCGGCATTGGGCCCACTGGCGACGATCGTGTCGAAAGCCGGGCGCTCGAAGCCGGCGTCCAGGATGCGCGCGTCGATGGCGCGCGCGACCTCGAGTTCGGTCCGCCCGCGTCGGACTTCTGTGAACACGCCCTTCGCGACCTCGGAGAGGCGGCGCGCCGACTCGCGGAGCATCGCCAGCTCGTAGTCGTCCTTCCGCATGCGCAGCCGCTCGACGACGTCCTCGGTCGGCACCAGCGCCGGCGCGGCGGGCACTGCCGCGAGGGTGGCGGTGAACCAGTTGTAGCGGCTGACCGTGAGGTTGGCGGCTTCAAAGCCGATGCGGGCCATGCCGAGCGCCGGCAACAGCGTCGCGAGCGTCTGGTCGTAGCTGCCCTCGACCACCGTGAGCTGCAGATCGGGACAGGCCGCGTCCGACTGCTGCAGCGCGTCCACGGCGGTGATGTACCGGAAGTCGGTGACGAAGTGCAGGCGATCGGGCGTGACGACGGCGACCGCGGCGCTGCCGGTGAAGTTGGTCAGGTACAGGATATTCGAGCGCGACGTGACGAGGAGCGCGTCCACGCCTGCCGCCGCGCACGCGTCGCGGACCCCTTGATGCCGTCGCTTAAGCGCGGCGCTCGGCGCGTGCGACATAGACGGCGGCCAGAAACTGTTCGAGCGCGGCGACGGTCGCGTCCGGCGCGCCAGGTGCGGGGCCCGCGTCGTCTGTGGGCTCCGCCTTCAGTTCGGTTGCGGGGTCCGCCTTCAGGCGGACGTGCTCTTCCGGCCGGCTCAAGCCGGCCCCCGAAATCTCCGGTGCGGGCGGTGGCGGAGGCGGCACCAGAAACGACAGCTCCTGCGCGACCTGATCGAGCGAGAGGCCTTCGACGGCATGCGTCGGCTTCTTGGGCTCGACCTGGCGAGCCAGATCGGTGACCGTCTGCTCGAGATCGGGATCGTGCTTCGCGATGGCGAGCGCCGCCCGGTACTGCGCGAGCGCCTCGGGCAGCGCGCCGCGGCGGTGGTAGACGTCCGCGAGCCCGCGAATGGCCGCGAGGTTCTCGGGCGCCGACGCCAGCACCTGCTCGAGCTCCTGCTGCGCGTCCTCGAGCTGCTGCAGCTCGACGAGCGCGCGGCCGAGCGTCACGCGCGCCGAGAGATACGTGGGATGGATGGCCAGGCCCGCGCGGCAGACGTCCACGGCGTCCTGGAACAGCGACGCGCGACGGCACTCTTCGGCGAGCTGCGCGAAGGCAATGGACGACGGGTCCTGCTGGACCCGTCGGCGGAGATCTTCGAGGCGAGTATCGGAGCGAGGGGCGCTCACTGCGCCACTGTAACACTTTGCGTGATCGTGGCAGTGAGTCCGGCCGAGTCTGTGACTGTGAGCCGGACCACATACGTGCCCTTCTTCGTGAACGTGAACGTCGTGATCTTGCCGCTGCCCGTGTGCGGGTTGTCTACCGGGTCGCCGAAATCCCACGCGTAGGTGGTAATCGTGTTCGTGCTGAACGACCCGGTCGCGTCGAACTGGATGGTGTTCGTGCCGCCCGTGACCGACGCGTCAGTCGGCGAGAAGACGAACGACGCCACGATCTGCGACGAGGTCGAACTCACCGTCACGGTCGAAGACTTCGTTGAGGTCTGTCCGACGTCATCCTTGACCGTGAGGTTGACCGAGAACGTCCCGGCTCGCGTATACGAGTGCGACACGGAGGCGCCGCTTCCGGTGGCGCCGTCGCCGAAGTCCCACGTGTAGCTCTGGATTGAGTGGCCAGAGGCTGCGGTGGACGAAGAGCCGTTGAAAAACACGTCCTGATTGATGCCAGGGCTGGTCGGCGAAATCGAGAAGGCCGCCGTCGGCGCGGTGACGCTGGCGGCTGCGGCAACGACGATGGACTGGCTCGAGGATGCAACCAATCCGCGATCGTTCGCGACCGTCAAGGTGACGGTATAAGTGCCCGCGGTGGTGTACGTGTGCCCAATGATCTTCCCGGTTCCCGAGGTCTTGTCGCCGAAGTTCCACGTGAGGCTCGTGATCGCCGGCGACGTCGGGCACGTGCCGCCGACGAGCTGGCCTCCGCAACTCGCGCTCGCATCGAGCGTCACCGCGTTGCCGAGCGTGATCGAATTGGACGGAGTGGCCGTGAAGCTCGCCGCCGGTGCGACGGCCGACAGCGAAGTCGCTGGCGATACGACAACCGACACTTGCTGCGTGCTGCTCGTGACCGAGTTGGGGCCGACCATCGTGCCCGTAATCGTGACCGTCTGCGGACTGCCACTCGACGCCGCCGGCGGAATGTAGCTGACCGTGGTCGGGTGGCTCGCGTCGGTCGTTGTGATCAGGTTCCCGTTGACGTCCGTGGTCATCGTGCCGAATCCCGAGGGTGACAGCGTGAGGTGCACCTGGACCGCGATGGGA
>CAZEFQ010000212.1:0-7402 GCA_964511505.1 uncultured Rhizobium sp.
GGCCTTCCAGATCCGGCCGACCGCCGTCTTGCGGTCCGTGAACTTCTTGACCGGCTTCAGATCGTCGAAGGGAACCACGCCTGCAAAGGCGTTCCAGACGTCGACGAAGCGGGAGATCGGCCAGGCGGCCGAGAGTTTGGCAAGTTCCTTCTCGCTCGAGAAGGAGCCTTCGGTGCTTCCGACGCGGTGATTCAGCGCGTCTTCGAGTGCGGCAAAAGCCGTGATGTTGTTGTCGGTGTCGATTACGAAAGTGGTCATGGTTTGTCTCCTTGTTAACGAGTCATGCCGGCGAGTTGCCCGTCGGCGGTAATTGAAAGGTCCTTGTAATAGCCGCTCCGGAGGCGAGCCCATCCGAAGGGCGTGTGGATTTCGTGGCGGGCGGCGATCCGGCTGAGTTTGAGGCGGTTGGTGCCGTTCTCAAACTCCTTCTTCAGATGGCCGAAGCGATCAAGCTTCCAACCCTGGCTGGTGGCCCATTTGATCAGTTCGTCCTTGGTGATCATCGCGAACCCATTCATCACTTCGGGTCTGCGAAGAAGCAAGCGGAAAGTTCGAGAAAAAGACCGTGCCTTTGGTGAGTATCCGCGGTTACGCCAAGCATCGCGGCGTGAGCCACACGGCTGTGGAGAAAGCCGTCAAACAGGGCCGGATTCGGACGGTGGATGGCAAGATCGACGTCGAACAGGCGGATCGCGATTGGAACCGCAACAGCAGTCCAGTGAACAAGCCGGAAGCCGCGCAAAGCGCCGCCGCCACGTCCGAGCCTCTGGTCGCCGGGCCCAGTTTTGCGCAATCGCGCGCGGTGCGGGAGGCCTACGAGGCGCGCCTAGCGAAGCTGACATGGGAAGAGCGGATCAAGAAGCTGATCAACGCGGACGAAGTGCGCGTTTCGACATACAACTTCTCGCGCATGATCCGCGACCGGCTCCTCAACGTGCCGGATCGCGTCGTGGGCGCGGCGCTCGCCGAGATTCGTGCCGCACTGACAGCCGCTGGAGTAGACCTGGCGCTGATCGAAGGTCTGAACATGGCGAAGGTGCATGGCATCATGCTCGCCGAGATGCGGAACATCCTGGAGGAGTTCGCCGATGAGCTCGGCCAGCGCTGAACAGATCTACTTTGGGTCTGCGGCGGCGGGCATCCGGCCGGATCCTCTGCTCACCATCTCGCAGTGGGCGGACAAATACCGGAAGTTGTCGCAGCGGGCATCGGCAGAGCCGGGACCGTGGCGCACGGATCGCACGCCGTACCTGCGCGAGATCATGGACTGCCTGTCGCCGTCGTCGCCAATCGAGCGCGTGGTGTTCATGAAAGGTGCGCAGATCGGCGGGACCGAGTGCGGCAACAACTGGATCGGGTACGTGGTTCACCAGGCGCCGGGGCCGATGATGGCGGTGCAACCCACCGTCGAAATGGCGAAGCGCAACTCGAAGCAGCGTGTCGATCCGCTGATCGAGGAGTCGGACGTGCTGCGCGAACTCGTCCAGAGTCCGCGCTCTCGCGACTCGGGGAACACGATCCTCTCGAAAGAGTTTCCCGGCGGCGTGCTGGTGATGACCGGAGCAAACAGTGCTGTTGGCCTGCGCTCGATGGCGGCGCGGTTCCTTTTTCTCGACGAAGTGGATGCATACCCCGGCGACGTCGAGGGCGAGGGCGATCCGGTCAATCTGGCGATGGCCCGCACGCGCACGTTCGCGCGGCGCAAAGTGTTTCTGTGCTCCACGCCGAAGATCACCGGCATGAGCCGCGTAGAAGCGGCCTTCGAGGAGAGCGACCAGCGGCGTTTTTGTGTTCCGTGTCCGCACTGCCGGGAGTTCCAGGTACTGCAGTTCGCACAGTTGCAGTGGCCGAAGGGCGAACCGGAGAAGACCGTTTACGTTTGCGAGCACTGCCGGCAAGAGATTCAGAACCACCAGAAGCAGTGGATGCTACCTCGCGGCGAATGGCGCAAGGCCGGGCCGGGCGACGGGAGGACGGCTGGCTTCCACCTGTCGAGTCTGTACTCGCCGGTCGGCTGGTTCGCCTGGTCCGATGCCGCCAAGCAGTTCGAGCAGGCGCAAAAGAACCCATCACTACTTCAGGTCTTCGTCAACACGGTGCTGGGCGAGACGTGGACCCTGCTGGGCGAGGCTCCGGACTGGCAGAAGCTTTATGACCAGCGCGAGGACTACCGAATCGGTGTAGTGCCGCGCGGCGGACTTTTCCTGACGGCGGGCGCAGACGTTCAGAAGGACCGCATCGAGGTCGAGATTGCCGCCTGGGGCCGTGGAAAGGAATCGTGGTCGGTCGATTACCGGGTATTCGAAGGCGACACATCGCGCTCAGCCGTGTGGGAGAAGCTGACCGGCCTGCTGAACGAAACCTTCAGCACCGCATCGGGGCTGGAATTACCCATCCTGCAGATCGCCATCGACTCCGGATTTGCGACCACCGAGGTTTACCAGTGGGCGCGGCGGCAGGGCGGGCGGGTGCTCGTGGTCAAGGGCGATTCCCGTGCGCCGTCACTGCTCGGCGCGGCCGCGCCGGTAGATGTGGGTCCGCAGGGTGCCCGGATCAAGCGCGGCATTCGCGTATGGCCGGTCAACTCCGGCATGGCGAAGGAGGAACTGTACCGATGGCTGCGCCTCGACCGGCCCACGGACGAGGACATCGAAAAGGGGAATATATTCCCACCTGGCTTCTGTCACTTTCCGAAGTACAGCGACGAGTACTTCAAGCAGATCACCGCCGAGCAGTTGGTGACGAAGCTGGTCAAGGGCTACCGGCGGCACGAGTGGCAGAAGATGCGCGAGCGCAATGAGGCGTTGGACTGCCGCGTGTACGCGCGCGCCGCGGCGGGCCGCATCGGGATCGACAGGTTCCAGGAGAAGCACTGGACGGAACTCGAGCGGCGGGTGGCGGCTGCTCCCACAAACGATGGGAAGCGGCAACAGCAGCGGACGCACGTGACGCAACCGCGCAATCAGGTTCGATTCAAGGTGGAGATTTGACGCCGGAGTCGTGTCAATCTTCGTCAGAGACGTCAATGCTCTCGCGAAACAACACTCCCTCACGTACCATCCTGTCGGCGAAGGCCGGGGCATCTTGTGTGAGATGAGACCCGTCCGCCTTTTGGGAACCGTCATCGACAGCGACTTCGATTGGGCAGCCGAAAATCTCTTTATGGAATAGGAGGGCCGCGCGGCCGATTCCCTGGCGTTTATATGAGGAAGCAAGCTCGTCCATATACATCCACGTAAGCCGGTAATAATCGCCACGATCATCATCTTTATAGGAGAGCTCAACTCCTCCGATCTTCTCTCCACTGGGTGTCCTGATCTCGATGGCGTCGCCCGATTCGGATAGCTCAATCAAAACCGTGCGACCGTCCTTGCATTGAAACTGCTTGCTGTATTCATTCACATTCGTGCCTTTACGTTCTGCAATCAGACAACATCATACCGACCCGCAGATTGTGCAAGGAGGCCCCTCGCCCCACGACGCTGTAGCCCCAAGGGCCGAGTCTTAGGATCTATATGCCGTTCAGCCAGACTGATCTCGACGCGCTCGACGCAGCACGCAAGCAGGGCGCGAAGCGCATCCGGTTTCAGGATCGCGACTTTGAGTTCGACACGATCGACGACTACATCAAGCTCCGGAACTTGATTCTCAACGACATCGCCCAGCAAAGTGGGCCACAGCAGATCCGCCAGGTGCGCATCTACACGAATTCGGGATGGGGCCATTAACCCAAAGTGCCTATCGAGACTTTGATGTCGCTGGCCCGCGCCGCCGGCCACGAACCTCCATCCGTGCCGCACGCACCACGTGGCACTCGAAGCATGGGGAACGCGCCGTTCGATGCGGCGGGCAAGGGCCGGCGAGGCTTCGGATGGAACCCGAGTTATCTCGGCCTCAACACGCTCCTGTTCTCGCACGGGCTGGAGCTGCTGACCCGAAACCGCGACGCGGTCCGCAACAGCGCATGGGCGGCCGGAGCACTGGATTCGTACGTGGCGAATGCCATCGGGCGCGGCATCCGGCTGATCCCGCAGCATCCGGAAGAGCAGGTCAGAGAGCTAATCCGTCAGAAGTGGGCGCGCTGGATACGGGAATCGGATGTCGAGTACGACCCGCGCAACCCGGCTTCAGGGCAAACAGACTTCTACGGCCAGCAGATGATCATCGCCCGCGAGGTGATGGAGGCCGGCGAGTGCCTCGTTCGCTTCCGCCCGCGCTCGCCCAAGGAGGGGCTCACCGTGCCGCTCCAGTTGCAGTTGATCGAGGCCGAGCAGCTGCCACTGTGGCGCAACCAGCCGACGTCGGAAGTGCCCGAGGCGAACCGTGTGCGCTGCGGAGTGGAGTTCCGTCCGGATGGCCGCCGCGCCGCGTACCACTTCTGGCGGGCGCATCCGGGCGAGACGATGTTCTATCCGCTCGAAGCGCTCCAGGTGGAGCGAGTGCCGGCGAGCGACGTATTGCACGTCTACAAACCGGTTCGTGCCGGCCAGTTCCGGGGGCAACCTTGGCTCACGACGGTGCTTGCAAAGCTTTACGAACTGGAGCAGTACACAGACGCCGAGATCGTTCGCAAGAAGATCTCGGCCATGATCACCGGGTTCATCAAGCAAGTGAGCCCGGACAATCCTGTGATGGCGCCGGATCAGCCATCGAACGGGCAATCTCAGACGGACCCCGGCACACAGATCTCGAAGCTGGAGCCGGGCACATTCCCAGTTCTGGGTTTCGGCGAAGAGGTTCAGTTCGCCGAGGTCAAGGATAGCGGCGACTACAAGGCTTTCGTGCGGGCGTGTCTCCAGGCGTTTGCGAGCGGCGCAGGCCTGGCGGAATACCAGATCAGCGGGGATCTGTCGGGGATCAACTACTCCTCCATTCGGGCCGGGTTGCTGGAGTTCCGGCGCAAGTGCGAGCAGTTCCAGTATTCGGTCTTCATCTACCAGGTCTGCCACCCGATCTATCGCCGTTGGCTGCGGGAAGCGATGCTCGCGATGGTGTTCGGTGTCGAGTTGCTGAACGCCTACGACAAGGATCCGGGGCCGTTCGAAGAGGCGCAGTGGGTCACGCCCGGCTGGCCGTGGGTCGATCCGGAAAAGGACATGAAGGCAGCAGAGCGTGCGATTCGCGATGGACTCTCGACGCGCTCGATCGAGTGTGCGGCGCAAGGGTATGACGCTTCGGTTATCGACGCCGAGCAGAAGGCCGACAACGACCGCGCCGACAGGATGGGGCTTTCCTACGACTCCGATGGCCGCAAGATTCTCACGGGCAGGAACGCGGGAATGACCGAGGAAGAAGTCGAGAAGGACGCCACAAGCGGAAAGGTAGAGGTCCAGTGACGCTGACTCACGTGGCATCACGATTCGTGAACTGCCCATTGACGATTCACCCGCCAAAGCTGGAGGTCATGATCAAGGCACTGGGGCCGCGGTTGGGAATCGATCCCGACGCGGTGCTGGCCACGCGCGTACCAATGGATGCCACAGCGACGCTGATGGCGCGTTATGCGGAAGCGGGCGAAGACCGCGATTATGCCGTGCTGG
This sequence comes from uncultured Rhizobium sp., assembly GCA_964511505.1. GTDB lineage: Bacteria > Pseudomonadota > Alphaproteobacteria > Micropepsales > Micropepsaceae > Rhizomicrobium. The sequence continues at coordinate 5,541 of CAZEFQ010000212.1, forward strand.
ACGGCGTCGCCGTGGTCCCTGTTCAAGGAACGCTGCTCAAGAAAGAGTCGTTCCTGTCCTCGTGGAGCGGCGCCAGTTCGTACGAGCAGATCCAACGTCAGGTGGCGCGGGCTGCGGACGACGCCAGCGTGCGCGCGATCCTGCTCGACGTCGATTCGCCAGGCGGCGAGACGAGCGGATGTTTCGAATTGGCCGACTACATCTACTCGATTCGCGGAGTGAAACCGGTATATGCCGCCGCGAACGACATCGCGCTGTCGGCGGCCTACGCGATTGCGAGTTCCGCCAGTCGGGTGTTCGTGACGCGAACGGGGGCCGTAGGATCGATCGGCGTTTACGCCCTGCACGTCGATCAGTCGGCATTCGACAAGGATCTGGGTACCAAGTACACGTTCATCTTCGCCGGCGAGAAGAAAGTCGACGGCAATCCGCACGAGCCGCTTTCCGAAAGCGCGAAAGGCGACATCCAGGCAGAGGTGGACCGCGAGTACGGGATCTTCGTCGAGACGGTGGCGCGCAATCGCAAGGTCTCGGCCAAAGCCATCGCCGGCACGCAGGCCGGTCTGCTCTGGGCCGACAACGCCATCCCGCTGCTCGCCGACCAGGTGGGCACGCTCGACGACGCCCTGGCGGCAATCACAGGTCAGTTGGACTCGCGTAAGCGAGCGTCAGTTGTAACCAGCGCGGCGACGGCCGCAATTCCAATCGAAGGAGTGCATATGAGCGAAGAAGTGCAAGCCCTCGCCGCGAAAAAGGAAGGCGAGGACAAGACCGACGACAAGAAGTCCAAGAAGGACGACGCCAAGGAGCGGGCAAGCGAGAAGCCTCCGGCCGATGACGACGAAGACGACAAAGACGACGAGGATCAGGCCCAGTCCAAGAAGGCTGCCGCCGGCGTTGTGCCGATTGGGGGTGAAGCGCCGAAGGGCATGCGCGCTGAATCCGATATCCAGGCCATCGCGGCGCTCTGCAAGGTGGCCGGCTACCCCGATAAGGCCGCCGAGTTCCTCATGCAGAAGAACAGCCGGGGCGAATACATGAGCGTCGCGGAGGTCAGCGAAGCCTTGACCAACTCCCGCGTCGCGGAAAGCGAGAAGCACATGATCAGTTCCCACGTGAATCCGAACGCGGGCTCAGGTGGCGTCCAGGAACTCGAAGCGCAATCGATCGCGTTCGCGCGGCAGAACCGTGGCCAGGCGACTTCGGGGCTGTACGTCTCCGGAACCGCAACCAAAGTCACCAAGGAGCGTGCCTATGCCCAGATGCTCGAAGAGCACCCCGAGGCTTACGCGGCGTTTCGCGCGCATCACAACGCCAAAGGACTGATCGCCACGCTCGAAGCGGCTGGTGTCCGCCTGGCGCGGTAAGGAAAGGAGCAAACGAACATGGCCTACGAACAGACTCTTCACACGATCAGTGCTCTTGCGAGCGCGGACCTGAGCGCATCTCAGTTCTGCTTCGTCGCGGTGAACTCGAGCGGACAACTCGCATTGCCGTCGGCTGGCGGCGAAGCAGAGGGCATCCTTCAGGACAAACCCAACGCCGCAGGCCTCGCCGGCGAGGTCGGCATCCTCGGCGTCAGCAAGGTGGTCGTCGGCACGGGTGGCGTCACAGCAGGCGATCTGCTCGCGACCGACGTCAACGGCAAGGCGGTCACCGCCACCACCGGCAACAAGATCCTCGGCCGCGCGCTGGCGACCGGGGCCGCCGGAGTCATCATCCCGGCGCTCATTCAGCAGAAGGGCAAGCTGTAATCGTCAGCCGCCCAATCACACGAAAAGGAGAAAACGTAAATGCCTCAACCGACTTTGGGCGATGTCCATGTGAACCGCCCGCTGACGAACATTTCCGTGGCGTACAGC
>CAZEFQ010000213.1:0-40896 GCA_964511505.1 uncultured Rhizobium sp.
CAATACGCGCATGTCTGGCCCCTTTATCATCTGGCGGTTGCGGGATGGAAACGCTCCATCACGGTTAACCGGTTGCCAGACGGTAAGCGTAATTGGTTAACACGAACTTTAATTTCCGCCCAATTCTTTAAGCCCTTGGGAAGGCCGATTAAGGAGGGGTTGCAGGATTGCGGCCGTTCAGCCCTTGGTAATCCATTGATTCAATTCGTTAAGTTTACCGCCGTTTAAATTCTTGGCCGCAAGATGGGCGCTGGGCCCTGGAAAAGGCGGTCCAAAATTTTTTCCGGCTTCAAAAAGCCCGCGAAAAGGACGTTGATGCGCGCTTTGCTCAAAGACATAGAGGCGATTCCCGCCCTGACCCGCTTTGGCCGGGTGGCGCGAATTGAGGGCCTTTGTGTCGAAGTGACGGGCGCGCAAGGCGCTGTCAGCCTGGGGGGACAGTGCCGCATAAGTATCGGTAACAAAAAGGTAATTCCTTGCGAAGTGATCGGCTTCCGGGACGGCCGGGCGCTGGTGATGCCGTTGGGCAGCCTGGACGGAATCACGCTTGGCGCCCGCGCCGATTTCGAGGACAGGGCGCCTTCCATCCATCCCTCCCGCGCCTGGCTGGGCCGGGTTTTGAACGGCTTTGGCGAGGCGATGGACGGCAAGGGCAAACTGCCGCAGGGGGCAACGGCCTACCCGCTCAAAGCCCCGCCGCCGCCGGCCACGGCACGCGCCCGGATCGGTGCCAAGCTGGATCTGGGCATCCGCGCCCTCAACCAGTTCGTCACCTGCTGCAAAGGCCAGCGCATGGGCATCTTTGCCGGCAGCGGCATCGGCAAATCCACACTACTTGCCATGCTGGCGCGCAATTCCAATGCCGACGCCATCGTGATCGGCCTGATCGGCGAGCGTGGCCGCGAGGTGAAAGAGTTCATCGAGGACGATCTCGGCCCGGAAGGTTTGCGGCGCAGCGTGGTGATCGCCGCGACATCGGATGAAGCGCCGCTGGTACGCCGCCAGGCCGCTTATGTCGCGATGACGGTGGCCGAAGGACTGCGGGATGCCGGATTGAACGTCCTTCTCCTGATGGATTCGGTGACACGCTTTGCCATGGCCCAGCGCGAGATCGGGCTTTCGGCCGGCGAGCCGCCGGCGTCCAAAGGTTACACCCCCACCGTCTTTGCCGAACTGCCGCGGCTTTTGGAGCGCGCCGGCCCGGGCACGGAAGGCCCCGGAATCAAAGGCCAGGGCTCGATCACCGGGCTGTTTACCGTGTTGGTCGAGGGCGATGATCATAATGAACCAGTCTCCGACGCGGTGCGCGGCATCCTGGACGGCCATATCGTGCTCGACCGTGCCATTGCGGAACGGGGCCGCTTTCCCGCGATTAATGTTTTGCGCTCGGTGAGCCGCGTCATGCCGGGCTGCAACAGCGAAGATGAGCAAAACCTGGTGTTAAGGGCCAAAAAGCCCCTTACCATTTACGAAGACATGGCCGAATTGATACGGCTGGGGGCCTACAAGGCTGGCACGAATCCTGAAGTAGACAGCGCAGTGAAGCTTTATCCGCAGCTCGAAGCCTTTTTGGGACAGAAAAAGGACGAGCAGAGCGGGTTGAGCGAGGGCTATGCCGCGCTGCGTACCATTCTCGACGGCGCGGAAGGGAGAGTGGGATGAACCGGACCGATACGCTGCTGCGCCTGAAACGCTTCAAGGTGGATGAAATGAAACGCCGCGTCGCCTCCATCGAGGCGATGCGCGCCGACCTGGACCGCAAACTGACCGACCTGGATGACAATGTGGCGCGGGAAAAACAGCGCGCCGCGGATTCGGACATCGGCCGCCTGGCGTTTCCTTCCTTCCTGCGCTCCATCGAGGCCAGGCGCGAAAATCTGCGCGCCACGCTCAAGGAAATCGAGCGTGAATTCGCCAACGCCCAGGTCGATCTCGCCAGCGCCTATCAGGACCTGAAGAGCCTGGAAGTGGCGACCGAACAGCAGGCCAAGCGGCTTGCCGAAATGCAGGCCCGCCGCCAGCAGGCGCGGATGGACGAGATGGCGCTGGTTCAGCATTTGCGCAAGCATTCGCTGCGCTCAGCTTAGAAAAGCTGGCCCCGCTTCGAGCCCGCATTGCGGGCGAGGGCGGGCGCGGCCTCAGAGAAGGAAAGGCAGCAGGACCGCTGCCATCAGCGCCCCGGCGAGCCAGGGCATGACCAGCTCCGTCCAGGAACGCAGCGGCGGCGTCCTTTCCCAATCCAAGAGCTTCAAGGCATTGGATTGCTGGCGGGGAAAAACCTGAAGGTCATGCCTGTAGTCAGCGGCGCCGGAGATCACGAATCTCTTGCGATCGGGCAAACCCAGTGCAGACATGGTGAGACCTGTCCAGATACTCTCGCCGCGTAAACGCGAGCCGAAATTCGCCGGTTCCGGCCTGGGTCATCCGAAAGACTCAGTGTGATAAAATCGCCTCATTTCCGTTTACCAATCCTGTTTTCTCCCGGCCCGCTCGGTTACCATGCAAAGGGCTCGAGTCGGGGATTTCATGTCTTTTGCGGAAACCATCTCGCCTTTGCTTGGGCGTTGCGCCCTGGTTTGGTTTTATGTCAGCGGCGCGCTGAACATCTTTAACCATTGGTCCAGCGTGACGAGCGAACTGGCGGCGCGGCATGTGCCTTTGCCGCCTCTGGTCCTGCTGGTGGCGTTCATCTTGGTGGCGATGGGCTGCTTTTCACTTTTGTTTGGTTACCATGTGCGCCATGGCGCGGTGATCCTGTTCGGACTCACCATCGCGGGCGCGGCGCTCTTGCATGATTACTGGCATATTGCCGACGCGACGGCGCGCAACGTCGAATTCGAGATTTTCGCCCGCGATATCGCCATCTGCGGCGCCCTGCTTTTGATAATGGGCGTCGGCGGGGGGCCTTTTGCCATCGACAATCGCGGCGCCAAGCCCAAGCGCTAGACCCTGGGTCAGTCCAACAGCATCTTGGCCAGCAGCGCCGGAGGCAGGCTTTCCAATCCATCGTCAGGCCGGGCGCCATAGGTGACATGGGCCAACGCCGATCCGGCGGTGACTGCGGCGACGGTCGCGCCCAGGCGCGAGGTGCGGTCAAGGCCGGTGACGACGATCCGCGGCAGGCCGAGCATGGTCACGGTTTCCAGAACGTCCTCGGCGTCGCACGTCGCGGAAACCACGCCGATGCTTTCCGCGCCTTCCGCTTTGCCCATGGCGGCAAAAGCGGTGAGCGCTCGGCGGTTGGCGGGATTGAAGCCGCGGGCTTCCATCACCATCAAACTGTCGCTGTCGAAGGTGGCGGTGCGGAACAGCGCCAGGCCGTCGGCGGCACTGGCCATCTCCACCTTGCGGCCGGAAAGCAGCGCCATATGGGCGATTTTGGCGGCCACCGCGCTTTTTCCCGCGCCATCCGGCCCTACCAGCACCAGGCCGCGGGCGCGCTCAAAATCGACGGGCTGAAACCGCATGCGCCGCTTGAGAGCGGCGGCCAGGGCATCCTCCTGCGAAAGATTGGGCCAGGCGGCGCTTTCCCGCATCAGTTCGTCGATCAGGGGATCGGGCAGGCGATGGCGCTTGAGGGCGGCGGCGAGCGACATGCGCGGGCTTCGTATCGCCTTGGGAAAGTCCAGCCGGATCACCGCGCCCATCCGCCGCCTCATATCCTCTAGATTTGACCAAGGGTGCGCAGCCGCACCGTGGCATGAATCTCATTCTGGCTCATCACCACCGTCTGCGGCCGGAAACGCTCGATGATGGAACGGACGAAGGGGCGGACCTGCGGGCTGGTCAAGAGCACAGGCACTTCGTTCTTGGCGCCGGCCTCATCAAAGCGCTCGCGTACCGTCTGGATGAATTGCTGAAGTTGCGACGGCGCCATGGCGAGCTGGCGTTCCTCTCCCTGGCCGACGATGCTTTCGGCAAAAGCCTGTTCCCAGGCCGGCGACAGTGCCAGAAGCGGCAAATAACCGCCGGGCGATAGATTGGCGTGGCAGAGCTGGCGGGCAAGACGGGCGCGCACATGCTCGGTGATGTAAAGCGCGTTCTTGGTATGGCCCACCGCCTCGGCGATGCCTTCCAGGATGGCGGGCAGGTCGCGGATCGAAACCCGCTCGGAGAGCAGGGTTTGCAGCACGCGCTGCACGCCGGTGACGGAGATTTGGGAGGGGATGAGCTCGTCCACCAGTTTCTTGTGTTCGGGGGGCAGATCGTCCAGCAGCTTCTTGGTCTCGGCATAGGAGAGAAGCTCGGCCATGTGGCTCTTGAGCACTTCGGTCAGATGGGTGGTGAGCACCGTGCCGGGATCGACCACGGTGAAGCCGCGGAACGAAGCTTCCTCGCGCAACGCCGAAGAAACCCAGACGGCCGGCAGGCCGAAAGCCGGTTCGGTGGTGTGGGTGCCCGGCAGGTCGATGGGAAGGCCCTTGGGATCCATCACCAGGAAGCTGCCGGGGAAGAGCTCGCCTTTGCCGGAATCCACTTCCTTGACCCGGATGCGGTATTCGTTGGAGCCCAGCTGCATATTGTCCAGGATGCGCACCGCCGGCATCACAAAGCCCATTTCCTGGGCGAGCTGGCGGCGCAGCGCCTTGATCTGGTCGGTGATGCGGTGGCCCTGCACATCGTTGATCAGCGGCAACAGGCCGTAACCCAGCTCGACCCGCAGCAGGTCGAGCGCCAGCGCGGAGGAGATCGGCTCTTCCTTGGCAGTGGCCTCGGCTTTCACTTTATCCTCCCGCGCTTTTTCCTCGGCGACCCGCGCGTCCTTGCGCTTGAAGGCGTAATAGGCGAGCGAGCCGGTGGCGCCGGAAAGGCCGGCAAACACCAGGGTCGGCATGCCCGGCAGCACCGCGACGATCCCCATCACCGCGGAGGCCATGCCCAACGCCTGGGGATAGAAGGAGAGCTGCTTCATCAGGGCCTTGTCGGTGGAGCCCTCGACGCCGGCCTTGGAGACCATCAGGCCGGCGGCGGTGGAAACGATCAGGGCCGGCATCTGCGACACCAGCCCGTCACCCACCGTCAGAAGCGTGAAGGTCTGGGTGGCATCGGTGAAGCTCATGCCTTTCTGGGCCACGGCGATGATGATGCCGCCGATGATGTTGATGCCCACGATCAAAAGGCCGGCAATGGCGTCGCCGCGCACGAATTTGGAAGCGCCGTCCATGGCGCCGAAGAAGTTGCTTTCCGCCTCCAGGTCCTTGCGGCGCTGCTTGGCTTCCTTTTCGTCGATCAGGCCGGCGGAAAGATCGGCATCCACCGCCATCTGCTTGCCGGGCATGGCATCCAAACTGAAACGCGCCGCCACTTCGGCAATGCGGCCCGAACCTTTGGTGATCACCACGAAATTGACGATAATCAGGATGGCGAAGACAATCAGGCCGATGACGAAATTGCCCTGCATGATCAGCCGGCCGAAAGCCTGGATCACATAGCCGGAAGCCGCGGTGCCCTCATTGCCATGGCCCAGGATCAGCCGGGTCGAGGCCAGGTTGAGCGCCAGCCTCAGCATGGTGGTGATCAGGAGCACGGTGGGGAAAGAGCTGAATTCCAGCGGCTTGCGGATGAACACCGCCGTCATCAGGATCAGGATCGAAAAGCTCAATGAAAAAGCCAGCGAAACATCCAGCATCCAGGTGGGAAGCGGGATGATCAACACCACCAGGATGGCCATGATGCCGGTGGCCAGCCCCAGATCGGCCTTGCGGAACTGTCCGATCAGCTTGGCCGGGGAGAATTCAAATCCACCCGGGGAGGCCGTTGTCGGCGCGGCTGTGGTGATGTCGGCCATTCTTTTTTTTCACTCGTCACATTGGGCCGGTACCTTGTCCGGCCGCTCATTCAAATTCTCGGCGTTCGGACCGGCTCTGCCGTCCCTACGCTGCCGCTATGGACCGCCTCACCCCACCAACCGTTGTTCACCATGGCTGGGAACGGTGACGCCGGCATCGGCATATTCGCGCAGCTTGTTGCGCAAGGTGCGGATGGAGATGCCCAGGATGTTGGCGGCATGGGTGCGGTTGCCCAGACAATGATCCAGCGTGTCCAGGATCAGGTCGCGCTCCACATCCGAGACGGTGCGGCCGACCAGGCTGCGAGTGACCGCCGCGGCGTTGACCACCGCGCTGGCCACCGGCGAATTCTGCGCCTGGGCGGTTTGCGCGCTCACCTGGCTGCCGTCGGGAAGACGGATGGCCTCGGGCAGGATTTCCGGCCCCTGGGCCAGCAGCACGGCGCGGTGGATGGTGTTTTCCAGCTCGCGCACATTGCCCCGCCAGGGATGGCTGAGCAGAAGCCTGTCGGTGGCCGGGGCGATGGGACGATAGGCGACGCCATTGGCTTCGGCATATTTGCGGGCGAAGTGATGGGCCAGCGCCTTGATGTCCTTGGGCCGTTCGCGCAAGGCGGGCAGGCGCAGATTGACCACATTGAGGCGGTAGAGAAGGTCTTCGCGGAAGGTGCCATGCTTGACCGCTTCGGCAAGGTCGCGGTTGGAGGTGGCGATGATGCGGATATCCACCTTCACCGGCTTGGTGCCGCCGACACGGTCGATCTCCCGCTCTTGGATCGCACGCAACAGCTTGGCCTGGAGGCGGGCGTCCATCTCGCTGATTTCGTCCAACAGCAGCGTGCCGCCATTGGCTTCCTCGAACTTGCCGATGCGCCTTGCGATGGCGCCGGTGAAGGCGCCTTTCTCATGGCCGAACAGTTCGGATTCCAGCAGGTTTTCGGGAATCGCGGCGCAATTGACCGAGATGAAGGGCTTCTCGTTGCGCATGGATTTGCGGTGGACATAGCGGGCCAGCACTTCTTTACCTGTGCCGCTTTCCCCGGTGATCAGGATCGAGGCTTCGCTGCCCGCGATCTGGTCGGCCAGCGAGAGCACCGCCGCCATGGCTTCGTCTTCGTAAACCAGCTGATGGGACTCATCGGCCACCGCCGCCAGCACCGCTGCGATCAGTTCGGGATCGGCGGGAAGCGGCAGATATTCCTTGGCGCCGGCGCGAATGGCGTCCACCGCCCGCCTGGTGTCGGTGCCGATGCCGCAGGCCACCACCGGGGTGCAGATGCGCTCGGCCGCCAGCCCCTTGACCAGGGCGCCGATATCGAGCGTGACATCACAGAACACCAGGTCGGCGCCGGCGCCGCCGCGCAGGCTGTCGAGCGCCTGTTCGATTCCCGCCGCGTGGGAGACTTTGGCGCCGCGCTCCATGGCGATCTTGGTCGCTGAGCCGATCTGGCCGTTCAGTCCGCCGACAATAAGTAGACGCATCGTGTTATTTCCTTGCTTGCTTTAAGAGCCGGAACCGGCCTTGATGATTTCGGTCATGGTGATGCCCAGCCGGTCTTCGACCAGCACGACTTCGCCGCGCGCCACCAGCCGGTCATTCACGTAAATATCGATCGCTTCGCCCACCTTGCGGTCCAGTTCGACGATGGTGCCGCGCCCCAGCTTGAGCAGCTGGCTCACTTCCATGGCCGACTTGCCAAGAACGGCCGACACCGTGACGGGAACATCGAACACTGCCTCCAGGTCGGCGGCGGTGTGCTTGGGCGCCGTCTCGGTGGCGGCTTCCGTGTTCAGCAGGGCCTGCGAGCCGGCAGCGGTTTCATGGGAGAGATCGGGCAGGTCCACGTTATCGGCGGCCATGACTTATCCTTTCAACGCGTCAGAAGGGGAATTGGAAAAGCGGCGCTCGATCAGCGCGTCCAGCGCCGCCTCGATGGCGGCCTCGGACCTTTCGCTGCCGCCGCCGCGCCATTCGATGCGGCAATCGGCGCCGCGGAAGCCGGCATCGGCGGCAATCACCACCCGCCCCTCATAGCCCTCCTCATGGGCGATTGCCGTGATGCGGGCTTCGAGGGCGGCGATCACGTCCGGCGCGGCGCGCAGCGTGATGCGCGGCTCGCCGATGGCCTGGTGCATGGCTTCGCGCAGCGCCGCCTCGACATCGCCGGCGGGAAGCGCGGCCAGCGCGGCCGGGGCGATTTTCTTGGCAGCGGCGAAAGCCAGCGCGGTGGCTTCCGCGCGCAATTCCTCGATCGCGACATGGCTCTGGTCGAGCGCGGCGCGAATGGCGATCACCAGCGCGGCGACGGTCTGGTTGATGTTTTCCGCCGCGCGCACCTGGCCGGACTCGCTGCCTTCCCGCTTGGCGCGGGCGCACATGGCCTCGATCTCCGCATTGGTGAGGATCTGTTTCTTGCGCGCCTGGGCGGCTTCCGAAACCACTTCCCGCCCGTCGCGGAATTCGGTGTCGAAGGTGAATTTGGTGGAGGATTTGCTCATCAATACACCAGCTCGTCTTCGGCGCTGCCGCCGGCGATCATGATCTCGCCCTTGTTGGCGAGGTCCTTGGCGATGTTGACCATGCGCATCTGGGCTTCGTCGACATCCTTGAGGCGGACCGGACCCATGGCTTCCATGTCCTCGCGCAATATCTTGCCGGCGCGTTCGCTCATGTTGGAGAAGAACACGTCGCGCAGCCCGTCGGTGGCGCCCTTGAGCGCCAGGCCCAGCTTGTCCTTCTCGACATTGCGCAGCAGGGTCTGGATCGAGCCGGGATCGAGCTTGGCGAGATCCTCGAAGGTGAACATCAGGGCCTTGATGCGCTCGGCGGAATCGCGGGAACGCTCTTCCAGGGCGGTGATGAAGCGGCTCTCGGTCTGGCGGTCGAAATTGTTGAAGATTTCCGCCATCTGCTCATGGGCGTCGCGCTTGGCGGTGCGCGCCAGATTGGACATGAATTCGATGCGCAGGGTGTTCTCCACCTTGTCGAGAATGTCCTTCTGCACGCTTTCCATGCGCAGCATGCGCTGCACCACTTCCAGGGCGAATTCCTCGGGCAGCGCGCCAAGCACGCGCGCGGCGTGCTCGGGCTTGATCTTGGAAAGCACGACCGAAACGGTCTGCGGATATTCGTTCTTGAGATAGTTGGCGAGCACCGTCTCGTTCACATTGGCGAGCTTGTCCCACATGGTGCGGCCGGCCGGGCCGCGGATTTCCTCCATGATCGAGCCCACCTTGTCCTCGGGCATGAAGCGGGCGAGCAGCCGTTCGGTGGATTCGTAGGAACCCATCACCGAGCCGGTGCCGGACATCTGGCTGACGAAATCCACCATCAGCTTTTCGATCAGATTGGCGCTGACCGAGCCGAGATTGGACATCACCTGGGAGACTTCCTTGATCTCCTCCTCGTCCATCATCGCCCAGATCTTGGCGGAATGTTCCTCGCCCAAGGCCAGCATGATCACGGCGGCGCGCTCCGCTCCGGAGAGGGAGCGGATATCTTCTCTGACATTGGATTTGACGGCTTTAGACATGGGTTACACCGGTTGATGCAGCCAGGTACGGATGATCGCGAGCGCTTCTTCCGGGTGCCCCTCGACCACCTCGCCGATCTTCTTGATGGAGGATTCGCGCACCTGGCCTTCGATGCGGCTGATATCGATGCCAGGAGTGGGCGCGGGTAGTGCCGCGGCGGGCGCTTCCGGTGCCATGCCGGCCGCCGCGGTCCCGGGAAGGGCGGCCAGCGCCCCGGCGGCGGGTGCCGCGCCTGCGACCGCTTGCGGCGATCCGATGACGGGATTGGGCGCGAACATGCGGGCGATCAACGGGCGGGCGACAAAGAGCCCGATCAGGAGCGCGGTGACGCACATGATCGCGGCTTCGATGATCTTGAACCAATAGGCGCTGTCCAGCCCCAGCAAGGGAGCGGACGCGGCCGTGCCGCCGGCGGCCTCCATGCGGGCGAAGGCCATGTTGGTGACCTGGACCTGGTCGCCGCGGGCCTGGTCGAAGCCCATCGCCGATTTCACCAGGCTGGTGATCTGGGTCATTTCGGCGGCGCTGCGCGGCTTGTAGCCGGCGCCGTCTCCGGTGCCGTCCACCACCACCGCGACCGACAGCTTCTTCACATCGCCGCCATCCTCGGTCGAGGTCTTCACTGTCTTGGAGATCTCATAATTGGTGGTTTCCTCGGTATGGTCGGACGAGGACCGGCTTTCCGTTCCGCCGGCGGTCTGGGCCGCGCCTGGCAGCGCATTGGCGACGGAGACGGCATTGCCGGGCGCCGCATTATTGTCCGAGGAATTCTGCTGGATGGTCTGGGTGGAGCGGATCACCTTGGAATCGGGATCATAAGTCTCCGCCGTTGTGGTGGAGTGGTTGTAGTTCATATCGGCGGCGACTTGGACGCGGACATGGCCGGGGCCTACCACGCTCGCCAGGATGGACTCGATATGCTGGCGCATCCGGTCTTCGTAATCGGTGGTGTTCTGTTCCTGGTCCGCGCCGGTGGCGCCCGGTCCCGATTTTTCGTCGCCGCCCGCCAGCAGGTTGCCGCGATCGTCGACGATGGCGACACGATTGGCATTGAGGTTCGCCACCGCCGCGGCGACCAGATGCTGGATGGCGGCAACCTGTTCGCGGCCGAGAACGCCGCGGGTCTTGAGCACGACCGAGGCCGAGGGCGTCTGGTCGTCACGGCTGAAAACCTCGCGTTCGGGGATCACCAGATGGACGCGGGCGCTTTCGATTCCCTCGATGGTCTGGATCGAGCGCGCCAGCTCGCCTTCGAGCGCGCGCAGCCGGTTGATGTTCTGGACAAAGGCGGTGGTGCCGAAAGCGTCCGACTTGTCGAAAATCTCATAACCGACACCGGCAGCGGGAAGATTGTCCTGGGCCAGCGCCATGCGCAGCTTGGTCACCTGGTCGGCGGGCACCAGGATGGTGCCGCCATCGCCCCTGGCGTCGTATTTGACATTCATGGCGTCGAGCTTGGCCGTGACGGCGGCGGCGTCGCGCGGCTCCAGCCCGGCATAAAGGATGGTCTTCGGCGGCTCGGTGATGGCGCCGGCGATATAAAGAAAAAAGGCGGTCAGCATGGCGGCAACGCCTGCCATCGCGCCGAAGCGCGCTGCCCCAACCGCTTTGAAAAATTCCGGCACGAAAACACCCTCCTGGCGAGGCGGCGCGAGGAGAAGCCCCTTCCCCTGTCCGCTAGGCAAACATTGCCGTGCTCAGGGTAAAATTTGGCTTAAGGCGCAACGCGTAAGACGTTCGCCTTGTTAGTGTTTTCTTAAGGCTCGCCGGTCTCGCTTCAGTTGCGATATTGCTGCACGCGGGTGGCGCGGAGGCCGGCCAGTCCGAAACGGTCGATGGCATGCTGCCAGGCGAGGAATTCTTCCACCGTCAACGTGTAGCGCTTGCAGGCATCGTCGAGACTGAGCAGGCCGCCGCGCACGGCGGCGACGACTTCCGCCTTGCGGCGGATGACCCAGCGCCGCGTCGAGGGCGGCGGCAGATCGGCGAGCGTCAACGGAGACCCATCGGGTCCGATGACATAGCTCACGCGTCCTTTGCGCTCTTCCATGAAAAACTCCGACTGCTCAGACCGCTCAGAACTTAAGCCCTCTGCTCCTAAGAAAGGGCCAAGAACCGTGGTAAATGAAGCCATAAACTCTTCCGTCGAATTGCGAGGAAAAGCCCGGTTTTAAAGGGCTTTTCCGTCACATCAGTTGGTGGGCAACTGTTCCAGCTGCTGCAGCATCTGATCCGCCGTGGTGATGATGCGGGCCGATGCCGAATAGGCGCGCTGGGTGGTGATCAGGTTGGTGAATTCGGTCGCCAGATCGACGGTCGAATTCTCCAGCGACTGGGCCTGAATCGAACCCGTCGCGCCCGAATCGGCCAAGTTGATGTTGGCCGGTCCCGATGCCTTGGTGGTGGTGTAGGCGTTGCCGGAAACCTGGCCCAGCCCGTCCGGGTTGGTGAAGGTGGCGAGCGGGATCTTGTACACATCCTGGGTGAGGCCGTTGGAGAACAGCGCCGTCACGGTGCCGTCCTTGGCCACGGTCACGCCGGTGACGCTGCCGAAGGCGGAGCCGTCCACATGCTGGCTGTTCAGCACCGACTGGGAGTCATACTGGGTAAGCCCGTCCGTGCCGCCGACCGTGCCCAGGTCAAGCGCGATATCCTGCGGCTGAAGCCCGGAAGCGGCCGCCCACGGGATGGTGAAATTGACGATGCCGGAGGCGGGAGAGGCGCCATTCACATTGGCCAGCGTGCCATCGGAGTTGAAGCTGATGGTGCCCTGGCTCAGGGTGGTCGAGGTCACATTGGCCGGATCGCCGCCATAGATGGCTTCGTAGGCCCAGCTGTTGGCGCCGGTCTTGACGAAGTCGAAGGTGACGGGCTGCTGGCCGCCCTGGCTGTCGAAGACGTTCACCGAACGGCTGAAGTCGGGCGTTACCGTGCCGGCTTCCATGTCGCCGGCGGTGTAGGCGGCCGGTACCGTGGAGCTGGCCTGCAGATTGGCCTGCAGCGACATCGTGGTGGACGCATCCGCGGTGCCGGAAAGGCCGGTGACATTCACCAGGCTGAAGCTGGCGGAGTTGGCCGGCACATTGCCCTGGGCGTCCAGCTTGTAGCCCAGAAGATAAAGACCGGCCGAGTTGACCAGGTTGCCGTTGGCATCCGGTGTGAAGCTGCCGGCGCGGGTGAATTCCTGAAGGCCCGTCGGCGAGGCGTTGGTGGAGACCACGAAGAAGCCGTTGCCGGCGATCGAAAGATCGGTCTGCGACGAGGTCGTGGTCGGCAGCCCCTGGGTGGTGATGTCCTGGGTGACATGGGAAACCACGCCGGCCGAGGAGTTGTTGCCCATGCCCGACTCGGCATTGAGGAAGGTGGAGAAATTGGCCTTGGCTTCCTTGTAGCCGACGGTGTTGACGTTGGCGATGTTGGAAGACGTGGCGCTCAGGGCCTGGGCATAAGCCTGCAGGCCGGCGACGCCGATGGAAAGGGCACCATAGAGACTCATTTTTTACATCCTTCGGGAGATTTGGGCTTCGCCCGCTTCCGCCGTGATTGGGCGCCGCTTTCTGGGCGCCGGGTTCAAGTGTTCAAGACAGAATTCAGTTCATGATCGCCGAGACGCTGGAGAGCGGGATTTCCATGTTTCCGATCACCAGTTGCGGCGCGGCTCCGGTCATGTCGATCTGGCTGACCAGCCCGGCGCTCGCCACGGAGTTCTTGATGGTGGAACCGTCAATGGATTGGGCGGCAACGCTCAGCTTGTAGGTGCCGTCGGGCACTTTGTTGCCGTTATTGTCGGTGCCGTCCCACTCAAAGACATTGTTGCCCTGGGCGGTGCCGCCCGCGCCGCTATAGACCACCGCACCGGCGGGGTTGGTCACGGTGAGCGTGGTGGAGGCGGCGGCGGCGTCGAGATTGTAGGTCCAGCTCGCCTTGCCGCCGCTCAAGGAAGCGCGGCCGTCGGTGATCGAGACATTCTTGCCCAGATAGGCGGTGGCGAAAGTACCGGCCTGGCTGGTGCCCTGGTTGATCAGGGTCTGCAGATTGGTGTTGGTGTTGATCTGCTGTTCGACCTGGCTGAACTCCACCAGCTGCTGGGTGAACTGGTTGGAATCCATCGGTGCGGTGGGATCCTGGTTCTTGAGCTGCGTGGTGAGCAGGGTCAGGAAGGTCGAGAAGTTCGACGACAATTGTCCCAGCGCACTGGCCGAGGAACCGGTGGTCGAGGTCTGGGTCGTGCTGCCGACAGGCGGGGTGGTCGTCATGGTGTGCGTGTCCTAGACATGGATATCGAGGCTGGCGTTGGCGGCGGCGCCGGTCAGCGACAGATGAGAAGCGTTCTGGATGGAATCGATGACATGGCTGGCGGAGAGGCTGGTGCGCCGGCCGGCGCCGCCATTCTGGCCGCCGTTGTGGGCGCCGCTTTGGTTGCTCTGGCCGCGCAGCGAAAAGTTGAGGCCGTCCCGCGCCACATTGAGGCCGGCATCACGCAGCGCCTGGGTGAGGCTGCCGGAATCCTTCTGCAGGAGATTGAGCGTATCGGGGTGGTCGGCAGTCATATGGGCCTGGGCCTTGCCGCTGGCGTCAATGGAAAGCCGGACTTCGACCCGGCCCAATTCCGGCGGATCGAGGCGGATGTCGAATTGTTTGGCGCCGCTCTGGGAACGGGCGGCGATCGAGACCGCCAGGCTCTCGACATTGGGCGTGGGCTGGGCCGCCAGATGCAGCGACGGGACGGCGATGCCGTTGCCATGAGCCTCCGCAATGGGTGCGGAAGTCAGCGGGACCGCGGCGGGATTGGACGGACCCGGCATCTGCTGCGCCGGCGCGGTTTGCACAGGCGGAGTTGGCGGGGGCGGTGTTGGCAGGGAAGGTGCCGGCGCATCCTTGGCGCCCTCGTTGCCGGCCTGGACCGTATCGCTGGGGACACTCTTGCTGTCACCGCCGGTCCTGATTTCGGCAGGCATCACGGCGCTCTTGGACGCAGTCGGAGATGGGGGCGGCGGCGTGCCGGCGGATTTGTCCGCCGCGGGCGCCGGGAGATCGTTCGACGGTTTGTTGCCCGAGCCGGTCTTTGCCGGAGTGTTCGATGCCGCCGTCTTGCCGGGAGGCGTGGTGCCGGCGCGGGACGGACTCTTCAAGGCTGCAAGCAAAGCCGGATTGGCGGCTTGGGGGGGCAGCTGGGCGGGGGATTGGGAAGCGGGCGCGGGCGCTTTGCCGGAGGCAGGATCCGCAGCGACCACATTGTCGCCGGACCCGTCGGCATCGTCATCATCACCGGCAGGTTGCGGAGCCGCTTGCGCCTGTCCGGACCGTGGAACCTGTTGCGCCTGTGAGGGTTCAGGCTGGTCCGGCGTGGACGGCATGACTGCATCTTGCGCCGGAGCCGGAGCGGGAATATTCGCGGTGTCTTGAAATTGCGGAGCGGCGGAACCCAAATCCACCGCGCCGATTTCCGGGTTCGCAGCGGAATCGGAGCCGGCTTGCTGCGGCGGCAATTCCGGCTGCACCGGAGGCGGCACCGGCAATTGGGACGGGTCGGGCTGCGGCAGGACCGGCGCTTGCGTCGAATTCAGCGCTACTGCCGACGAATCGTCATTGTCATTCGCCGCGTCCTTCGCTTTGACGGATTTGCTATCGGCCGCCGCATCGTCTTGCTTGCCTTCTTTGGCAGAAGGCGCCCGCCTGGGCGAATCCTGCGCCGTGGTTTGCGCAGATTGACGGGAAGATGCCGCGGGCGGTTGAGACCTGGCGTCCGCCTTATTTTTCCCGGGGCGAATTTCGGCCCGCGCCTCTTTGGTCATCGGGCCCGGCTGGTCGTTGCCCGGCTGTTTTTTAACGGGCTGATTTTTGTCAGTCCGGTCCTTGATGATGGATTTCGCGCTATTGGCGTCCTTGATGTCGGGCCTTTGGGATTCAGGCCCCTGCTTCTGCGATGCCGGCGCCGTGGCCGCCAACATCACGGCGAAGGGCGAGTTGTCCGCGGGCGTTTTGGAGTCCCGCGCATTGGGCTTGGGCGTCGCGCCGTTCGTCGCGGCAATCGGGGAGGCTGGCAAAGCTGACAAGACAAAAATCCGCATGAAACCGTTTCCGCCGAAGCAAGGGGCGGACCAGAATTTTCGTGCCCGGATTTCCCGGAATTTTCGCGGGCGATGCCGGACAGCCTGCCCGAAAAAAGCGGGCATGAACTGCCCAGAGCGGCAAACTCTGCCGCCTTTGTGCCCGGCAGGCGCATCCAAAGGCCTTGATTTTGCGGCCAATGCCGCCGTCCCAAGATGGCATGGGGCTTGCGACATCACTCCCGGAAACAAGTGTCCGGATTCTGAAGCCCGTGAGCCTGAACGGAATCGCAGCCAGTGCCTTGAGCGCGCTCAAGACCAACAGCGCCGCGCTCAGCGTTGTTTCCAACAACGTTTCCAACATCAACACGCCGGGCTATGCCCGCCGGGTGGTGAATGAGCAGACCCTGGCCGTGGGCGGCCAGCTGATGGGCGTCGATATCGCCACGGTCCAGCGTGTCGCCGACCTGTTCCTGCAACAGGAGACGCTCTCCGCCAGCGGCAGCGCCTCGCAATATGACGCGATGGCCGGGCTTTTCACCCAGCTGAACAGCCTGTTGGGCGCGCCGGGCGACAATCAGTCCCTGGCCACCGGCCTCACCAACCTGTCCAAGGCGTTCGCCACCGCCTCCCAGGCGCCCAGCTCCTCTTCCAGCTACACCGCCATCCTCAATGCGCTTTCCGGTGTGGCGTCGGATATCTCCAACGTGTCCGGCACCATCTCGTCGCTGCAGAGCCAGGTGGACGGCCAGGTGGTGAATTCGATTTCCTCCACCAACGGCCTGATCAAGCAGATTTTCGATCTCAACAGCCAGATCAAGAGCGCCACGATCAAGGGCGACACCGCTTCCGCGCTGCTCGACCAGCGTGACGTCGCGCTCAACAGCCTGTCCAAGATCATGGGCATCCGGGTCTCGCCCCAATCCGATGGCAGCCTCAATGTCGCCACCGCCGACGGCGTCAATCTGGTCAGCAACACCTATGCGGTCCTGTCTTATCCCGGCGGCGCCCAGAACGGCACCTATGGCAATATCCATATCCAGGACTTCAGCCCCGCCACCGGCCAGGCGCTGGGCCAGCCCATGGCGCTGGATCCGCATCTGTCGAGCGGCTCGCTCAAGGGCCTGATCGATATGCGCGACCAGACCCTGGGCGGCCTGGCCCAGAGCCTCGGCAATTTCGCCCAGAATGTCGCGCAGGCCTTCAACGCCCAGGCCAACGCCAATGCCGCGTTCCCGCCGCCAAGCTCGCTCAGCGGCCGCGACACCGGCCTTTTGGGCACCGACGCGCTGAATTTTACCGGCAAGACCACCATCGCGGTCGCCGATGCGAATGGCGATCTGGTCCACCGCATTGACGTGGACTTCGATGCCGGGACGCTGAGCGTGGATGGCGGCGGGATATCCGGTATCGGCGGCACCATCGACAGCTTTGCCACCGCGCTCAATGGCGCGCTGGGCGGCAGCGGCAGCGCCAGCTTCACCGACGGTGTGCTGTCCATCTCCGCCACCGGCGGCAACGGTGTGGTGGTGCAAGACGACGCAACCACCCCGTCCTCGCGCGGCGGCACAGGCTTTTCCCAGTTCTTCGGGCTCAACGACCTGTTCCAGGCCTCGGCCCCTTCCATCCTCGCCACCGGGCTCTCGGCCGGTGACGATGCGGGCATCGCCGCGGGCAACCAGATCGCCATGTCGCTCAAGGGGCCTCAGGGCGATATCGTCAAACAGGTTTCGATCACCACCACCGCCGGCATGACCATCGGCGATGTGGTGAATGCGCTCAACAGCGCCATGGGCGGAGCCGCCAGCTTCACCCTCAACGCCAACGGCTCGATCTCAACCGCCACCAGCGCGCTTTATCCCGGCTATCAGCTCAACATCACCACGGACAATACCAGCCGCGGCACCACCGGGGTGAGCTTCACCAAGCTCTTCGGCATCGGCGCCAACAATCTCGCCAACCAGGCCGGCGCCTTTTCCGTGACTTCGGCGGTCGCCAACGCGCCGCAACAGATCGGCCTGGCCATGCCCGGCATCACGCCCGCTTCCGTGCCGGGCGACAGCATCGTGCTGGCGGGCGACAATTCCGGCGCCATCGCACTCCAGAATGTGATGACCGCCACGCGCAGCTTCCAGGCGGCCGGCGGCATCTCGGCCGAGACCACCTCGTTGTCCGACTATGCGGCGGCCTTCTATCAGGCGGTTTCGACCCAGTCGAACAACGTCACCCAGAGCCAGACCACCCAGGATGACCGGCTGGCGGAGGCGCAGAGCCGCCAGTCTTCCAATTCCGGCGTGAACCTGGACGAGGAGCTGACCAATCTCACCACTTACCAGCAGGCCTATAGCGCGAGCGCCCGAATCCTCACCATCGTGGACCAGCTCTATCAGACTCTGCTGCAGATCCAGTGAGGCTGACCCATGAGCATTGACCGCGTTTCCACCGCCCAGCAGACCGCTTATTTCCTCAGCCAGATCAACCAGGCAAGCGCGGCGCTGGACAAGACCAACCAGCAGATCGCCAGCGGCAAGGTCGCCACCACCTATGCCGGCTTCGGCGACCAGACCCAGGTCCTGACCGCCACCATCGCCGCCAAGGCGCGCAACGATTCCTATTCCGACGCGACCGCCATGGCCACGACCCAGGCCGACATGCAGAACACCCAGCTTACCAGCCTGTCGGACCTCTCCCTCCAGCTCAAGACCGCGGTCGAAGATTCGGTGGCCAACAACGATCCCTCGACCTTGATGAGTCAGGTGCAGAATATCTTTGATCAGGTGACCGGCATCCTCAATTCCAAGGACGCCAATGGCGATTATATCTATAGCGGCGGCAAGACCAACACCGCGCCCGTGACCGTGTCGAGCCTGGCCGACCTGGTCGCGCTGCCCTCTGTGTCCGGCGCTTTCGCCAACGGCGACAACAAGAAGGCGGTGCAGGTGGCGGACGGACAGACCGTCTCCTATGGCATGACCGCGTCCGATATCGCCACCGGCCTGATGCAGTCCCTGAAGGACATCGCCGCCTTCGACGCCGGCCCCTCCGGCAATTTTTCCGGCAGCACCAATCTCAACCAGGCGCAGAACACATTTCTCAGCGGGGAAATTCCCACCCTGGGCACCGTGGGCGTCAATCTCAACAACGCCACCGCGCAGAACGGCTTCGCCTATAACCAGCTCCAGAACGCGACCAGCCAGCAAGGCGCGCTCTCGACCCTCTATTCCGGCTTTGTCTCCAATCTGCAGGACACCAACATCGCCGACGCCGCCACCCAATTGTCGCTGAACCAGACCGCGCTGCAGGCGGCGCTGCAGGTCACCTCCCATCTTAACCAGTTGACATTGCTGAATTATCTGCCGATTTCGCCCACCGGCTAGAGACGCTTTCGCGCCTCGCCCAAGCTCGGCGCATTCGTCACTCAAAACGGTCCACTGGACCGTTTTGTTCGCCTTCGGCGAACCGTTCCTCATTGCTGTTCCGCCGTGCGCCGCTTATAGCACCGCGATGAATTCCAGCGACAACAGCAAGCGCCGCATCGTTGTAGCGATGTCGGGTGGAGTGGATTCCTCCGTCACCGCGGCACTGCTCAAGCGCCAGGGCCATGACGTTGTGGGCATCACGCTGAAGCTTTATCCCGGTGAGGCGGCGAAACGCAAAGGCGCCTGCTGCGCCGGGCAGGATATCTATGACGCCAGGCGCGTCGCCGACCTGCTCGCCATTCCCCATTATGTGCTCGATTATGAAAACCGCTTCCGCAAGAACGTGATCGCGGATTTCGCCGATTCCTATGCGCGGGGCGAGACCCCCATTCCCTGCATCCGCTGCAATGAGCGGGTGAAGTTCGCCGACCTGATGGAAACGGCGCGCGAGCTCGGCGCCGAGGCGCTGGCCACCGGCCATTATGTGCGGCGCGTGGAAGGACCCAATGGCGCGGAGCTTCACGCCGCGGCCGATGTGTCGCGTGATCAAAGCTATTTCCTGTTCGCCACCACTAAGGCGCAGCTCGATTATCTGCGTTTTCCGCTGGGAGAGATGGAAAAGCGGGAGGTGCGCGGCCTGGCGGCGGAACTGGGATTGGTCAATGCCGACAAGCCGGATAGCCAGGACATCTGTTTTGTGCCGGAAGGCCGCTATAGCGAGATCGTGAAGAAGCTGCGCCCCGATGCGGCCCGGCCCGGCGAGATCGTGGATCAGGCGGGCCAGGTGCTGGGCCGGCATGACGGCATTCTCCATTTCACCATCGGCCAGCGCAAAGGTCTGGGCCTTTCGGGAAATGCCGAGCCGTTTTTTGTTCTCAAGCTGGATGTGGCCAACGCGCGCGTCGTGGTGGGGCCGCGCGACGCGCTGGGAACATCCGAAATCCTGCTGCGCGAAGTGAACTGGCTGGCGGATGCGGAAGAGCCGTTCGACTGCCTGGTGAAGGTGCGCTCCATGCGCCCCCCGGTTCCGGCGCGGGTGACGCCTTTGCCGGACGGCGCGGCGCGGGTGGAGTTGCCTGCGGCGGAAGAAGCCGTGGCGCCGGGACAGGCTTGCGTCTTCTATCGCGGCGGCCGGGTCTTGGGCGGCGGCTGGATCGCCAAATCTTTATGCCCCCCTCTGTCCGCCACGCGGGCAAGCCCGCCAGCGGACATCTCTACCCGCCAGCCCTTCGGGCGCGGAGGGAGAAAGCCTGTGTTTTCCCAGGAAAACCGCGCGAAAACTTGACAGCGAAGCGCGCCCGACCCTACATGCCCGGCCCGGCCGGAAAACGCCTGGCGGGAAGGTACGGCACCGTAGCTCAGCGGTAGAGCAGGGGAATCATAATCCCTTGGTCGGCGGTTCAAATCCGTCCGGTGCTACCATTCCAGATCGCCGCTGTGCGGGCGATCTGGAATGACAAGGGCCGATAGGCGGCCCGAGCGTCAGCGTAGCAGGGCCGCCATTATCGGCCCGCGTCAGGCGAAGACACAGACCTCTTCGAGGCGCTTCGCGGAGAAGGTCGAGAGCGCCCCGGCGCACCAGCGTCATCGGTCGGCGCGGCAGAAGAAACGCCGTCTCGGTCCCGGGGGTTATTTGTTACCTTGCAACCGGCTTAGGAAGTTGTTTGCTTTGCTCGCAAGCAGTTTGGACCTGTGATTCAAAAACTGAGTGAATCTTTCAGGCGGAGTGGTTCTCAGGTCGTCCGAAATGAACTGCTGAGCAAGTTTGTCAGCCGTGATGTTGTATTTGTCCAGGTATTCCATCGGATTTTTTGCACTAATGCGTATGTTTATCTGTGGCCCGATTACCGCAATATTGGCGAGGGCATTGACCTGAGTTTCTTCGTATCGCGAACCCAAAAACTTCTTCGGGAAGATGTGATGCCACTGCGGCTGGAAATCATTCAGTACCTGCGGTCCCTCAAAGCCAAGGCGATAGCCATGGCCGTCCCAATCGCGAGCACCATTACTCCACACCAAAACATATAGGAGGAAACGACCAAACCGGGAATCGCCATAGTCAGCAAGGAAGTCTTCGGCCTCGACCGCCCTGGTATGGTCGATCCGCTCCAACAATCGATGTACCGCCTCCGTAAGCGCCTTGGCCTCACCTATAGCCCGCAAATCTTCATCGAGAGCAGTGGTACCCGATGCGCTGTACCGGCCAAAGCGAGAAGCCTGCAGGAACCAATAAAAAGGTAAATCGAATGAAGGCTCCTGTTGAAACTTGTCTTGCAACGCTACAAGCGTCACTAGAGCGGCTTCAGTTGGAAGAGGCTCATTGCTTAGGACGCCATATTCGGCGAGACGTTTCAAAAGATTCTTCCAGGCCTTTTGTGTCTTGCGCCATGCGGGTTCTATGGATTCTCGGTCCCAAATATGGTCCGGCAACTCCTTAAAGCGCGTGCGCCCTGCTGCTATGGCGGTTACAGTTCGGAACAAAAGATTTGGGTTTACATCAAAGCCGGCTTCACGAAGCACTTCCAAAAAAGGGAGAAACTCATCCCTGACCCAGCCGGGGGAGCGAGCGGCCACAATACCAAGATATATGTCGGCTTCGGTGACACGTGTGCCACGGCTATTGAGGCGGGCAAAGATTTCAACCACATCTTCGAGTTCATGCTCGACCGTAATTGTGACCAAATCTTTCTCACGGATTTTACGAACCCTATCCAAACTCGCGTATACCTGCATTGCATCCAGATTGGCGCACAATCCTTCAAGCTTAACTGTGCGTGCCAGCTCCATGAGTTTGTTAGCGTCGTCAGGCCGGTTGGTGTCCAACTGCAGCAAGGCAGAAAGTTTAATCCAGCGGTGAACCTTTGTTTTACGGACTGCTGCATTGGCGACCTCAAAGAAAGGCGGCTCTTTCGCTTCAACGTCGAAACGGATGTCATAGCGACGCATTGCGCGCTCCCAACTTTCAGCATCCGGCCACCAATAGGGCTTGCGACCAAAAAGTATACAGAGGGCAGTGGTGCGCTGTTGGCCATCTACCAGCCAATCAGCAGGTTGGCGCGCGTCGCGGACTACTCGCTCTTGCGCGCCGGTGCGACTATTCCAGATCAACAGGCTTCCAATGGGATAATCTAACCAAAGTGATTCTGCGAGATCACGCACCTGGGCCGGCTTCCAAACAAATCCGCGTTGAAACTCAGGAACGCTGAGGTCGTGACCCACGGCGCTATCGACCAGATTGTGAATCCGTAAGTGAGGATTGACTGCCATCTTCCGCCCCGCCCATAGCGTTTTTGATACTTAGCAAAAGGTCATGTAAACAAAAAGAGATGAACTTATGTGCGTTTGCTAACCCGACCTTATGACCACCCTCCCCATCACCCTTTCCGATATCGAAGCCGCCGCCGCCGCCATCGGCGATGCGATCGTGCGCACGCCCACGCGCCATTCGCGCACCCTCTCCGGCATTGCCGGCTGCGATGTCTGGCTCAAATTCGAGAACCGGCAATTCACCGCCTCCTTCAAGGAGCGCGGCGCGCTGAATTTTCTTCTTTCCCTGGACCAGGCAACGCGCAGGCGCGGCGTGGCGGCGATGAGCGCGGGCAATCATGCCCAAGGTGTCGCCTACCACGCCGGGCGGCTCTCCATTCCCGCCACCATTGTGATGCCGCTGGGCACGCCCTTCAACAAGATCAAGCACACGCGGGATTTCGGCGCCGAAGTGATCGTCGAAGGCAATGATCTCAACGAGGCGCGTGCCGCCGCACGCAAGATCGCCGAGGCGCGCGGACTTGCTTTTGTCCATCCCTATGACGACCCGAAAGTGATCGCCGGCCAGGGCACCATCGCGCTGGAAATGTTGCAGGACGTGCCCGACCTCGACACGCTGGTGGTGCCGGTGGGCGGCGGCGGCCTGATCTCGGGCATCGCCGTGGCGGCCAAGGCGCTAAAGCCGGATATCAAGATATTCGGCGTCCAGACCGAGCTTTATCCGGCGATGGCGGAGGCGGTGCATGGAACGCCGCCCGCCGCGCGGCCATCGGCGCAAACCATTGCCGACGGCATCGCGGTCAAGCAGCCCGGTTCGCTCACCGTCCCCATCGTCAAGGCGCTGGTGGATGACGTGCTGCTCGCCAAAGAGGCGGAGATCGAGCATGCCCTGGCGATGGTGCTGGAGATCGAGAAAACGGTGATCGAGGGCGCCGCGGCAACGGGCTTTGCCGCGCTTCTCGCCCATCGCCGCCTGTTCGAGGGCCGGCGCGCCGGCGTGGTGATGTCGGGCGGCAATATCGACATGCGGCTTCTTTCGGTGGTGATCCTGCGCGAACTGGCGCGGGAGGGCCGTATCCTCACCCTGGACGTGGCGATCGAGGACCGGCCGGGCGCGCTCGGCCGGGTGGCGCAGTTGGTGGGAGAGGCGGGCGGCAATATCCTGGAGGTCTCGCACAACCGCATGATGACTGGCATTTCCGCCAAGGCGGCGACGCTGGGGCTGGTGATCGAGGCGCGCGATGCCGAGCATGGCCGCGAAATCCGCGAGAAACTCCAGGCCGCGGGCTTTCCCCAGGTTTAACCCCCTCCGGCCTTCGCATCGCAAGCGCTGCTACGGCCACCTCCCCCGCCAGCGCGCTTCGCGCGCGCAGGGGAGGCGGACCTGGGCTGGTTAACCAAGAGTTAAAGCCTTTGTTGCCAGCGGCCCGGCGCGTCCTAATTTGGCGCTCATGCAAAGACTCATTCCAAAAAGCGTCGCGCAACTCACCGGCATGCTGGTTACCGCGATCGTAACCTTCGGCACCGATACCGATGTGACCTATGCCATGCCCATGGGCGTGGCCGCGGGCATGCTGGCGGTGTTTTTCGTCGCGCTGGCGGAAAACCGGGCCCTGACTGCCGGCTGATCCTCAGGCGCCTTCCGGTGGAATAGCCGAAATCGCCGATTCCATTTCCTGGAAACTGGGCTGGTATTCGCTCGGCACACTGCCGCGGCCGATCTCGACCGAAACCTGGGCGGCGTTGCCATGCAGATGCGCGACCAGGATGTCGCGGATCACATGATAGAAAAGCGCATCCTCGTCGATCACGGCTTTGAGGCGGTTGCCCATCGGTCCGACAATGCCATAGGCCAGGAACACGCCAAGGAAGGTGCCGACCAGGGCCGAGCCGATCATGCCCCCCAACACTTCCGGCGGCTCGCTGATTGCGCCCATGGTCTTGATCACACCCAGCACGGCGGCGACGATGCCGAGCGCGGGCAGGCCGTCGGCCATGGATTGCAGGGCGTTGGCGCCGACCAGCGCCTCGTGATGGTGCTTTTCCAGCTGTTTTTCCATGTTGGTCTCGACCTGGTGCGGGTCTTCCAGGCTCATGGTCATCATGCGCAGCGTGTCGCAGATGAAGTCCAGGGCGAAATGATCCTTGGTTATCTTGGGATAACGCTTGAAGATGGAGCTTTCGCCGGGTTTCTCGATATGCGCTTCCAGCGCGATCAGGCCCTTCGACTTCATCGTTTTGGTGAGCAGGAAGAGAAGGCAGAGAAGATCGCGGTAATCGCTGGGCTTCCAGCGCGGGCCGGAGATCACCATGCTGACCGAGCCCATGATCTTCTTGAGATTGTACATCGAGCCCGCGATCAGCATCGCGGCGATGGCGGCGCCGAAGATGGTGAGCAATTCGTGCGGTGCGGCCTCGATCACCACCGAGAGCGAGCCGCCCGTCATCAGGTAACCGCCGAAGACACAGGCGAAGAGAACGACGATGCCGATCAGCTGAAGCATGAGACCCAAACAAGATTTTCCGGCCCATTTTCCGAAGAAAATCGGCAGGACATCAGTATTAACGGCAGGGCTTTAAGGAGGCGTGAATTGTTCCGGGCGAGAGCGGAAGTTAATGCTTTATGACTTCTTCTGCGCCTTGCGGGCCTCGTCCAGCTTGCGATTGGCGAGAAGGGCCAGTTCCTTGGCCACCACGTCGCTCATCTGGGTCACGGTGTCGGGATCGTGCGCGGCACGTCCGATGGCGCTGACATAAAGCGCCACCACCGCCTTGTCGGGCGCGATGCCGAAGAGTTCGGCATCGTCGAAATAGCGGCAGAGTCCGTCGGCGATGCGGCCGGTGGAGAACATGCCTGCGGTCTCGGCAAAGCCCCGGATCTCATGCGCCTTGTCGGACACCAGCGCCAGGTCGCCGCCGGCCTGTTCCAGTTCGGTGACATAGCTCCGCACGCCTTCGCGCAACGCTTCGCCATTTTCTTCCAGCGCCCGGCTGGCGGTCACTTGCGTCACATGGCTCCTCAGCGTGCGCGACATGCGCGCCGCCTGGGCCTTGCTCACCATCTGGGGATAGGAATCGGGCGCGATCACTTGCGCTTTTGATTTTGTCTTGTTGGGCATAGCCGTCTTCCGTTCTCCCGGTCCGTTCGCTTTGGCCTATTTCACCTGGACGTCCTGAAAATCGTCATGCCGGCGCCAGGGTCCGCCATAGCTGTCCAGCGTCTTGCGGCGGCGGTCGGGGCCGAAATAGGCGTCGCAGCGGACGAAGGCGCGCGGCCGCTCCACCACCTCGGCAAGCCGTGAAAACAGGCTGGTGGCGGTGATCGGCTTGGCGAGGAACTCGGTGACGCCGGCATCGCGCGCCGCTTCCACCCGGTGCTTCTCGGTGTGGCCGGTGAGCATGATGATGGGCACGAAGGGATTGGGACTGGATTCGGCGGTGCGCACGGTCTTGGTGAATTCCAGCCCGTCCATCGGTTTCATCACCAGGTCGGTCAAGATGAGATCGAATTTCTTCTCGCGCATGGCGGTGAGCGCGGTGACGCCATTGTTGGCGTCCACGATTTCCCGGATGCCGATGGCATTGAGCAGCGTGCGCAGGAGCGAGCGCATATGCTGATTGTCCTCAACGATCAGGACCTTGAGATTTTCGAATGGCGCTGCGGACATGGCCCCCGAAACCGCTCCTGAAAGCCTGGGTGGCGCCACGCGAAGACGCAACACCCGCGCAAAAATGGCATCCTTGCCACCGTCCGGAAGGTTAAGGCGGTTTGGTTATCAATCGGTTACGGACAGGCAAGGCTGCTCCCATGGAACCGGGCCTTGTTTTTGGCTGTCGCTCCTTGTACCGGGGCGGCGATGAGCGAGTTGCGCGAAAGTCCTTCCCGGCTGGTCAGGCAGGAGACGGTGGGCGATGCGGCGCGGATCGAGGCGCTGAATGCCGCCGCCTTCGGCCCCGGCCGCTTTGCCAAATCGGCCTATCGGCTCCGCGAAGGGGTGGCGCCGGTTGCCGGTCTGTCTTTTGTCGCGGTGGAAAATCCAAAAGGGCAGGGAGAAATTTTGCGCGGTTCCGTGCGCTTCTGGCCGGTCCGTGTGGGCGGCGAAGAGGTGCTGCTGCTGGGTCCGTTGGCGGTCGAGACGGCGGAACGTGGCCGCGGCATAGGCATCGGCCTGATGCAGGCCGGGATCGAGGCGGCGCGGCGGGGACCTTGGAGCGCCATCCTGCTGGTGGGCGATGAGCCTTACTACGCCAAAGTGGGTTTTGCGCGATTGCCGCCTGGGCGGGTGAAGTTTCCCGGTCCGGTCGATCCCAACCGGATTCTTGGTTTGTCGCTGAAGCCGGGTGGACTTTTGAATCTGTCGGGCCAAGTCCGCCGTGCGCAGATTGACGATCCGGTTTGCGCCGATGGGTGCGGCACGGCGGGGTGAGAAGTGGCGCGCGGAGCGCGTGAGCAGGTCCGGTGGACCTGCGAAAGCGACGAACGCCGCGAGCTTGGGCGAGCGGCCGGGCGAATACTCCGGCAGGATTCTTTCTTTTGCGACGCATCCTCGCTTCGCTCGCGCCGCTACGCTGCCGCTAGGCGCGGGCAAGCTTTTCTAAGCTCGTTTCACTCGCCAAGAAAAGCTAAGCCCGCGCCGCTCATCGCCCCTCGAGTCTCCAAGCAAACAGCAGCGAGCCCACGATCAGAAGCAGCGCCGCCCAGGCCGGCAGCAGCGGTTGCTGGCTCAATGACGTGACGCGATAAGCGCCGTTGCGGCGCAGTCCGATCCAATCGGAACCCGAGGCCGCCTGGCCAGGCACCACGCGCCTTATCGCCGGCACGCCATCGGCGAGCCAGTGCACGCCGCCGCCATATTTTTCCGCGTCGGGCGTGAGGATCTCGTCCGTGGCCCGCATGTCGGCCACTTCCTTGGGATTGAGCGGTCCGGCGGCGGTGACGGCGGACAGGATGCCGTCGCTGACGCGGTAGAGTCCCAATTCATTGACCTTGACGGCACTGCGCCACACGCCCGGCGCCGCTTTTTCCAGGGTGAGAGTGGAGGTTTTTCCCGAGGGCGTGGTGAGGGTGACGGGTTGCACCCCCTGGGCCATGGTGCGGCGGTTGACGACGATTTCCCCGTCCGAGATCGTGGCGGAAAGATTTTCCGCCTCCAGCTCCGGCTCTTTCATCAGCCAATGCGCCAGCCGGCGCAGCAATTCCGCCTGCGGCCCGCCACCCTCAAAGCCGCGCGCCCAGAGCCAGATCTGGTCGGAGAGCAGCTCGGCGACCCGTCCCTTCTGCACCTGGTCCAGCACCAGAAGCGGCTTGTTGCCCGGCCCGCTCATGATGGTCTGTCCTGCCACCGGCACCGCGTCGATCTGCCGGAACCAGCGGCCCCAGCTGGGCGGGAGGTTGTCGCTGTTGCTTTCGGGCAGGTCGCGGGTGACCGGATGGGCGAGCCCCATCGGCGTCACCACCGGCTTGAATGCCTGGGTGATGATCTGCCCCGTGGGCTGGGCGGGCAACACGCTGGACAAAGGCGTGCGGTAGACGCTGGTGGGGCCGGCGAATTCCGGACCGGAGGAGATCAGGAGCGCGCCGCCATTCTCGACATATTGCGCGATATTCTCGAAATAGATCATGGGCAGGATGCCCTGCTCGCCATAGCGGTCGAAGATCACCAGGTCGAAGCCCTTGAGTCTCTCGCTGAACAATTCGCGGGTGGGGAAGGCGATCAGCGACAATTCGTTGATGGGCGTGCCGTCCTGCTTTTCCGGCGGGCGCAGGATGGTGAAATGCACCAGGTCGACCGAAGGATCGGCCTTGAGCAGATTGCGCCAGACCCGTTCGCCGGCATGGGGCTCGCCGGAGACAAGGAGCACGCGCAGCCGGTCGCGCACACCGGACACCGTCACCACGGCGCGGTTGTTCTGCAGCGTCAGTTCGGAAGGGCCGGGCTGGGCGGAAAGCTCGATGATATTCTCGCCTTCATGCGTCACCGGCACGCGGATGGGCGTGTCCTTGCCTACGGCAAGCGAGCGCGTGCCGAGCGGACGGCCGTCCACCGCCACCGTGATGTCGGCCATGGCATCTTCGCTGTCGCCGAAATCGTCCACCCGCGCCACGATTTCGGCGGTCTGGCCGACAATGGAGAAGCGCGCCGCATTGACCACGGTGAGCTTGCGGTCGCGCTCCCCGCGCTCTCCCGCGATCAGGACCTGCAGCGGCGCCTTCAAGGTCATATTGTCGGGCATGGGCGCGTCATGCACTTCGCCGTCCGTGATCATGATGGCGCCGGCGATGCGGGCCGGCGGCACATCGGCCAGGGCCGCGTTCAATGCCGCGAAGGCCTGGGTGCCGTTATTCTCGCCATTGGTGGTGGTGGTGACTTCCGTCTGGCGCACGGTCAGGTCGGGCTGGGAAGCCAGCACCCGGCGGAGCTGGGCCAGCGCCCGATCCGCCTGGGGCGTGCGGTCGCCGATATTCATGCTCTGGGAACGGTCCACCACCACCGCCACCACGTCGGGCAGGGGGCTGTGATTTTCATGCACCAGCATGGGCCCGCACAGGGCGAAGATCAGGATCGCGAAAGCCAGCCCCCGCGCCCAGGCGCCGCGCGCGCCGGCGTAGAAACTGTAGGCCGTGATCAGGACGGCAACGATCGCGATCGCGGCGATCAGCCCGAGCGGCAATTGCGGATCAAAGCCGAGCCTGGTCATCGTCCCTTATCTTCCATTGCCCAGGCGTTCCAACAAGGCGGGCGCATGCACCTGGTCGGTCTTGTAATTGCCGGTGAGCGCATACATCACCAGGTTGATGCCGAACCGGATCGCCATCTCGCGCTGGGCATTGCCGCCCGGCACCGGCTCGGAAAGCGGCCGGCCGTTGCCGTCGACCGCCCAGGCGGCGGCCCAATCATTGCCGCCGATGATCACAGGTGAAACGCCGTCGCCGCCGCGCGCCGGGGCACGCACGCCGTTCTTGTCGGGCGGCGGCAACGCCTCCACCCAAAGCTGGCCGCCATCCCAGCGGCCGGGGAACCCGCGCAGCAGATAGAAGGATTTGCTCAGCACATGGTCGGCCGGCAGCGGCTCCAGCGGCGGCAGGTCCAAACCCGCGGTGAGGCGGCGAAGCGTCTGATCGCCGGGACTGGCATTGCCGCGCACCGCCCCCAGCGTCAAATCGCGTGTGTCGAACAGGATGGTGCCGCCCAGCTTGAGATAGTCCGATATTTTCGAGAGTGCGGCCGGGGTGAGATTCTTTTCCCGCGGATCCATCGGCCAATAGAGCAGGGGATAGAAGGAGAGGTCGTCCCGCGCCGGATCGACGCCCATGGGCGGTCCGGCCTCGTAAGAGGTGCGGTTGCGGAGCGCGATCGCCAATCCGGTGAGACCGGCCCGGCTCATGTCATCCACCTCCGGAAGGCCGGTAACGACATAGGCCAGCCTTGTGTCCAGCGCCGCCTGCATGTCGGTGGCAGGATCGGCATGGGCACTGTGCGGCAGGAACAACAGGACCAGCGCAACCGCCGCGGCGCCTCCCAGGCGGAACACCATATAGCCGCGCAGCCAGAGCGCGATCAGCGCATCCAGGCAAAGAAGCGCCGCGGCCAGCGCCAGCAGCCAGGACTCCAGCGCCAAAGTGCGCACCTCGCCATAATTGGTGACGCCGGAAAGATTGAGCGGCACCAGCGAGTCGGTGGCGGAAAGGACATTGAGCGCATTTTCCACGCCCTTGGCGCCATAAAGGCCGGGCGGATGCCTGGCGGAGACCTGGGTGCGGGCAAAATCCCGGGCGGAGATGGGAAGCAGATCGGCGGGCGCCGACTGAAGCCGGCCAAAGCCGTCCATCACGCTGATCGGCGCCAGGCTTGTCAGTTGCGCCAGGTCGCCGGCCTTGGTGCCTCCCGACAGCGCCAGGATGCGCTTGAGCATGTCCACGAAAAGACCGGAGAGAGGCATTGTGGACCAGGAGGGGCTGGCGGTGATGTGGAACAGGACAATCCAGCCCTGGCCCTGTTGCCGCGCCGTCACCAGGGGGGTGCCGTCGGCCAGCCGGGCCCAGCTGCGCTCCGAACTTTCGGTGCCGGGCTCGGCCAGGATCTGCCGCGCCACCGTCACTTCCTCAGGCGTGGGCAGGCCGTTGAAGGGACTGGTGGCCGGGAATGGCGCCAGCTTTTGCGGCTTATCCCAGGACATGGCGCTTCCGAGATAACGGCCGCCCACACGCAGCGGCACCGGCACCAGGCTGTCGGTGCCATTGGTCATGCGCGGGCCGGAAAAACGCACCAGCACGCCGCCATTGGCGAGGAATTTGTTCACCGCTTCCGCGTCACTGCCGCCGATCTTGGCGATGTCCGCCAGGAAGAGCACCGAGACATGGCGGGCGATCAGACCGGAAATCGTGTTCTTTTCGGTTTCGGCAAAGGGCTGCAGCGCCCGCTCCAGGTAATAGACATCCGACAGGAGCGGCTGTTCGTCTTCCGAAGTCGCGGCCGAGACAATGCCGGCGCGCCGTTCCACGCCGCCGGTGTCGAGCAGCTGCACCGCGCCCGCGCTTTCTTCGCCGCGTATTTCCAGCCGCGCCGTCTGGTTGCGGATTTCCAGGGGCAAGGCGAGATGCGCCTGGCCGCGCGATTGACCGGTTTTGAAGGCGAGCGGCGCATCGCTGAGGGTTTCGCCGTTGCGGCCGATGGCGGCGACAATCGTCTCGCGCGCTGCACCGATGCCCGGCCGGATCGCGGTCACCTGGAAGCCGGTGCCGTCCCGCACCGGCGGCAACAGTCCCAGCGCTGTTGCTTGCGGCCCGAAAATCTTGAGCGGCCCGATCTTGGCCAGGGCGTCGCGCATCGGCCGCCCCGAGCCGTCTTCAATGCCGTCGCTCAACCAGAATATCTGCGGCCGTGCCGCGAAATGGGCGCGCGCCAGAGCGTTGGCCACCGCCATGCGGTCGCCCGGCCAGGACATGGGAGCAAGGGCGCGCGCCTGGCGTTCCGCCGTGCCCGCGTCCAACAGGGTCACCGGCGTTGGCGTCGCGGTGGGCAGGATGGCAACCGGCCGGCCGCCGGCGCCCCGCAACAGGTCGGCGATCACCGCCTGGCGCTCGTCCCAGTTCTTGGCTGCGGTCCAGCCATTGTCCACCACCAGCACCACCGGCCCGTTGCTGGCGACCAGGGGCGCGTGGCCGAGAAGCGGGTCGGAGAGCGCCAGAATCAACAGTCCGGCTGCCAGCAGCCGCAAGAGCAGCAGCCACCAAGGCGTGTGCGCGGGCGTCTGTTCGTCGTTTTTCAAGCCCAACAAAAGCCTGAGCGGCGGAAAGGCGATGCGGCGGGGATGCGGCGGCGTGACCTTGAGCAGCCAATAAAGCACCGGCAGACTCAAGAGGCCCCATAGCACCCAGGGCGCGCCAAATGTCAGCTGGGAAAAAAGCGCCGCCAAGTCAGTCGGCGCCAATAGCGGCGTGCAACGCGACCAGCGCCCCCAACGGCGGATGGTCGGTGCGATGGGTGGTCACGGTCCAGCCCAGATGCATGGCCGCATCCGCCACGTCTTCGCCATGGGCGCGGAAGCGGGCGCGATAGGCATCGCCCACGCTTTCGGCGCGGCCGAACAGGGCATTGTCCTTGCCGCGCATGGCTTCGAAGCGCGTGCGGCCGGTATAAGGAAAATCCTCCTCTGCCGGATCGACGATGCGCACCAGATGGCCGGTGATGCCGCGGCGCGCCATCGCCCGCATCGTCTCCAGCGATCCGCCGTCCAGGAAATCGCTGAGCCAGACCAGGGTGGAGCCGCGCACCATGGGCGCCTCCGGCGGCAGAATCTGCGCCTTGAGCTTGCCGTCCAAGAGCGCATGGGCGATGCGGATCAGGGCGAGGCGCGAGGCGGCCGGGCGTTCGCCGCCGCCCAGAAAGCCCACCCGTTCGCCGCCGCGCACCAGGAGCGAGGCCAGCGCCAGCAGCAGCAATTCGGCCCGTTCCTTCTTGCTGGTCTCGCCGGAGGAGAAATCCATGCCGGCCCCGCCATCCCGCCAGAACCACACCGTCTGCGCCGCTTCCCATTCCCGTTCGCGCACATAGAGATGCTGGGATTTGGCGGATTGGCGCCAATCGATGCGCGCGGCGTCTTCATTCTGGTAGCGGCGGAACTGCCAGAAGCTTTCGCCGATGCCGGCGCGGCGCCTGCCATGCACGCCCAGGCTGACCGAGGCGGCAAGCCGGTCGGCCGCGACAAGCAGGGGGGGCAGTCCGGCGCCCAGTCCGTCCGCTTCATGCTGCAGCGGTGAAAAGCCGGTCATACGAACTCCAAAAGGAGCGTCGGGCCGAAGTTCGATAGCGACAGCGTATCGAACGCGGCGGCCCGCGCGACCCTTACAAAAGCGTGCGGCAAAGCTTGTCGATCATCGCCTGGGTGGTGGCGCCTTCGGCGCGCGCCGCGAAAGTCAGCGCCATGCGGTGCCTGAGGACTGGTCCCGCCAGGGCCACGATGTCGTCGCTGGAGGGCGCCAGCCGCCCATCCATCAGGGCACGTGCCCTCACCGCCAGCATGAAAGCCTGGCCGGCGCGGGGGCCAGGGCCCCAGGCGATTTGGCCCCGCGTGTCGTCATGCTCGGAATCCGGCCGGGCGGCGCGCACCAGCCTCAAGATGGAATCCATTACCGTCTCGCCCACCGGCATGCGGCGGACCAATTGCTGTGCCTCCAGCAGGTCTTCCGGGCTGCAAACCCTGCTGGCACGCTTTTCGTCGCCGATGGTGGTGGCGGTGAGCATGCGCCGCTCGGATTCCAGGTCGGGGTAACCCACGTCGATCTGCAGCATGAAACGGTCGAGCTGGGCTTCGGGCAGGGGATAGGTGCCTTCCTGCTCCAACGGATTTTGCGTCGCCAGGACATGAAAAAGCTGCGGCACGTCGTGGCGCACGCCGGCCACCGTGACATGCTTCTCCTGCATGGCCTGCAAAAGCGCCGACTGGGTGCGCGGGGAAGCGCGGTTGATCTCATCCGCCATCAAAAGCTGGGTGAAGACCGGCCCGCGTATGAAGCGAAAGCCGCGCTCCCCGGAAGCGCTTTCCTCCATCACTTCCGAGCCGGTGATGTCGGTCGGCATCAGGTCGGGCGTGAACTGGATGCGGTTGGTTTCCAGTCCCAGCACAATGGCGAGGGTCTCCACCAGCTTGGTTTTTGCCAGGCCGGGCACGCCGATCAGGAGCCCATGGCCGCCGGCCATCAGGGTCACCAGCGTCTGCTCGACAACGTCATCCTGTCCGAAGATTACTTCCGCGATGCGCTTGCGCACCCGGGTGAAGGTCTCCGCCGCTTTTTCCAGCCTCGCGGGGGCTTTTTCGATTATCTGGGCTTCCTGAGACATTCCGGGGTCCGCATCTTGATGGCCAAGAAGGAATGGCCAAGAGTTGATCGCCAGGGACACTTATTGCACCCTGATACTGCACCTTGGGGGCGGTCGCGCAAGGTGCCCGCAAGTGACTTAACTATAATGGAAAAACCGCGCAAGAATCGCAACCGGGGCGGCGGCCGGAACCTTTGAGCGGTCGGACGATGAGCCTTCTTGTCGAAAATATCCTGGGCACGCTGCGCTCGGTCCTGCCGCAGACCCCGCCCGGAACCATCGGGCGGGATGAATTCAGCGCCCATCCGGAGATGCGCCGGCCCGGCCAGACCGCCCCTGTTTCTGCTTCCGTCTTGATCCCGGTCATTGCCCGGGACGAGCCCACGCTCCTCTTTACCCGGCGCACCGAGCAGTTGGCGCGGCATAGCGGGCAGATCAGTTTTCCCGGCGGACGCTGGGAGGAAAGCGATCTCTCGCCGGTGGAAACCGCGCTGCGAGAGACCAGGGAGGAGACCGGCATCGACCCCGCGCTGATCGGCATCGCAGGTTTTTTGCCGCGTTATCTCACCGGCACCGGTTTTGACATTGCGCCGGTGGTGGGGGTGGTGACACCCGGCTTTGCGCTGGTCCCGGACGCGCGGGAGGTGGCGGAAATCTTCGAAGTGAAGCTCGCTTTCTTTCTCGATCCCGCCAATGCGAAAGAAATCAGCCGCGAGATGGCGGGGCGCGCGCGCCTGGTGCATGTCTTCGAGCCGGAAGGCCGCCATATCTGGGGCATCACCGCGGCCCTGCTCTCGGATTTCGCCGCCAGGCTGAGAGCCGCCCATGTTATGCCTGGACAGAGATTCGGCCATGAGACTTGATCACCTTGATCCCTTGAAGCATGGCTGGCTTGCCGAGCCTGAGACACGCACGGTGATGGAGGCGCTGGGCAACGGCCGTTTCGTGGGCGGCGCGGTGCGCAACGCCCTGCTGGGCGCGCCCGTGGCGGATATCGACATCGCCGTGCCGGTGCCGCCCGAAGAAAGTGTGAAATTGCTGGAAGCGGCTGGAATCAAGGTGATCCCCACCGGCTTCGACCACGGCACCGTCACCGCCATCAAGAATGACAAAATATTCGAGGTCACCAGCCTGCGCCGCGATGTGGCGACGGATGGCCGCCATGCGGTTGTCGCCTACACGACCCAATGGGAGGAAGATGCGGCGCGGCGCGACTTCACCATCAACGCGCTCTATGCCGCCGCCGACGGCGAGATTTTCGATTACACCGGCGGCCTGGAAGACCTTGCCGCCGGGCGGGTCCGCTTTGTCGGCAATCCCAAGGCGCGCATTGCCGAGGATTATCTGCGCATCCTGCGCCTGTTCCGCTTCCATGCCTGGTACGGCAAGGGCGACATGGATGCGGAGGCCTTGCGCGCCGCCGCCGAAGCCAAAGCGGGCTTAAGGCAATTGTCCGGCGAACGGATTGCCAAGGAATTGTTGCGGCTCTTGGAATGCGCCAATCCCGCGCCGGTTTTGCGGGTGATGGCGGCGGCGGGCATCCTGCCGGAATTGCTGCCTTTTGCGCTCAAATTGCCGCGGCTGGAACGGCTGGCCCATCTTGATGCCGAGAACCGGTTTGCGCCCGATGCATTGCTGCGGCTGGCCGCGCTATTGCCGGACGACAGCGACGTGGCGCAAGTGGTGGGCGAACGGCTGAAGCTTTCCGGCGCTGACCGGGGCCGGCTGGAAGCGTTGGCCGCCGCGGGGCCGCTCTCCCATCCTTCCCCTCTGGAGGTGCGCCGGCTGCTCTACAAGCAGGGGGCGCCTGCCTTCAAGGACCGGGTGCGGCTGAGTTGGGCGGCGGCGGCGCCCGACGGCAGCGCCATTCCCTGGCGGATGCTGCTCACCGTTGCCGATGGCTGGAAGAAGCCGCATTTCCCCTTGAGCGGACATGACGTGATGCTGGCCGGGGTCAAGGAAGGGCCGCTGGTGGGCAAGGTGCTGGCCCAAGTGGAAGACTGGTGGATCGAGCATGATTTTCCCGAGGACCAGGCGGCGATTCACGAAAGACTGGAAGAGGCCATCCGCACCGCATGAGTTTCCGGCTCAAAGACAGTCTTTCCATTCCGGGACACGACCTCAACGAGGACGCTTTTGCCCATGGCGCGAATGCCGCCTTGGTGCTGGACGGCGCCACGCCTTTGGGCGAAGCGCTGATGCCGGGGCCCAGCGACGCCCAATGGCTGGCGCAATTCGGCGTGCGCCGCCTGATGGCGCATTTGGCGGGGGATGACGCACCCAAACAGGCGCTGGCCCATGCGCTGGAAGACGCCAAGAAAAGCTTTGAAGCGCTGCGCAAGAGGGCGGTGAAGGAGAAGTGGGAGATACCTTGCGGGTCCATGATGCTGGCGGTTCGGAACGATGCCGGACTCGAATTCCTTTGGTTCGGCGATTGCACCGCGCTTCTTTTGAGAAAGGGCATGTGCACCGTCATTGGCGACGTATTTGACAAGCGCGGCCAGGAGGCGGAGCGGGCGCGCAAGCTGGCCGAGGAGAAGAATCTTTCTCCTGCGCCGGATCTCAACCGGCCGGAAATCCTCACCGCGTTGCGTGCCGCGCGCAATCGCATCAACAGCGGCGACAATTGGCTGTTCAGCCCCGACCCGCGCGCAGCGGCGCATGTCTCGCGGCAGGCGGTCAAAGCGGTTCCCGGCGATTTGCTGCTGGTGGCGACCGACGGCTTCCTGGCGCTGGCCTCCGATTATGGTGCTTATGATGCGCCGGGCTTGATCCAGGCGGCACGCGCCAAAGGTCTTGCCGCCCTGGGGAAGGAATTGCGCGCCATCGAAAATGATGACGCTTTGGGCGACAAATTCGCGCGCTTCAAGAAGTCGGACGATGCTACCGCGCTTCTGCTGGAAGTCGTTTAGGGCTCCGGCGTACCCATCGTGGAGGTCTAGCGTCAGCGTCATAGCCGACACGATGGGGCGCGGTGGGCGCTTCTGGTGGAAATTGCTTGAACCCGCCGCGAGGGCCCTGGCGGATCACGTAACCGCTTCGATCACGTCCTTGCTGCCGTTCCAGATCATCGACAGGGCCACATAGATGACAATCGCCAGGCCCAGATAGGATATCCAGCGCCAGCGTTCCAAAAGGCGCGCGATCAACTCCGCCGCCGCCCCCATCAACGCCACCGACAGGAGCAGGCCGATCACCAGCACATCGAGATGGCCGATGGCCGCGCCCGAAACCGCCAACACATTGTCCAGCGACATGGAAATATCGGCCAGCACGATCTGCAGGATGGCCTTGCGCAGCGAGGCCTGGGCTTCGACGGGGCGCGCGTGTTCCTTATGGTGTCCGGAAATGTCGCGCCAAAAGCGCCAGCTGACCCATAACAGGAGGATGCCGCCGGCCAGGGTGAGGCCGATCACCTGCATGAGCTGGACCGCGATCACCGCCAGCACCACCCGCAGCGCCACGGCCGCGGCCAGGCCCCACAGGATCACTTTCTTGCGCAGGGCAGGTGGCACGCGGGCGGCGGCCAGGCCGATCACCACGGCATTGTCGCCCGCCAGCACGATGTCGATCATCAACACCTGGGCGAGCGCCAAGAGACCGCCGGGCTGAAACAGGGTCAGGTGCACGCTGGTCCTCTATTCACTATTCATTGGCCGCACGGCCCCGCTTCATACGCTTCCTGGCCGAGAACGCGCGGGAATAACGCAGTCTGACGCAGTGCCTCGCCCAGCACCATGGCGGCGGCCTGGGCCACATTGAGGGAGCGCATTCCCGGCCGCATCGGGATCAGGAGCCGGGCATCGGCGGCACGATGCACCTCGTCCGGCACGCCCGCGCTTTCCCGCCCCGCCAGAATTGTGTCCGATGGATCAAAGGCGAAGCCGGTATAGGCGGTGGCGGCCTTGGTCGTCAGAAGCAAAAGCCGCCCCTGCCGCGTGGCGCGGAAGGCCTCCCAGGATTCATGCCTGGTGAGGCTGAGTCCGGCCCGGTAATCCATCCCGGCGCGGCGGAAATTGCGGTCGCTTAAAAGAAATCCACAGGGCTCGATCAGGTCCATCGCCACTCCCAGACAGGCGCAGAGCCGCATCAGGCTGCCTGCATTCTGGGGTATGTCGGGCTGATAAAGGGCCAGGCGGGGACGCACCTCCTTCAAACCGGTGGCTGACCCGGCGCAAGTGGCCGCAGGAAAAGGCATTTTCTGCGTCATCGTGCCGCAAGACCCTCCAAATTCGACTCTCTATTTTACCGCGCGCAAAGGCAAACAGTCGCGGGGACCCACCCGCGAGACTTCTGTTTCCGCGTGCGAATGTGGCAATAGTCTTTCTGCTTCTCAAAGGATGAATCACGTGACAGCAACCACTCACGACGCGGGCACCAGACGCGACTTTCTTTACGTGGCGTCGGGCGGCATGGCCGCCGTGGGCGTGGCCGCGGCGGCCTGGCCGTTCATTGACCAGATGAATCCCTCCGCCGCGGCACTGGCGCTGGCTTCGACCGAGATCGACATCGGCACGATTCAGCCCGGCCAGCAGATCGTGTTCAAATGGCGCGGTCATCCGCTCTTTGTCCGCCGCCGCACGCCGGAGGAGATCGCCTCCGCCAAGGCGGTGGATGTGAGTTCCCTGCCCGATCCCCTGGCGAACAACGACATGAAGCCGGAGAGCACCCCGGCTTCGGACGACAACCGCGCCATCAAGCCGGAATGGCTGGTGCTGATCGGCGTCTGCACCCATCTGGGCTGCACCCCCACCGTGTCCACGCCGCAATCGCCGGAAGGCGAGTATGGCGGCTGGCTCTGTCACTGCCATGGTTCGCAATACGACACGTCGGGCCGCATCCGCAAAGGTCCGGCGCCGCGCAACCTGGAAGTGCCGCCCTATGCCTTCCTGTCTGACACCCGCATCAAAGTCGGTTGAGGAGAACAAGAATGTCCGGCCCTTCAACCTATCAGCCCCAATCCGGCTT
This sequence comes from uncultured Rhizobium sp., assembly GCA_964511505.1. Lineage (GTDB taxonomy): Bacteria > Pseudomonadota > Alphaproteobacteria > Micropepsales > Micropepsaceae > Rhizomicrobium. The sequence goes on from CAZEFQ010000213.1 coordinate 38,348, forward strand.
CGAGAGATGGATCGACCAGCGCCTGCCGCTGCCGCGCCTCTTGCATGACACGGTCCATACCTTTCCGACGCCGCGCAACCTGAACTTCTGGTACACGTTCGGCGGCATCCTCACCTTCTGCCTGGGCGTGCAGATCGTCACCGGCATTGTGCTGGCGATGCATTATGTTCCCAACGCCGGCATGGCCTTCAACTCCGTTGAGAACATCATGCGCGACGTGAATTATGGCTGGCTGATGCGCCTGATCCATTCCAACGGCGCCTCCATGTTCTTCCTCGCCGTCTATATCCATATGTTCCGCGGGCTCTATTACGGTTCCTACAAGGCGCCGCGCGAGATGATCTGGATCCTGGGCGTCCTGATCTATCTCCTGATGATGGCGACCGCCTTCTTCGGCTATGTGCTGCCTTGGGGCCAGATGTCCTTCTGGGGCGCCACCGTCATCACCAACCTGTTCAGCGCCATTCCCGCGGTGGGACCGCACATCGCCACCTGGCTGTGGGGCGATTTCGCGGTGGGTGATGCCACCCTCAACCGCTTTTTCTCGCTGCACTACCTCCTGCCCTTCATCATCGCCGCGGTGGTGGTGCTGCATATCTGGGCGCTGCATGTGCCGGGCAACAACAATCCGCTCGGCATTGACGTGAAGTCGCCGCAGGACACGGTGCCGTTCCATCCCTATTACACGGTGAAGGACGCCTTCTACCTCTGCCTGTTCGTGATCTTCTTCGCCGTGTTCGTGTTCTATGCGCCGGATTTCTTCGGCAATCCGGACAACGGCATCGAAGCCAATCCGCTGGTGACGCCGCCCGACATCGTGCCGGAATGGTACCTCCTGCCCTATTACGCCATGCTGCGCTCCATCCCCAACAAGCTGTTCGGGGTGATCGTGATGTTCGGCGCTCTCGTCACGCTGTTCCTGATCCCCTGGCTGGACACCAGCCGGGTGCGCTCCTGCCGCTTCCGGCCCCTGATGAAGCAGTTCTTCTGGGCCTTCGCGGTGGTCTGCGTGATCCTGGGCTATTGCGGTTCGCAGAGCGTCGACGCGACCGTGGCCGGCGTTCCCCTGGTCTGGGTGGCGCGGCTGGGCACGGTCTACTACTACGCCTTCTTCTGGCTGATCATGCCCATTGTCGGCCTGATTGAGACGCCGAAGAAGCTCCCGTCTTCCATCGCCCAATCCGTGCTCGGCGGTTCCGCCGCAGCCGCTGCCGAGTGAGAACAATGATGCGCAAAGCTCTTTCACTCGCAACCCTGGCGTTGGGACTTCTGGCCTCCGCGCCGGCGTTCGCCCAGCAGATCGACACCCACCGCCGCGCGCTGAAGCCGGTGGATTTTTCCTTTGACGGCCCCTTCGGCACCTATGACCGTGGCGCCCTGCAGCGCGGCTTCCAGGTCTACAAGGAAGTCTGCTCGTCCTGTCATGCCTTGAGCCATGTCGCCTTCCGCAACCTGGCGGATGAGGGCGGTCCGGGCTTCAATGAGGCCCAGGCCAAGGCCATCGCCGCCGGCTACAAGATTCCCGCCGACCCCAACGACAAGGGCGAGATTTTCGACGACAAGGGCCAGCGCCTGACCCGCGCGGGCACCACCGCGGATTATTTCCCCGCGCCCTTCGCCAACGAGGAGGCCGCCCGCGCCAACAATGGCGGCGCGCTGCCGCCCGATTTGTCGTTGGTGGTGAAGGCGCGCGAAGGTGGCGCCCATTATGTCTATTCCTTCCTGACCGGTTTCCATGAGACGCCGCCGGCCGGCTTCACCGTTCCGGCGGGCAAATATTTCAACCCCTGGTTCGAGGGCTGGAATGTCAGCATGCCCAACACGGCGCTGGTGGCCAATGCCGTGACCTATTCCGACGGCACCCAGGCGACCATCGAGAACGAAGCCCATGACGTGGCGACCTTCCTGGCCTGGGCCTCCGACCCCAAGATGGAAGAGCGCAAGCGGATGGGCTTTGGCGTCTTGATCTTCCTGGTGGTGCTGGCAGGCGTGCTGTTTGCCGCCTATCGCCAGGTCTGGAAAGACGCGCACTAGGCCCGGTTCTTTTGCGTCCTGAGTTTGTCGCTCGTCGCTCATGGGCCGTTTGCGCCCACATCGCTCCTCGCTCCTGCTCAGGCCGCAAAATCCCTCGGGCCTAGCAGGATCACAGAACCAAGCATTGTCCCGGCGACCTGAAATGCTAAAAGGGCGCTTTCCTCAAGGAAGGCGCCTTTTTTCATGTCCAAGACAGTCCTCGGCGTCATCGGCGGATCGGGTGTTTTTGAGAGTCCCGGCCTGGAAAACGCCAAATGGCAGGCGGTGAAAAGCCCGTGGGGGCTGCCGTCGGACCAGCTCCTCACCGGCACCTTTCATGGCGTGGACATGGTATTCCTGCCGCGTCATGGCCGCGGCCATGTCCAGACCCCTACCAGCATCAACTACCGCGCCAATATCGACGCCCTGAAGCGGGTGGGTGTCACCGATGTGATCTCGGTCTCCGCCTGCGGTTCGCTGAAAGAGGAATTGCCGCCCGGCACCTTTGTAATGGCGGACCAGTTCATCGACCGCAC
>CAZEFQ010000214.1:0-8495 GCA_964511505.1 uncultured Rhizobium sp.
CCCCGATGCCTTCGCCATCGCCAATTCGGCGCTGGATGGCCATCTGCTCACCCATTATTTCGAGAAGACGGCGCCGGGCAAATTCAGCGAGGCACAGCAGGTCGCCGTATCGGGCTACAAAGGCAAGAAAGCCTGGTGGGACGCCGCCAACCAGGCGCAACGCACCGATCCGGTTCCCAACCGTCCCGACATCGAGGGCTACAAATCGGCGGTGTGGAACGAGCTTATCCCGAAGGATCTGCGTTACGATCCCAAGACCAATCCCAGGGGCTTGCGTCCCACCATTTTCGACGTCTCGCGCAACGTCTATGGCGCCGATCCCAAGACGGGATTTGCGCTGCGCACCTTCGACAATACCGGCGTGCAATATGGCCTTCAGGCCCTGAACGACAAGGTGATCACACCGGATCAGTTCCTCGACCTCAATGAGGGCGTTGGCGGCTATGACCAGGACGCCAATTACACAGCGGCGCGCGCCGTTGGCGATCCCGGTGCACTGAAACGCGCTTATCAGGCCGGCGCGACGCTGAGCGGTTCGGGCGGTCTCTCCCAGATTCCGGTATTCGACGTTTCCGGCATCTATAACGATGACGGCGGCTATCACTATCAATGGTATCACTTCGCCGTTCGCGAACGGATGAAGCAATCGAACGGCGATACGCGCAATCATGTCATGTGGCGCGGCAATCCCGTGCCGCTGGAGAAAGCCTGGCCGGCTTTCATCGCCTGGGAAGAGGCAATCCTGAAGGACAAGTCGAACAAGCCGGCGCGGGAAAAGACCATCGCCAACCGCCCCGGCGACCTGGCCGACGGCTGCTGGACGTCCCCCGACAAATTCGTGAAGGAAGCGCAGACCTTCTCGCGCGAACCCGATAGCGTCTGCAACAAGACCTATCCGTCCTACGCCTTCCCGCGCTATGTGGCGGGCGGGCCTCTGGCCGCCAATATCATCAAGTGTCAGCTTCGTCCGGTATCGGTGAGCGACTACAAGGTCGGCTTCACGCCGGAACAGGCGACGCGGCTGAAAAGGATTTTCTCCGGCGGTGTCTGCGATTTCTCCAAGCCGGGGGTGGGGCAGGTCAAGGTCGTGCCCTGGGCCTCTTTCGGTCCCGCGCCGGAAAATCTGGTCTACGACATCACCCGGCAGGGTTGAGCCGGGCCCTGTTCTGTACGTTTGCGCCTCTAGCTTTTGTGCGGTGGCGCTCTACATTGCCGCCATGCCGGAAACCGATGCCGCGTCCCTTTCGCTTGCGCGCTCCGGCAAGGTGCTGGTGGTGGAGGATGTGGCGCTGATCCGTCTGGCAGCCATGGACATGATCGAGCAGCTGGGGTTTGCCGGCGTCGAGGCGGCAGACGGCGAGGAAGCGCTGGCGCTGGTCAGAAGCGATCCCGGAATCGGAATCCTGTTCACCGATCTGGGGTTACCCGGCATGAATGGGCGTCAATTGGTGGAAGAAGCGCGGCGGCTGAAGCCGGATATCAAGATCATCATCGCTTCGGGCTATTCCACCGGTGCCGGCAGCCCGCCGGAAGACAAAGACATCGTCCGCCTCACCAAACCTTACGACATGAATCAGTTGCGCAAGGCATTGAGCGCTTAGGCCCGTCAACGAAACTTTTTTGCTTTCCGCCGGCCAGCTTGTAGCCGCAGTCGTCAGGGCGACCGAGTCAAGAAACGTTCAAGCAGCAGTCCTTTATCCTTAATGAACGCCAACTAACGTCCCCGAAATTTTGCTTTCACGAAGATTCGGGGGACGGCATGACTCTGCAAGCAGGCGCGATCGCATTCACGGGCTTCAATGGCGACGGCGGCGACAATCTTGCCTTTGTCACAATGCAGGACATCACTGCCGGCACCGTCATCTATTTCACCGACAACAAGTGGACGGGGCTCGCTTTCGCGAACACGGAAAGCGTCTGGAGCTGGACGGCGGGCAGCGACCTTGCCGCCGGCTCGGTGGTGACGCTGGATGCGCTCAACACCGCGTCGGCCACAAGCAATCTTGGAACCGTCTCTTTCCTGCAGGGAACGAGCGCCAACATCGATAGCGGCCTGGAAGTGGTCTACGCACCGCAGCTTTCACCGTGGATCCCAACGCGTAACGGCCCGCGCTTCGGTTCGACCAGCTTTGACGACTATATGCATGCGATCAACACGGCAGCCAACTGGTCGGCAGAGCATACCGTTACCACCATCGACGCCGGCTCGAACGGTGTGGCGCCCGATCTGCCCTTTCCCACCTATGGCTTCTCGATCGACCCAACCGCCCAGATCGTGGACTTTGCCGCTTCGGGGCTGAGCGTGACGCATGCCGAAGGGTCCGACGGAACGACCACCACTTTCACCTTCACGGTCGAGCGCGCCAACGGCACGGCGGGCGATCTTTCCTTTACCGCCGCGATCAAGCCGGAGCATTTCTACGGCGCGGTCGACGCGGCCGACTTCGGTGGCGCTTTGCCGGCCGTCAATGGCGTGATCGCCGACGGCCAGGCCTCGGTCACCGTCTCGGTCACGGTCACCGGCGATGTCGTCTATGAGCCGGACGAAACCTTCCACCTGGCGCTGGTATCGGCTTCCAATCCTGACGCCAGCAGCGTGGTGATCGGCACCAACACCACCGCCACGGGCACCGTCACCAATGACGATGCCGAACCGGGGGAAATCTTCGCGGGCCAGACCGTTTCCCGCGAGATCTTCCTCAACGGCACGGATTTCGTGACCATCGATGCGGGCGGCGCCCTCGATCTCAGCGCCACCGGCATCGGCGGAACCGCGATCGACTGGCAAAACGGGGCCGCCACGGTGGATAATTCCGGCCAGGTCCTGACCACCACAAACGGCACCGCCTTGCTTGCGGACAAGAATGTCACCGGCAGCCTGACCTTCATCAACCATCAGGGCGCGCTGAGCTATGGCGATGTCGACCTTCACAAGGCTGATCCAAGCGCGGTGGTCACCGTCGCCAATGCCGGCACCATCTCCTCGAATTCCAGCAAGACGATCGAGATGCCCAACGCCGCGGCCACCGGCCAGGACTGGGTTAACAACCTTGCCACCGGGCTGATCAGCAACGACATGCCCGGGCAGGATATCCTTCGCGGCGGCCAGAACAATGAGATCGACAATGAAGGCCGTATCGCGGCCGTGCCCGATCTTCCCAACAGCAATGGCGGCGATGCGGTGGATTTCCAGAGCAACACCGGCGGGCTTGTCCACAACGAGGCCGGCGGCTGGATCGAAGGCTCCCGTCACGCCATCACCGGCGACTTCGCGGTCACCGTGATCAACGATGCCGGCGCGACCCTGGTCGGACGCAACGGCTCGGGCGTCAACATCGACAATGACGCCAATGTGGCCAACACCGAGCACGTCACCAACCACGGCGACATCTTCGGCGAATCGCAGAATTATGCCGACAGCGATGGCGACGCAATCGATGCCGACGGCCTGGTCCGGGTCGACAATTACGGCACCATCAAGGGCCTGGGCGCCAACGGCACCCATGACGGCGGCGCCAATGTCTCCGAGGGCGTGGCCATCGGCGGCGGCGTGATCGACAATTTCGCCGGCGGCCTCATCTACGGCTATGGCCGCGCCATACAGGTGGACGATTCCGCGGAAGGCCCGGCATTGGGCGCCACCACCATCACCAATGAAGGCACCATCCAGGGCGACGGCCATGGCCCGACGAATTTCGCGCCGGGCTCGGATGTGGGGATTTTCCTGGCGGGCCGCGAGGCGATCGACATCATCGGAAGCTACGCCGACACCATCACCAACAAGGGCGTCATCGTCGGTGGTGTCTTCACCGATGGCGGTGATGACACTTTCATCGCCTATGCCGGCTCAAGCGCCAGCGGCCCGATTGATCTGGGCGACGGCAGCGATGTCCTCGATCTTGCCGGCAGCGGGGAGGGCAGCCTGGGCGCGACCGCCAATATCGAGACGGTCAGTCTTCTGGGCGGCGACTGGACATTGGGGAGCGAAGCTTTCGACTCGGTGGCGTTCACCGGCGGGCTGAACTTGGGCCTTGCCTTGTCCACGCTCAGCGATGGCCATTTTGACGGCACCATCATGGATTTTGCTTCCGGCGATCAGATTGATCTGCAAGGGGTGGGGCTGGAAACCCAGGCCGTGCTGGGCGCCGGCAATCTGCTCACCCTCACCGGCGGCGCGGAGGCGCTCACCCTGCAGTTCGATCCGGCCCAGGACCTGGGCGGGGATGTATTCCGCCTCGCCACCGACAATACGGGCGGCACCATCCTGACCCTGGAAGCCGACCAGGCGCCGGTCTTTTCTTCGCCCGCGGAATTCGCGCTGGCGGAGAATATGACCGCCGCCGGTACGGTGGCGGCTTCCGATCCGGAACATGACGGCTTTCACTTCGGCCTTGCCGGCGGCGATGATGCGGCGTTTTTCGCCATCGATCCCGATAGCGGAGCGCTGCGGTTTCTTGCATCGCCCGATTTCGAGACTCCCGCCGATGCCGATCACGACAATGTCTATGACCTGGTCGTGTCCGCGACCGACATTTATGGCGCCGTCCAGACCCAGGCGATCAGCGTCGATGTCACCGATGTGAGCGAAACCGGCACGGGCTTCTCCGGCGCAAATGGCAGGGAGCTGCTCACCGGCACCACCGGCGGCGATACCATGAACGGCGCCGGCGGCAACGACACCGTGGATGGCGGCGACGGCAATGACATTGTTTCCGGCGGGGCCGGTTCCGACAGCCTGGCAGGCGGCCGCGGCGATGACAGCCTGGACGGCGCGGCCGGAAACGACGCCATGGATGGCGGTGTGGGCGACAACAACCTGTCTGGGGGGGGCGGCAAGGATACGCTGGCCGGCGGGGACGGCGACGACACGATAACCGGCGATGCCGGGGCCGATATCATTCATGGCGGCGGCGGCCATGACCTGCTGGCCGGTGGCGCGGGCGCCGACCTGCTGGTGGCGGGCGCCGGGGCCAGCGCGCTCAGCGGCGGGGATGGCAACGACACGCTGATGGCCGGCAGCGGCGACAACACCTTCATCGGCGGGACGGGGCACGACATCTTTGTCTTTGGAGCCGATTTCGGAAAGGACCTGATCGACGATTTCAGCCATGGCGATCATATCGAGTTTGACGGCGTGTTCGCCGATTTTGCGGCGCTGGAGGCGGCCAGCCACCAGGCCGGCGCGGATGTTGTGATCAGCCTGGACGCGGATCATTCCGTCACTGTGGCAGGCGCGGCCTTTTCCGGCCTGCATGACGCGGATTTCGTGTTGCATTGAGATATGCGAACGCATGAAAAAACCCGCCGGGGCGCCCCGGCGGGTTTCTTTTGACAGGTATTGCCCGTCCTAGGGCAGGATGGCGATGTTGTAGGTCAGGGTCGCCACAAAGCCGCCCGAGCAGGCATTCTTGGTTCCCATCCAGAAGCCGGCGCAGTTGGTCTGGCCGATATCGGTGGTGACATAGCGGGCATCCAGCGCAAAGCCGTTCCAGCTCGCCGTGGCGCCAAAATCGGCGTGGGTATAATCGCTAGGCGCCAGATCGACCCATTGGTGGCCGACATTGGCGCTGACGGTCAGCCAATCGGTCACCGTGAACACCGCCTGGCCTTCGAGATAATTGCCGGTGCCGCCGCCCAACGAGAACTCCGGCGATATCGCCCACACCGCATCCAGCGAGAGGGGACCGAAAGCATGGGTGAGGGTGAAGATGCCTTCGAAATAGCTGGCGTCTGAGCCGCCGAATGTGTTGGCGTCGGGATAGGCATATTCATAGGCCTCGACATTCAGGTCCGTGCCGCCCAAGTCGAAATGCTTGCCGCCGTAAATGTCCCATTCGATCGAGGGATTTTCATTCTCGCCGCCCAACTGCCAGTTGATCTGCGAGATCCAGGTGCCGACGTACCAGCCATCCGGCCCGGTAAGGTTCAGCGCGCCTTGCGGCACGGGATTCTTGTCGGACTGGGAAATGCCGCGGAACCGGTAATCGCTTTGGACCGCCACAGAACCGGCCAGCGTCCAATCCGGCGCCGGAGCCGCGTCCTGCGCATAGGTGGGCGCGACGCTGAAGAGCCCAAAAAGGCTCAGCGGCGCCAATGCCAGTTTCATCATTTTCTTCATTTCGATCCCCTTATGGTCAGCATCATGACGGTACGATCCGGCCTGCAACCGGCGGAAACAATACGGTCCGGGCGTGCGGAAACGGCTTTTCAGGGGGGATTTGGCCGGATTTGATAAAGCGTTGTTGCGATGCAACACGTCTTTGCCCAATTCCTGTGCACTCCGCCGGTAATTTGGGCGCTATCGGGAAAATTTAGGGCTAGATACAGGCGGATATCCCGATAGGGTGCTTGCCGCACGTCAAAGCGAAACGACTCGCGCATCATGCTTCTGGGCAAGTCTTAGGCACGTCCCATTTCCATGTCCCAGCCCGATCCCGCGCCCGGCGCCCGCATTATTCTTATCCGTCACGGCCAGCCCGCGATCGCCTTGCGGCCGCGCGCCGGCCATCGCGAATTCCACTCTTATATCGATGCCTATGAAGCGGCGGGTCTCGATCCCCAAAGCCTGCCGCCGCGGGAGATCGCCGATTTGGTCAAGGAGCTCAATTTCGTCTTCACCAGCGGCCGGCCCCGGGCGCATGAAAGCGCCCGGGCGCTGGCGCCGCATGCGGAACTGGCGGCCGATCCGCTTTTCGCCGAAGCCCCGCTGGCCAGCCCACGCATTCCGCTGCTGCGGATGCGGGTGCCCAAATGGGCGGTGGTGGCCCGGCTGCTCTGGCATGCGGGTTATCATCCCGGTATCGAGAATTATCCCGCCGCCCGCGACCGGGCCATCAAGGCGGCCGGCATCCTGATCTCCAAGGTCGCTGGCGGGGGACAGGTGGCGCTGGTGGCGCATGGCTATTTCAATGCCATGATCGGCCGGCAATTGCGCAAGCGCGGCTTCCAGCGCAGCGGAAGCCACCGCGTGCATTACTGGAATGCCGTGATCTATGACTGGAAAAAGGGAAGCGCCGCATGATCGAATATACGCCCACCATCGAGGCCGCTGACGGCAGCGCCGAGGCGTTCGTCTATACGCCGGGCGACGGACCGCATCCCGGCTTGCTTTTTTACACGGATGTTTTCGGCATCCGCCCCGACGTGCAGGGCGTCGCCAAACGCTTCGCCGAAGCCGGCTACACGGTGATGATGCCCAACATCTTCTACCGATACGGCAAGCTCCCGCTGCTCGATTTCGAATTCCAGCGGGGAGAGGAACGCTCGATGAAGGCGTTGGCCGGACTGTTCGCCTCGCTCACCGGCGCGATGATGGAAAAAGACGCGCCGCATTATGTCGAGGCACTGTTGAACCGCAACGATGTGGCGGGCGAGAAGATCGCGGTGGTGGGCTATTGCTTCAGCGGCGCCATGGCGCTGCGCACCGCGGCGGTGGCGCCCGACAAGGTCGCCGCCGCTGCCTCCTTTCATGGCGGCAGGCTGGTGACGGAGGATGAAGACAGCCCACATACCCGCATCCCTGAGGTGAAAGGGGAGCTTTATTTCGGCCATGCGGTTCAGGATCCCATCGCCACGCCGGACCAGATCGCCAGGCTGGAGGACACGCTCAAGGGCTGGGGCGGCCAATTCCAAAGCGAGATGTATGAGGACGCGCTGCATGGCTGGACGATGCCGGGCCGCGATGTCTTCAACGAGAAGCAGGCGGAAAGAGCTTACGACAAGATGCTCGCCCTGATGAAGCGCACTGTCGGGTGAGCCGTGGTTCGCCGCAGGCGAATGAAACGGTCCGGTGGACCGTTTCAAGCGGCGAACGCCGCGAGTTGGGCGAGCGGCGGGAGGATGAAGCGGCAACGATGGAATCTTGAGATGCCTCTTATTGCCTTACTAATGTTTTTCACATCCGCGGTTCCTGCTCTTGGCCAGCCCGCCGATTTCAAGCCGCATTATGTCAGCCAGCGCGGGACAGAGGCCTATTTGCGCGAAGGGCCCAGCTATCAGCACAAGGTGCTCTGGGTCTATCGTCACCGCGGCTATCCCTTTTTGGTCACCGCCAGCTTCGATGTCTGGCGGCGGGTTGAGGCGGCAGACGGCACGGTGGGCTGGATGAGCGCCACCATGCTCTCCGACCAGCGCACCGTGCTGGTGACGGGGAAAGACCGGGTTCAAATTCGCCAAGAGGCGGATGGCGGCAAGCTGGTGGGTCTTGCCGAACCCGGCGCCATCGCGATGCTGAAAACCTGCAACCGGGATTTCTGCCGCATCAAAGGCGACGATATTGACGGCTGGGTGCCGCGCGCCCGCATTTGGGGCGTGGGCGAAGACGAGACCTTCCAGTAGAGAGGCGCGGTCCTTTTGCGTCGTGAGTTCGTCGCGCGTGCTCACGTGCTATCGCACGCTCCGCGCGACGCTCCTGCTCACGCCGCAAAATTCCTCGCGCCTCTTTGTGTCATGGCCCGCGAATGCGGGCCATCCAGGTGATCAGAACACCTATCCAT
>CAZEFQ010000215.1:0-11397 GCA_964511505.1 uncultured Rhizobium sp.
GGACCTCAACCACACCGGCGCGCATAAGATCAACAATTGCTTGGGCCAGATCCTGCTCGCCAGGCGGATGGGCAAGACCCGCATCATCGCCGAGACCGGGGCGGGCCAGCACGGCGTCGCCACCGCCACGGTCTGCGCCCGCTTCGGGCTGCCTTGCGTCATCTATATGGGCGAAGTGGACATGGAGCGGCAGAAGCCCAATGTCTTCCGCATGAAGCTTCTGGGCGCGGAAGTGAGGAGCGCCACCTCCGGCTCGCGCACCTTGAAAGACGCGACCAACGAAGCGCTGCGCGACTGGGTCGCCAATGCCGAGAATACCTTCTACATCATCGGTTCGGTGGTCGGACCGCATCCCTATCCCGCCATGGTACGCGATTTCCAGACCGTGATCGGCAACGAGACGCGCGCCCAGATGCTGGAGCGGGAAGGACGGCTGCCCGACCTGGTGGTGGCCTGTGTCGGCGGCGGTTCCAACGCCATCGGCATGTTCCATCCCTTTGTCGACGAACCAACGGTCGAGATTCACGGCGTCGAAGCGGCGGGCGACGGCGTCAACACCCCGCGCCACGCGGCGACCCTCACCAAAGGCGTGCCCGGCGTGCTGCACGGTTCGCGCTCCTATCTGCTGCAGGACGGCGACGGCCAGATCAACGAAGCCCATTCCATCTCGGCGGGTCTGGATTATCCGGGCGTGGGTCCCGAACATTCCTGGCTGAAGGATTCCGGCCGGGTGAAATATTTCAACGCCACCGACAAGGAGGCGCTGGAAGCGTTTCAGCTTCTCTCGCGTCTGGAAGGCATCATTCCCGCGCTGGAGTCGGCGCATGCGCTCGCCCATGTCGCCCGGATCGTGCCGCAGATGCGCCGCGATCAGATCATCGCCGTCTGCTTGTCCGGCCGCGGCGACAAGGATGTCTTCTCGGTGGCGCACGCGCTTGGAGAAAAATTGTGAGCCGCATCGCTGCGCGTTTTGCGGAACTGAAGAGCGCGGGCCGCAAGGCCTTTGTGCCCTTCATCAGCGCCGGCGATCCCGATCCGGAAACCAGCCTCGCCATTCTGGAGAAGCTGCCCGGCGCCGGCGCCGACCTGATCGAGCTGGGCATGCCGTTCAGCGATCCGATGGCGGACGGGCCCGCAGTCCAGGCCTCATCCTTGCGTGCCCTGAAAGCTGGCGCGAACATGAACCGCACCCTCGACTTGGTGCGGAAATTCCGCAAGACCGACAACAAGACGCCCATCGTGTTGATGGGCTATTTCAATCCCATTCACGCTTATGGCACCGCGCGCTTTACCCATGACGCCGCCAAAGCCGGCGCGGATGGACTGATCGTGGTCGACCTGCCGCCCGAGGAAGATGACGTGCTGCGCCTGCCGGCCCAGGCCCAGGGTCTCAATATCATCAGGCTGGCGACGCCGACTTCCGACAATGCACGGCTTCCGAAAATCCTGGATGGCGCCAGCGGCTTTCTTTATTACGTCTCGATCATGGGCGTTACCGGCACCAAGATGTTCGATCCCGTGCAGGTGGAAGCAGCGGTGACGCGGATCAAAAAGTTCACCCAATTGCCGGTGGCGGTGGGCTTCGGGGTCAAGACGCCGGAGCATGCCGCCGCGATCGCGCGCATCGCCGATGGCGTGGTAGTCGGTTCAGCCATCGTCAACCATATCGGGGAAAAATTGGGCGCGCCCAAAGCCGAGCTGGTGGCTTCGGTTCTGGAATTGTGCCGTTCGCTGGCGGCTTCGACACATGGAGCGCAATCCGCAAAAGTGGACACCGGTTTTGCATAAGATTGCCCGACCTTTAAAAAAGACCGCATCCGGTGATAAGGTGAGCGCATGAACTGGATCACCAATATCGTCCGCCCCCGCATCAAGAGCTTGATGGGCGGCAAAGGCGGCAGCGACACGCCGGAAAATCTCTGGAAGAAATGCCCCGCCTGCGGCGAGATGATCTTCCACCGCGATCTGTCCGCCAATCTGCAGGTCTGTCCCAAATGCGGCTATCATATGCGTATCGGTCCGGCGGAGCGCTTTGCCTACACCTTCGATCCCCGTTCCTTCAGTGAATTGCCGCCGGTCAGCGTCAAGCTCGATCCGCTCAATTTCCGGGCGGAGAAGAAATATGCCGATGAGATGAAAGCGGCCAAGGCCAAGACCTCGCGGCCCGAGGCCCTGACCGCGGCGCGCGGCACCATTGACGGACTGCCGGTGTTGATCGCGGTGCAGCCTTTCGATTTTCTCGCCGGTTCGCTGGGCCTGGCGGTGGGCGAAGGCTTTGTGCGGGCGGTAGAGGCCGCGGTGGCGGAGAAGCGGCCTTTCATTCTCTTTGTCTCTTCGGGCGGCGCCCGGATGCAGGAAAGCATGCTCTCGCTGATGCAGATGCCGCGCACGATCATCGCGGTCGAGATGCTGCGCGAAGCGGGGCTTCCCTATATCGTGGTCTTGACCGACCCGACCTATGGCGGGGTCAGCGCCTCCTACGCCATGCTGGGCGATGTGCAGATCGCCGAGCCCGGTGCGCAGATCGGTTTCGCCGGCGCCCGGGTCATCGCCCAGACCATCCGGGAGAAATTGCCGGAAGGCTTCCAGCGTGCCGAATATCTGCTGGCGCATGGCATGCTGGACATGGTGGTGGCGCGGGGTGAGATGCGCGTTACCCTCTCGCGCCTGGTCCATATGCTGATGAAAAAGCCCAAACCCAAGGCGCGGGTGGTGCCGCTTCCCGGCGGCGGCAATGGCAAGGCGGCCCTTGTTTAACCTGTTCGGGGCGGAATGACCGTCATACGGAACGGCAGCGGCGTTCTCCTTGCCCGGCTGCTTGCGCTCCATCCCAAAAAGATCGACCTGGCGCTGGACCGCATTTTGCGGCTGTTGAACGATCTGGGAAATCCGCAGCTTCAATTGCCGCCCCTGATCCATGTCGCCGGCACCAACGGCAAGGGCTCGGCCTGCGCTTTCAGCCGCGCCATGCTGGAGGCCCAGGGACTCAAGGTCCATGTCCATACCTCACCGCACTTGGTGCGCTTTCATGAGCGCATCCGCATTGCCGGCGAGCTGATTTCCGAAGAAGAGATCTGTGCCACATTGGAAGAGGTGGAGCGGGTCAATGATGGCCGGCCCATCACCTTCTTCGAGATCACCGGCGCGGCCATGTTCCTGGCCTTCTCCCGCCATCCAGCCGACGCCATGGTGCTGGAAGTGGGGCTAGGCGGAAAATATGACGCCACCAATGTCGTCCCCAAACCCGCCATGACCATTGTCCAGCCGGTGGGTCTCGACCATCAGGAATTCCTTGGGCCCGATATCGGCAGCATCGCCGCGGAGAAGGCTGGGATCATCAAACCCGGCGTGCCGGTGGTGATCGGGCCGCAGGACGAGATCGCCCGCGAAGTGATCCTGCGCCAGGCGGACCGCTTGTCGGCCCCCGCCCTGATGTTCGGCCAGGATTTTTCCGCCCGCCAGGAGCACGGCCGCATGGTCTATGAAGACGAGATGGGGCTGCTCGATTTGCCGCTGCCCAAATTGATCGGCCGTCACCAGGTGGAGAATGCCGGTGTCGCCATCGCCGGCCTGCGTCATGCCGGGGTGGATAATGCGTCCTTGGGCTGGGGCGAAGATGCGGCCATCGAAAAGGGCCTGCGCACCGTGGATTGGCCGGCGCGGCTGCAGCGGCTGAGCCACGGACCTCTGGTCGGCATGGCGCCGGAGGATGCCGAGATCTGGCTGGACGGCGGGCACAATCCCCATTGCGCGGCGGCGGTGTCGCGCACCATCGCCGATCTGGAGGAAAAGGTGGACCGCCCGCTCTACCTGATCTGCGGCATGCTCAAGACCAAGGATGCGGTGGGATTCTTGAGCGCTTTTCGGGGCCTGGCCCGCCATGTGGTGACGGTGACCATCCCCGGCGAAGCCGCCAGCTTTGGCGCCGGCGCCTTGTACGACGCGGCGCGCGCCGCCGGCCTGGATGCGGCGCCGGCGGAAGACATCGAAGATGCCATGATGCAGCTTTCCGCCTGGGCCCGCGCCCATCCGCGCGAAGCCCAGCCGCGGATATTGATTTGCGGGTCTCTGTATCTGGCAGGGAAGGTGCTGGCGGAGAACGGCTGAGCAACGCCCGTTTTTTATCTCGAAGACTTGAACGCCGGGGAGTGCTTTGTCTATGAAGAAGCTTAGACAGAGCGATCATGGCCGACGATAAGAAGCGGCCCCGTCTGCGCACTGAATGTCCGGCGCCATGCGGACTGTCTATTCTGATTTCTTCAAAGGCGGGCAAAGCGAATTCATGCAATCGAGAAGGTCCCGACGATAACGCCCGGTCGGGGCGGAACCCGTGACTGGAGTTTATGCCGTCAACCACCGGATGCTGAATGAAACAGAAACTGGGTCAGGGTTGTGAGCAATTTGGAAAAGTCAATCGCCGCCGGCTTCGCCGCACTGGAACGGAACGACCCCGCCGAGGCGCGCCGCAATTTTGAACAGGCCCTTTCCCAGGATCGCGGCAACGCCACGGCCTGGTACGGTCTATCCTTTTCCTTGCGTCTGCTGGGAGCCGATGAGGAGGAGGGGGCGGCACTGGACCAGGCGCTGCGTATAAAAGCCAATTACCTGGAGGCGCTGATCGCCAAGGGCGACTGGCACATGCGGCGCAGGAGCACCCGTTCGGCGGATGAGTTTTACCGTACGGCGCTGGAAGTCGCCAAACGGGCGGGCACCCTGCCGCCATTCTGGCGCGCGGAAATCGATCGGATTGGGCGCGCTGCCGAACAAGCCCGGACAAGCTATCAGGCGCATTTCCAGGCCGCCATCGCCGACGCGGACCTTGGTGCTCCAGGAACGGAGCGCGTCAGCCATGCCGTCGATCTTCTGCTGGGAAAGCGCAGGCTCTATCTACAGCAGCCCACCCATTTTTATTTTCCGGAATTGCCGCAAAGGGCATTCTACGACCGGGGGGAATTCCCCTGGGCCGCGGCCCTGGAAGCCCAGACCGGCATTATCCGCAAGGAATTGGAGGGCGTGCTGGCGGACGGCACGGGGATCGGGCCGTATATCCGCGAGCGGCCGGACCGCCCCAGCACTCCCGGCAACACGCTCGGGCTGATGAACGACCCCGGCTGGAGCGCGTTTCACCTGATCCAGAATAGCGAGGAGATCCCCGAAAACGCATCGCGCTGCCCGCACACGATGGCGGCAATCA
Source organism: uncultured Rhizobium sp. (assembly GCA_964511505.1). Taxonomy (GTDB): domain Bacteria; phylum Pseudomonadota; class Alphaproteobacteria; order Micropepsales; family Micropepsaceae; genus Rhizomicrobium. The sequence continues at coordinate 5,195 of CAZEFQ010000215.1, forward strand.
GGGAGGTGCCTCTTTGCCGGATAAAAGGCGAGTCGCCGTCCGTGTTGTTCTCGATTTTGCGGCCCGGCGTGCACATCCCGCCGCATCACGGTTTCACCAATGGGCGCCTTTTTTGTCATCTGCCGCTGATCGTGCCGCCCGATTGCGGCAAGCTCCGGGTCGGTAATGAGAGCCGTTCCTGGGTCGAGGGGCGGTTGATGATTTTCGACGACACGATAGAGCACGAAGCGTTCAATTCCAGCAGCCAACTCCGCGTCGTGCTTCTGTTCGATATCTGGCGTCCCGAGCTGACCGCCAAGGAACGAGAATTGGTGGACAGATTGCTGGCTTCGTTGGTCGATTTCCATTCTGCTCAGCCGGCATGAGCGGGCCCGCAATGGGACATATTCAATTCACCGCCGGCGCGCCATTGAGAAACGCGGTGGCCTGGTCCAGCTTGTTGGCATAGGCCTTGAGCGCGTCCGCCGTCAGGCCGATATATTTGCTGGCATCGTCGAAACGTTCGTCTTCGATGCCTTCGCGGATGCCCGGCATGGTCTTGGCGCCATAGCCGGTGAAGCGTCCGGGCGCATACATCAGGCTCTTATACCAGGGCCGGCCGGGCAACCCGGCATCCAAAAGCAAAGTCTGGTCGAGCGGCAGCATCATCGCCATCAGCCGGGCGCGCTCGCGCGGCGAAAGTCCCGCCGCCTTGGCCGCGATGGCGGCATCGTAAGCCGCCGCGCTTTTCTTCAGCGCCGCCAGCGCCGCATCGATGGCGGCGAAGTCGAATTTCGGCACCGCCTTCATCGGCGTGGGATTGGCGTGCGGCTTGGTAGGATCGGCGGAAAGATTATAGGCGTTGGCAGCCAGGAGCTTTGCCTGGTTTTCTGCCGCGTTGCGCTGGTCGTCCGCCAGTTTTTTCAATTCGCTGACATATTGCGCGGATGCATCGGCGAAATCACCGGTCTCGACGATCGGCAGGTCGCTGTTCGCCGCCACCAAGACGGCGCGGCCGATGGTCTTGGCCAGCATGGCGTCATAGACAAAGCCCGGATCGACGAAGCGGCTGTGATGCTCGAAGGTGTCATAGCGGGAATGATAGACGCCGTTGGAGCTGCCTTCGCCGCCATAGCCGAAATCGATGGTCTCGATCCCCAGATGCTGCAGGAAGGGTGAATAGTCCGAGCCCGACCCCAAGGGCTCGATCGGCATGTCCTTGCCGGTGTCGCCGGCGACACGGCTGACAAAGCGGGCATGCTCGTCGCCCTGCGCCAGTTGAAGCCGGGCCCGGCGGCGTGCGGCCACCATGTCCCCGGTCTCGGGATCCTTGAGGTCCTTGATGGTTTCGGCGGTGAATTTCTCCAGGTCCTCGCTGCCTCCGACATTGAGGATGCCGCGGCCATTGCCGTCGCTGTTGATGTAAAGCACGGCCTTCTTCTGGAGTTCGGCGGCATGGGCTTCGGCCCATTCGGTCGAACCCAGGAGCATGGGCTCTTCCGCATCCCAACTGGTGTAAACGATGGTGCGCTTGGGCTTCCAGCCGGCCTTGACCATGGCGCCCAGCGCCTTGGCTTCCGCCAACATTGCGGTCATGCCTGCCAGGGGATCGCTGGCGCCGAACACCCAGCCGTCATGATGATTGCCGCGGATCACCCATTGGTCGGGCGCGGTGGAACCTTTCAGGGTGGCGATGACGTCATAGGCGGGCTTGAGGCTCCAGTCCGACTTGACCGCCAGATGCACCGGCGGGCCGCCGCCGCCCACACGATAGGTGATGTTCATATGGCCGCGCCAATTGGCGGGAACGGCGGGGCCGTCCATTGCACCCATCAACACCGCCGCGTCGGCGTAGGAAATCGGCAAGGCGGGGATCTTCAGGATGGTGGCGGCTTCGTCCCGCGTCAGCCGCTTGGCATCGTCGGTGGCGCCCACTCCTGGCGTCAGCGGATCGCCCGGATAGATCATCATGTCCTGGGCCGAGCCGCGCTGGACGCCCTGGGGCGGACGCGACGCGCCTTGCGGGTAAGGAGCGTCGAGCGAGTAGCCGTCATCGGCGGGATCGGAATAGATCAACGCCCCCACCGCGCCATGATCCTGGGCCAGCTTGACCTTCAGGCCGCGCCAGCCCACGCCGTAACGGGCGATGACGATCTTGCCCTTGACCGAGATGCCGAACTGCTCCAGCCGTTTGTAATCATCGACATAGCCGTAATTGACATAGACCAGCGGCGCGGTGACATCGCCGTCGCCCACATAGGCGAGATAGGCGGGCAGCGCCGGATCGTGCGCGGTCGCGCTGGAATCGCCGGGAATAGGGGCTTCCTGCAACGTTGCGGTGAAAGGCTTGGCCCCACCCATCTCCAGCGTCTCGCTGATGGGCGTGGGATAGAGCACCTTGAAGGTCTCGATATGCGCGTCCCAACCCCAGCTTTTGAACTGGGCCAGCATCCAGTCGGCATTGGCCTTGTCGTGCGGCGAGCCGACATGATTGGGCTCTGCCGCCAGTTGCTTCATCCAGTCGCGGATTTGGTCGGGATTGATCTGGCTGTCGAGCTGGCGGCGGAGCGCGGTGTCGTCCGGCAGGGATGCATTTTGCGCAAAGGCCGCGCCTGCCACAAGGATACCGGAAAACAGAAACAGGGCTTGACGCCGCATAAGCTCCCCCGCGGATAAATCCGGGAACATGGTAGGAGCAGATGGGAATTTGGTCACGCCCAAAGAGCCGGCAATGGCGTTAAATCGGCGCGATCAATTGGCCCTGCGGCCCGAAAAAAAGGTCAGATCGCCGACTCGATCCATTCTTTGATCTTGGATTTGGGCAGGGCGCCTACTTTGGTGGCAGCCACCTGCCCCTGGGAAAAGATCATCATCGTGGGAATGCCGCGCACGCCATATTTGGTCGGCACATGCGGATTTTCGTCGATATTGATCTTGGCAATAGTGAGCCTGTCCGCCAGCTCGGCGGAAAGCTCATCCAAGGCCGGCGCGATCATGCGGCAGGGACCGCACCATTCCGCCCAGAAATCCACCAGGACCGGCTTTTTGGAGTCCAGCACATCGGCCTGGAAGGACGCATCGGAAACTTTGATGGGCATGGGCGGTAGGTCCCTGGAAGAAGCAGACACCATATCTAGGAAGGGGTCCGGCTTAGGTCAAGGCAGAGGGGCAAGGCTGCCACCCTCATCCTTTGTCCTTTAACCAAGCTGTTCCCGGTAGGCATGGGTCAAAGTGGCAATCTGGCGGTCCAGGACGGCATCGGACAGGCGAAGAAGCTTGGGGCCGTCGGTCCAGATAAGGCCACAAACGATTCGCCGTCCCGGAAAAATGCGGGCGGCGCTGTCGCGATAAAGCGCCATCTGGGCAAGATAGGCGGGATCGACGTCCTCTTCTCGCGCGGGCGGCGGGCGGTTGGTCTTGAAGTCCAGGATCAGGACTTCGTCGGGCGTGACGGCCAGCCGGTCGATCCGGCCGGTAACCTCTCCCAACTCCGGAAGCGTCGCGTGGAAGGGAACTTCGGCCTGGCTGCCATAATTTTGGGAATCGGGCCCGAAAGCGGCGGCAAAATCGGGGTTGTCGATCACCGCCAGGCTTTCCTCCGCCAGACTGTCCTCGAAACCGTTTTGGCGCGCAAAGGCAATGGCGGCATCACGGCGTTTCTCCGGCGGAAGCTCGGGCAGGTGGGTGAGGAGGCTGTGGATCAATTGCCCGCGGCGGAAACGGCGGGCTCCTTCCAGCGGCGACAGCACCGGGCTTTCCGCGGCGAACGCATCCGAAGGGCGGATCAGGCGCGATGAAAAAGCGGGGCGCGGCGCCTTGCGCCTCGTCCAGTCCGGCAGCGTTACGCCTGGGACAGCGGCGGTTTCCCGGGCAACGGCCGTTGCGTGACCGGTGTCGCCAAAAGCCTGTATTTGGGCGTCCCCCCGGATCAACGGCCGGCCGAGTTCTTGCGCCGCCGCTTCCGCCAGCCGGTACCAGGTCTGGGCGCGGGGGGCGATCTTGTTTTGAAAGCCGCAGACATAAAGCCGGTCGCGGGCACGGGTGAGGGCGACATAGAGGAGGCGGCGGTGTTCCTCGAAAATTTCCCGTTCCAGCTCCCGCTTCGCCCCCTTCACCGCTTGCGGCGCCTCGGCGTCGTTCAAAGGAAACAGCACACCATCGCCTGTGTAAATCAAATGACCCTTCTTCCAGGGCATTTCCGGCAGGCCGGTGGTGTCGGGCAGGATCACGATGTCGGCTTCCAGCCCCTTGGCGCCATGCACCGTCATCACCCGGACTTCGTCGCGGCCCCGCTCCATGTCGCGCCGGATTTCATTGCCCCCGCGCCTGAGCCAATCGAGAAAAGTTTGCAGCGAAGGGGTGTGATCGCGCTCAAAGGCCAGGCAAAGAGAAAGGAATTCCGCGATCACGTCGCTGGCCTCGGGGCCCAGCCGGGCCAGGAGGGCACGCCTTTTGTCCAGCTGTACAAGGGCATGGCTGAAAAATTCGAAAGGCGGCGCGTAATCAGCGCGTGCCAGCATCTCCGCGAGGAAGGTGTGGGCGGCTTCGAAGCGTTCCTCCTTCCTTGTTCCCAGCGCGGTCCATAACCCGGCCTCGCGGCCGTGGCAGAGGCTGAACAGATCCTCTTCGCCGAGCCCGCACAGCGGCGAGCGCAACAACGCCGCCAAGTTGAGGTCATCGTCCCGCTGCAGCACAAAGGCGCAGAGCGCCATCAGGTCCATCACCGCCATCTGTTCGGCGAGGATCACCCGGTCCGCGCCCGCCACCGGCACATGGCGCAGCTTGAGCTGGCGGATGATCTCGGCGCCGAAAGGCTCGCGTCTCGGCAGCAGGATCATGATGTCGCCGGGGCGGATGGGGGCGTCGTGGCCGGGAAGGAGCTTGCGGTCCCTGATCCAGCCGGAAATCTCGCCGGCCAGCCTTGCCGCCAGCTTCACGATGGCGCTGGAAGCCTGTTCGACATCCACCGGGCTGTAATAGTCGATTTCGGCTTCGTCATCCGGCAATTCGACCTGCCAGAATTCGACGCCGCCTTTGGCGAGATGGCGATGGGCCTCATGCCGGATCGCCTCACCGCTTGAAGTCAGGCCGGCGCGCGTCTCTTCCCCGGCGAAAACAGTATCGACATAACGCAATATCTCCGGCGCCGACCGGCGCGAGCGCGTGAGCGGTTCTTCGACAAAAGGCAGCTGCATTCGCGCGAGCTGGCTGCGGAAATGGCGGCGGTTGACGGCGAATTCCCGCGGATCGGCACCCTGGAAGCTGAAAATGGATTGCTTTTCGTCGCCGACCGCGAAAAGCGTGCGTGGGCCGATGTGGCCTCTGCCACCCCCTTTCGCCTCGCGGGAAAAGAATTCCTCGGTGAGAGCGCGAATGATCGCCCATTGTTCCGGGCTGGTGTCCTGGGCCTCGTCGATCAGGATATGATCCAGGCCTTCGTCCAGCTTGAACAGCACCCAGGGCGTGGCCAGGCGTTTCTCCAGCAGGGCCTGTGTCTTGACGATCAAGTCGTCATAGTCAAGCGCGCCAAGCCGCCTCTTGGCCTCGGCATAGGATTCCCGCACCGCACGGATGATGATGAGCGCCGCTTCCGACATGCGGGCGGCGCGGGCGGCGCGTTGCCGCTCTTCCGCCTGGCAGAAACGCTGTTGCAGCCCGGTGAGAAAATCGACCAGGTGAGGAGAGTTTTCCGCAAGTTGCTTGCTTGCCAGTCTGTTGCGCGGCTTTCCTTCGCCCGTAAGGAAAAAATTGCGCAGCACGGCAAAGCCGTCACGCGCGAAATCGAGCGCAAGGAATTGCGCCAAGATCGTCCCATTGGCGGCGTCGGTGGCGTTGCCACGGGCGAGCCATTCCCGCGTCTGATTCAAAAGGGCGATATCGCGGCGAAGCTCGGCGCAAAAATCGCTTTCGATATCGTCATCGCGCGCGGCGCCATGGGCCCGCCACACCGCATCCGCGAAGGCCGCGCTGCTGGTGAAAAAACGGTCGAGTTTGCGGCGGTCATTGCCCAGGGCCGCGGCCAGGATGCGGTTGAGGCTTTCCTCGCCGCTCTCTCCCACCAGGAAATTGAGCGACGAAGCGAGATCGCCGGCAAGCGATTCATCCCCCTGCGCGGCCCGCGCCAACACGGCCTGGCGCGCCCCGGCGATCAGTTCCCTGGCCGAATTCTCGTCCAGCACCTTAAAGCCCGGCGGCACATCGGCTTCGATGGGAAAACGCGACAG
>CAZEFQ010000216.1:0-96719 GCA_964511505.1 uncultured Rhizobium sp.
CGGCCCGCCGCCCGCCCAATATCTCGGCAAAAATATCCTCGGCGGAAAAGCCTCCAGGCGGTTCTTCACCACCGGTGCCCCAGCTGAAATGGAAGTCACGGTCACCGGGACCACCGCCCCCGCCAAAGCCGAAAGGATTGCCGCGCCCCTGGCCATAGGCCTGGCTATAGGCCCTGGGATCGAAGCCTTTTGGATTGCCGGCGGCATCGATCTCGCCCGCATCAAATTTGGCGCGTTTGTCCTTGTCGCCGACCACGTCATAGGCAGCGGAGATTTCCTGGAAACGCTGCTTGGCTTTTTCGTCGCCGGGATGGGCGTCCGGATGATGCTTCTTGGCCAGCGTGCGAAAGGCCTTCTTGATCTCGGCCTCGCTGGCATTCTTTGAGACGCCCAGGACTTTATAGGGATCGTTCATTCACGCTCGAATCGGCTGTATCCGTTACTATATAGGTATCCTTCAAGTTTCCGTCAGGGGCGAAGCCCCGGCGCGGTTCCCGCGGCGGCGACATTGGGCGCAGGCTGTATCGCCAGCTGATCGAGCCTGTCCTGTGCCTCTTTCATGCCGTGGGCGGCGGCGTCGCGATAAAGCCCTTTCGCCGTCTCGATATCCTTGGGCACCAGCGTCCCCGCTTCGTAGATCTGCGCCAACTCGTACTGGGCCAAAGGATGGTGCGCCGCCGCCGCCGCTTCCAGCAAGGGAAGGGCGGCCTTGGGATCGGGCGGTCCGGCCTCGCCCTTGATCAGCATATCGGCCAGGTCGGCCTGGGCGGTGGGCAAGCCGGCTGCCGCCGCCGTCTCATAAAGGTCTTCGGCCGCCTTGGGATCCTTGGCTACGCCCTGGCCCTGGCGCAGCATCATCGCCACATTGCGCATGGCGGCGAGGTCCACATCGTCGATCCCTTTCCATATCTTATAGGCCCTTGGGTAGTCGCCCGCGTCATAGGCTGCGACCCCGGCGTCGAAAATGGTCTTGAGTTCGTCGGCGCTTTCGCCCACGCAGCCGGAAAGCAGGGCCAGGATCGGGACAAGGATCGGGGCGGTGGTGCGGGCGGCGAAAATTTTATGCATGGCCTCTCTCAGCCGGGAGACGCTACCCTGACTTCGGCCTTCATGCTACGGCTCCTGTTTGTGAGTGATAAGTCATGAGCGATATTGGCGGTCCAAGGGACGATGGCGGCATCAGGCCGGAGGCCGATCCTTTCCATCTTTTTGCCGCCTGGATGGAGGAGGCGGAAAAAAGCGAGATCAATGAAGCCAACGCCATGGCGCTGGCCACGGCTGACGCGGGGGGCCGGCCCAATATCCGCATGGTGCTCCTTAAGGGCTTCGACCAGCAAGGTTTCGTGTTTTACACCAACAAGGAGAGCGCCAAAGGTTCCGAGATTTTCGCCCATGCCCATGCCGCGCTCAATTTCCACTGGAAATCGCTGCGCCGGCAGGTGCGCGTGCGCGGCTCGGTAAGCGAGGTGAGCGGAAGCGAGGCGGATCGATATTTCGCCTCCCGTCCGCGCGACAGCCAGATCGGCGCCTGGGCCTCGGCTCAGTCGCGGCCGATGGAATCCCGCTTCCATTTCGAGCGGGAGATCGCCAAATGCGCTGCCAAATTTGGACTTTCGCAAGTGCCGCGTCCCGCCTATTGGACCGGGTTTTGCGTCAAGCCGTTTGAGATCGAATTCTGGCGCGACCGGCCCTTCCGTCTGCACGACCGGCTGGTCTATCGCCGGCCGGAAGCGGGCGGCGCCTGGAAGACGGAAAGATTGTTTCCGTGAAGCCGGAAGAGCGGGGTTCCCATATGCGCAGGGCGGCCTTAGCGTCGCTCATGGTCTCGCTGCTTCTGGTCGCCATCAAGGCGGTGGCCTATTTTGCCTCCGGCTCGGTGGCGATGCTGGCGAGCCTGGCCGATTCCGCGCTGGACCTTTTTACCTCCGGACTCAACATGTTCGCCATCCATGAATCACTGACCCCGGCGGACGAGGAGCACCGCTTCGGCCATGGCAAGGCGGAGCCTTTGGCAGGGCTTGCCCAGGGTGCTTTCATCGCCGCCTCGGCCATTTTTCTTACCGTGCAGGCCGTGCAGCGGCTGATCGCGCCCCAGCCCATCGAACATTCCCTGGCCGCCCTGATCGTGATGTGCGTTTCGATCTTCGCCACCATCCTTTTGATCCTTTATGAGCGCCGGGTGATGGAAAAAACCGGCTCCGTGGCGGTGAGCGCCGACGCCATGCATTATGCCGGGGACCTGGTGAGCAATATCGGCGTCGTGGTGGCGATCTTGCTGGTCGGCTGGTTCAACTGGCTATGGGCCGATCCCGTGATTGCGCTCGGCGTCGTGCTGGTCCTGGCGGTGAGCGCCTGGAGCGTGTTCCGTCAGAGCCTGGACCAGCTGATGGACCGCGAACTTCCGGACCCCGACCGGTCGCGGATCATCTCCATTGTCCATCGCCACAGCGAGGTTCTGGCACTGCATGAGCTCAGGACCCGCCAGGCGGGGGTCAACATCTTCATCCAGGTCCATATCGAACTCGACGGCGCCATGCCGCTGGCCAAAGCGCATGCCGTCAGCGACCAGGTCGAGAAGGATATCTGCGCCGCCTTTCCGCACGCGGAAGTGATCATCCACCAGGACCCGGCGGGACTGGAATCGGTCGTCCACCAGTAGGGCTATTCGTCTCTGTCCATCGCCAGAAGCGGGCCGGTCCATAACCGCAAGCCCGCCAGGTCGAAGCCCAGCACCCGGGCATGGCCGATGACCACCCGGTGCATCAGCCGCGCCATCAAAAACCAGATCGGGCTCGCCAACAGGGACATGGCGATCACCGCGATGGCGAGCTTGTGGCCCGCGTCGCTCAAAGCCCCCACCGACAAGGCGGCGCTGGCCAGCACGAAGGAGAATTCCCCCACCGGTGAAAGGAACAGCGAGGATTGCACCGCCAGGTCGAAGGGCTCGCCCGCGATCATCAAGAGCAGCCAATTGAGGAAGGTCTTGCCGCCTGTCACCACCACCAGCGCCGCCAATATCACCCAGGCTTGATCAAGGAGGTAATGAAGGTCGATCAGGAGCCCTACCGAGAGGAAAAATACGAAAAGGAGAATGGACTGAACCGGCGCGGCCATATTTTCCGCCGCGCGGCGGAGGGTGGAATGGCCCACCAGCAGGCCGCATAGAAAAGCGCCCAGGGCGGGCGACAGGCCCAGAAGCCCCGAAACTGCCGCCGAAGCAAAGCAGAGCCCCAGGATCGACAGGGTGCCGATATCGAAATTCTTGAGCAGATATTCGTCAAAAGGAAAACGGAAGCTCTTAATCCGGGTCAGGAGCCGGATGAAGAACGTCAAAAGCCCGACCGCCAGCACCAGCCGCCAGGAAATCCCCACCACATTCCGGGCGATGCCTTCGCCGGTTGTGCTTTCTCCCAGGCCATTGGTGATCAGCAGCAGCGGCACCACCGCCAAGTCCTGCGCCACCAGGATGGCGACGGCGATACGGCCAGCCGGCGAATTCCGCTCCCCGACTTCGTTCATCATCTGCATGGCGACGGCGGTGGAGGAGATGGAGAGCATGAACCCGATCACCACGCCGCCCATTACCTCGCCATGGACGTAAGAGGCGAACAGCCCCACCGAAGTGGCGATCACCAGCACGGTGATCAGGGTGATGGAAAGCGCCAGGGGCAGCAACTTGCGAAAGGCCTGAAGCCGCATCTCCATCCCGATGATGAAAAGCAGCATCAACACGCCCAAGTCGGCCAGCGTTTCGATGTCGGGGGAGGGCGCGATCAGTCCCATGCCGCTCGGGCCAAGCGCCACCCCTACCAGGATGAAACCCACCGCAGCAGGCAGCCGCAAGCGCGTCATCAGAAGGCCGCAGCCGACCGCGACTGAAAGCAGGAAAGCCAGGGCGGTAAGACTCTGCATGGTTGCAATGTTTAACCCTTCCCGGCGATGATGCGCCATGCCCGATCTCCAGCAAGATTCAAGCCCCCTCGGCCATTGCGCGGGCCTGATTTTCGGCTTTGTCTTCAAGGGCGGACATGGGCTGGAAGTGAGGGACGAAACCCTGGGCGCGGCAATCGCTTCCGGCTATGACTGGGTCTGGCTGCACCTGGCGCTTTCCGATCATCGCGCCCGCCGTTTCCTCGAGCATTATGCCGACTGTCCGGACGAGGCGAAAAAGCTCGTCACCGCAGGCGGCGAGGAGCGGATGCAGATTCATCTCACCGCCAGCGGCGGTCACGGCGTGCTGCCCGACCTGGAAAAGGATTTCGACGATGAATGGCTGGGCCCGGGGCGTTTCGGCTTCTGGCTGGACGCGCGCCACCTGATCACCGCCCGCCGCCATTCGCTGTCGGCGATGGAGCTGATGCGGGAGGCGGTCAAGGGGGGCTCAGGCCTTCCGATCCGGCCGAGTGCCTGATGGAACTCAATTTGCGCTATTTGGAGATGGTGGAAAGCCGTATCCTGGGCCTCAGCCGGGAACTGGACCGCATCGAAGACCAGGTGCTGGCCGAGCGGGCGGCGCTGGACCGGCTGCCGTTGGGGCCCTTGCGGCGGGAACTCACCCGCCACACCCGCGAATTTTCCGGCTTCCGTAGCGCCATCCTGCGCGCCAAGCGCAACGCGGTGGAATCACCCTTGTCCGACTGGCTGCCGTCGCTTCTGCAGGATGTGGAGGATCATGACCGCGACGCCTCGGCGCTGCTCGACCGCGCGCGTCTGATCTATGAAGAAGTTAACACCCGGATTTCGGCGGTCACCAATCGCAGCCTGTCGGCCCTCACCGTGATTTCCACGCTTCTCCTGCCGCCCACTTTTGTGGTGGGCGCTTTCGGAATGAACGTGGGCGGGCTTCCCTGGATGCAGGACAAGGAAGGATTTTATATCTGCCTCGGTCTCTGCTGCCTGCTGGTCGCGGCGAGCTATGTCCTGCTGCGTCGGTTCAAAATATTGCCGTAGCGAAACGTCGGCATTGGTTCGCCGACAGGGCCGGTGTGTTGGCGCCGGGGCAGACGATCCATAATGTCGCGGCGGCCCGGTAACTTTGCGGAACTCGATTTGCGTCCGTTCTGTCTCTTTCCGTACACGGAACTCTCTCCTTGCGCGTGCCCGCCGCAACGCAGTCCAAAAAACTTCTTACTTAATCCATCATTGGAGAAAAATCGGCGGCATCTTCCCGACTCCCCCACGCGTTGGAACAAACGGGAATTGTTCCCAAATCATCCTTTGAGGGAGACACTTCATGAAATGGAGACTTGCAGCCTCTGCCGCTGCAATCGCCCTGGCAGCGATGCTGCCCGGCGGGGCGGCATTGGCTTCTGTCATTCCGGTGGAATCAGGAATCACGCCGGATGGCTCATTTTTCAAATTCACGTATGACGGCCAGCTTGCGCCTGATCAGGGAGTCACGGCCGGCGACAAGCTCGTCATTATTGACTTTGCCGGTTATGTGGCGGGGTCGGTTGGAACCTCGTTGTCCAATGTGACGGCTTCCACTTCCCCTACCCTGCCTGCCGGCATGTTGCTTGATCCGGGCTTCACCGACAACCCGACGATTCCCGATCTTGTCTTCACCTATACGGGGCCGGATTTCCACACCAGCGGTGGCCCATATCCGACTCAGTTCGACTTTACCGGCCTCTACGCCGACTCGATTTACAGCGCCTTCACCACCGGTTCCTTCAGTGCGGTTGCTGTGAAAAATGACGGCGAACTGACGGGGTCGACCGCCTACAATGTCGGTGAGGTCGCCGTTCCCACCTCGGCTGTTCCTGAGCCGGGCGTGTGGGCGATGATGCTGGCCGGTCTGTTCGGCATCGGCATGGCACTGCGTTCGGCGCGTAAAGCCTCTGGCGCAACCCTCGCAGCCTGAGACTCTAAGCTTCGCGCGAAAACGGCGGCTCCCGGGCCGCCGTTTTTTCTTTGGCTCTACCAGTGAAGACAGCGTTGCCCCAACATGGCACCCAGGCCGGCCGCCAGTCCTATGCCCAGCGTGTACCAGATGAGAATGAAAGGCGCGGCCATTTCCGTGCAATGGAACCCGTAAACCGTGGCCGCGCCGGCTCCCGCCACCAGCCCTGCCGCGGAACCCGCGAGGGTGAGCCTTGTCGGCGCCAGCCGGCGCAAGGCGGCAAGCAGCAATGCCAGCGGGGGCAGCGAGAGCAGCGCGATCAGCCAGGGGCACACCATCCATGTCCGGCCCATCACCAGCCCGGCCGTGTCGCCATGGGCCTGGGAAAGCTGTGCGCTGGCCAGCACGGTCATCGCCGCCACCGGCGCGCCAAGCGCGAAAAAGACGGCGCGCGAATCGGCGCCGGCGCGCGCCTGACGCTCGATCAGGATAAGGCCGAGAATCGCGAGTGACAAAGTGTAAAAGAATTTCATCCAGAAGGCATTGAGCCGCATTGCCTGGTAAAGATCAGCCCGGGTCCCCAGCATAGCCAGCATCATCAGGAGCGAGATCAACAGTCCTGCGGCCAGCGCCGGAGCCAGCCAGCGTGGCACCATGCCCTTGCGCGCGGGCTTGAGATCTTGGCCAAGCAGGGCGATCAGTTCATCGGTCTTCATCGCCGCCCACTTCGTTTCCCAGCGATTTCAGCGCCCGGTGCACCGAGACCTTCACGGCCGTTTCGCTCATCCCGGCCTTTGCCGCCGCTTCCGCCACCGAGAGTCCATCCAGTTTGACGGCCTTCAACAGGGCCCGCTTGGCCTCCGGCAATTTGCCGAGCAGTTTTTCCACATCGCGCCGGGCCGATACCGTCTCCAATTCCGCCTCGGTGAAAAGCTCCGGTGCTTGTTCCAGCGGTACAGTGGCGCGGCGCTTCTCCCGGCGGTATTCGTCAATCAGCTTGTAGCGCGCGATGCCATAGACCCAGGCGGTAAAAGGCAGGCCGGGGTCGTACGTCTCCCGCTTGGCATGGATGGCAATCAATGTCTCCTGCACCAGGTCCTCCGCCGCGGAGGCGCCCACACGCCGCGCGAAAAAAGCGCGCAAATGGGCGGCCAGCGCCTTGAGCAGCATGCGATAGGCGTTTGCGTCGCCCATCAGCCCCTTCAGCATCCAGTCGCGATATTGCGCCTCAGCCGCTATCACGGGTTGTTCCGTATTCGCCCGAACCGGTGTCAAGGTTACATGGGGGAACGCGAGCCCGCTATTTTTTTCCGGTGTCCTTGAGGATTTCGGCGATGGCGTCCTTGCCGTCCGGGCTGTGAATCCAGGATTCCGCCGCCTGCATGGTGGGGAAGGACAGGGGCACTTTGTGCGGCTTGTTGCGCTCGGGCACCGGTATCAACACTTCGAAGGTGCCGGCATGGCGATGGTCCTTGCTTTCGCAGGCGTAGGGCGGGGGCAGTTTGGGTTTCTTGTTTTTCATTGTGTTTTCCTTTTCCCGCCCGTCTTCTTTACGGTTTGCTTCGCGGTGTCCCATGGCCGGTCATGGGCGGGTGTCTCTAGCCGTTTTTTGCGGCCTATGCCAAGCTGTTCGCGCCAGAGCCGGGCAGGAATCTCCTCCACCGCCCCCTCGGCCAATTGTCCCAGCTGGAACGGCCCATAGGAAATGCGGATCAACCGGGCGACTTTAAGCCCCAGCGATTCCATCACCCGTTTCACTTCCCGGTTCTTACCTTCCTTGAGCGAGACCAGCACCCAGGAATACATGCCGCGTGAGCGTTCGAGGTCGGCCAGGATAGGGCCGTAAGCGACGCCGCCGATGGTCGCGCCGGTGGCAAGCTCGTCGAGATCGGCCTGGGTGACTTTGCCGAACAGCCGGGCGCGGTATTTGCGCACCCAGCCGGAAGAGGGCATTTCCAGCCGCCGTGCGATCTCGCCGTCATTGGTGAGAAGCAAAAGCCCTTCGGAATTGAAATCCAGCCGCCCCACCGAGACCACCCGGCCCAATGTCTTGGGCAAGAGACCAAACACGGTGGGCCGGCCCTTCTCATCCTTGTGGCTGGTGACCAGGCCGGCCGGCTTGTGATAGCGCCAAAGCCGCGTCGGCTCCGGCGCGGAGAGCGGTTTGCCGTCCACCTGGATCAGATTGTCTTGCGTCACCCGGAGAGCCGGCGTGGTGACGGTCGCGCCATCCAGCATCACCCGGCCCTCGGCGATCAGTTTTTCGGCATCGCGCCGCGAGCAGATTCCTGCCCGGGCTATGACTTTGGCAATACGCTCGCCTTGAGCCTGGTCTTCGGCCACAATGGCCTCCATGGATGACGGGGAAGCCATAGCATTGGCTCTGCAAGAAGCCAAAAATGCCGGCGCGCGCGGCGAAGTGCCGGTTGGCGCGGTGCTGCTGGATGCGGGCGGCACGCTGCTGGCGCGGGATGGCAACCGCATTCTGGAATACAAAGACCCCACCGCCCACGCCGAAATGCTGGTGCTCAAGGCGGGGGCGGCGAAGCTGCAGAATGAGCGCCTCTCGGGCGCCCAATTGTTTGTCTCCCTGGAACCCTGCGCCATGTGCGCGGGCGCCATGTCGCTTGCCCGGGTGGCGCGCCTGGTATTCGCGGCGGAAGATCCCAAAGGCGGCGCCGTGCTGCACGGCCCGCGCTTTTTTACCCAAGCCACCTGCCATCACCGGCCAGTGATTGCCCGCGCCGGCGACGCGGAGATGGCCGGCGCAGTGTTGAAGGAATTTTTCCGGGCCCGGCGCTGAAAGATCAGAACCAGTAAGGCGCAAACCCCGGGAAGCCCAGCAGCAGCACCTCCCGCCCGGCCAGAATGCCGATCCCAGCGCCAATCAAGACATCGCTCAGGAAATGGGCCGTCAGCAGCGCGCGGGTGATCGCCAGCACGGTGGCGATGGCGAAGAAAAGCGGCCACCATAGGGGCCAGACACAGGTGAAGATCACCGCCACGCAGGAAATGGTCAGCGCATGGCCGGAGGGGAAGGAATTATATTCCAGGTTGAAGGAGAAAGGCTGAAAGCCGTAAAGGCCCATTTCCATATCGTCGCGCGGACGCCGCCGTCCCAGCACCAGCTTGATCACATGCAGCACGGCACTGCCCAGCGTCAGCATCGCGATGAAGGCGAGCGAATAATTGATCAGCAGCGGCAGGTCGCGACCGCGCGCCCCGAAATGCCGCGCGATGGCCGCGGCGGCCAGGGCGATGATCGCCGCCGCCAGCCAGTGTCCCGCCTTGGCATAATGGGTGATGCCGTCCAGGAATTTGTGGGTCTTGGCGCTGACATGGTCATAGATGAAATGGGCCAGGGGACGGTCGATCCAGAGGGCGCAAACCCCCAGCGCGATCAGGATAAGCCCGGCCCAGAACAGCATTTGTGTTGGTTGCTATGACCGGCGCTTGAAGTCAACTGCCCTGAAGCGCAAACTCCTGCGCATGCGCAAAATCGCGGCTTTTGTGGCGGCGTTCACCCTGATGGCGTCTTGGGCCGGGGCGGCGGAAACTCCGCGGGCGGACGATTGGCGGACGATCAACCGGCTCTTGCTTCAGGCGGGTGAGGCGGAGCAGAAGGGTGATTACGACGGTGCCATCCGCGCCTATGGCGGCATCCTGGCCATCCGCCCGGACGACGAGGCGATCCTGCTGGACCGGGGCGGCAATTATGCCGGCAAGAAGGATTTCGATCATGCCTTGGCCGATTTCGACCAGGCGGTGAAGCTCAAGCCCGATGACGCCATGGCCTATAACGACCGCGGCATCGTCCGGTTGAGCAAGCGCGACTATGGCCGCGCCATCGGCGATTTCACCATGGCGCTGAAACTCAACCCCGATTACGCCGAGGCTCTGGGCTATCGCGCCATCGCCTATGACGCCGGGCGCGATTTCGATCACGCGCTCACCGATTTCAGCGCCCTGATCGAAAAACAGCCCGACAATGCGGATGCGCTGAATGCCCGCTGCTGGGACCGCGCCTGGGTCAACCGCGACCTGGACGGCGCGCTCGAAGATTGCAACGCCGCCCTGAAACTGATCCGCGACCGGCGAACGATCGCCGAGGTGCGCGACAGCCGCGGCTTTGTCTATTTCCGCAAGGGCGATTTCGAGCACGCGATTGCCGATTACAACGTGGCCTTGAGCCTTTCACCCCGCCAGGCCGAAACGCTGTACAAGCGCGGCCTGGCCAAGTCCCGCAAGGGCGACGCGGCAGGGGGCAAGGTCGATATCACCCTGGCGCTGGAAATGGACACGCATGCGGGCGACGATATGAATGAGATCGGGCTGAAGCCTTGAGCTGCTTCGATAAGACCGGAGTGTGGAAACGTCACCGCCCCGACGCCCGCCACCCTATGTCCGAGCGATAAAAACTGGTCCGCCAGCCGATCTTCTCCACTGCTGCATAGGCCCGTGCCTTGGCCTCGGCGGCGTTGCGCCCCAACGCGGTCACGTCCAGCACCCGCCCGCCCGTCGCCACGATCCTGCCGTCGCGTTTCTCGGTGCCGGCATGAAAGACGATGACGCCGGGCAATTTCGCCGCTTCAGCCAGGCCGGATATTTCATGACCCTTTTCATAGGTGCCCGGATAGCCGCCGGATGCCATCACCACCGTCAGCGCTGTTTCCTCCGACCAATCCAGGGAAACGCCATCGAGCGCGCCGTTGCGCGCCGCCAGCAGGGCGTACAACAGGTCGCTTTTGAGCCGCGGCAACAGCACCTGCGCCTCCGGATCGCCGAAGCGGCAGTTATATTCCACCAGCTTGGGCCCGGTCTTCGTGATCATCAGCCCCAGATAGATCACCCCCATATAGGTAAGCCCGCGCTCGGCAAACGCCGCCACCGTGGGCTTGATGAACTGCTCCATGGCGGTCTTTTCCAGCGCCGGGGTCAACACCGGCGCCGGCGAATAGGCGCCCATGCCGCCGGTGTTGGGGCCCACATCGCCTTCGCCCACCCGCTTATGGTCCTGCGCGCCGGCCAGCGGAATCACGTTCACGCCATCCGACAAGGCAAAGAAGCTGGCCTCCTCGCCTTCCATATATTCCTCGATCACAATCTCATGACCGCTCGCCCCGAAGCCGCCTTCGAACATGAAATCGATGGCCTTGTCGCTTTCGGGCTTGCTGGCCGCGATGATCACGCCTTTGCCGGCCGCCAGGCCGTCCGCCTTGATCACCACTGGAAAGCCGGTGGTGTGGGCATAGGCTTTGGCCGGCTCAGGCGCACGGAAGCGCTTATAGGCAGCGGTGGGAATCCCCGCCGCGGCGCAAAGGTCTTTGACAAAGCCCTTGGAGCCTTCCAGCACGGCCGCCGCCTTGGACGGCCCCAGCGCCTTGATTCCCGCCGCTTCGAGCACGTCCCACAGCCCGCCCACCAGCTGCGCATCCGCCGCGATCACCGCGAAATCGATCTTCTCCCGAACGGCGAAGTCGGTCAGCGCGGCAAAATCCGTGGCCGCAATCGGGACACATTCTGCAATCTGCGCGATTCCGGCATTGCCGGGTGCGGCATAAAGCCGGGTCAAAAGCGGGCTCTGCGCCAGCTTCCAGGCCAGGGCATGTTCGCGGCCGCCGGATCCCACCAGGAGAAGTTTCAAAGCCGATCTCTTCTTTGAGCCCTATTTTCGCCGAAAGCCTGTATCATGCCCGCCAGCATGAGCGAAGCCGCCCAACTGTCCAACCTGCCCGAATTTTCCGTGAGCGAAATCTCCGGCGCCTTGAAGCGGCTGGTGGAGGAAAATTTTGCCTTTGTGCGGGTGAGGGGAGAGATTTCGGGCCTGAAAATCCATTCCTCGGGCCATGTCTATTTCGATCTGAAGGACGAGAAAGCCTGCCTCAATGCCGTGATCTGGCGCACCGCCATGGCGCGGCTGAAGCTTCGCCCCGAATCGGGCATGGAAGTGGTGGCCACCGGCCGGCTCTCCACCTATCCCGGTTCCTCCCGCTATCAGCTGTTGATCGAGCAGTTGGAGCTGGCCGGGCTGGGCGCCCTGATGGCGCTCCTGGAAGAGCGCAAAAAGCGGCTGACGGCAGAGGGCCTGTTCGATGCCGGCCGCAAGAAGAAGCTGCCTGTCCTGCCCGGTGTGATCGGGGTGGTGACCTCGCCCACCGGCGCGGTGATCCGCGACATCATGCACCGTCTCGATGCCCGTTTTCCCCGCCGGGTCCTGCTCTGGCCGGTGGCGGTGCAAGGCGAGCGCGCCGCGGCCGAGATCGCCCAAGCCATCACCGGCTTCAATGCCCTGGCGGGCAAATTCCCCAGACCCGATCTTCTCATCGTCGCCCGGGGCGGCGGCTCGGTGGAAGACTTGATGCCCTTCAACGACGAAGCGGTGGTGCGTGCCGCCGCGGCCAGTACGATTCCCTTGATCTCGGCGGTCGGGCATGAAACCGACACCACCCTGATTGATTTCGCCGCGGACATGCGCGCGCCCACCCCCACCGCCGCCGCCGAGCTGGCGGTGCCGGTCCGGACCGAGCTCCTCTCGCAGACCTTGAATTTCGAGCGCCGCATGCTCAGCGTCTTCACCCGCGGCCTGGAACAGCGCCGCCGGCATCTCAGCCAACTGGCGCGGGTGCTGCCAAGGCCCGAGCAGCTGTTCGACCAGCCGCGACAGCGCCTGGATATGGCGGGCGACAAGCTGGCGGTCTCGCTGCGCCATAATCTGCAGAAGCATCGTGCCGCGTTCCTGGAAACCTCCGCGCTGCTCAGGCCCATGTTGTTGCGCCAGCGCCTCTCCCGGCTCAAGGAGCGGCTGGACAATCTTGGTGCCCGCTCGCTGCGTTGCGCGCGCGCCCATCAGAAGGACGCCAAGACGCGGCTGGATTCCGTGACACGGCTGCTAGAGAGTATCTCCTATCGCAAGGTGCTGGAACGCGGCTTCGCGCTGGTCAAAGGCGCGGATGGCAAGGTCCGACGCCGCGCCGCCACGCTCAAGCCGGGCGAGGCGCTGACGCTGACCTTCGCGGACGGGGAGACGCCGGCGGTGGCGGACGGGACGCCCAAGCCGCGTCCCAAAAAAACTCCCACCAGTCAAGGTTCTTTGTTTTAGAATGCCATCATGAACAAGATGGAACGCGACATCGAGGCCCGGCTCCGTTTCCTGGACGGAGATTACGAAATCCTCCAGCCCGGCACCTATGTGGTATGCGCCGTGACCGGCGCGCATATCCCGCTCGACGCCCTGCGCTACTGGAGCGTGGATTTGCAGGAAGCCTATGCCACCCCCGCCATCGCCACCAAACGCATGCAGGATAGAGGGCTGGTCCCAAAGTGAAACGGCGGGACTTCCTGTGGGGCTCGCTTGCCTTCGCCGCCATGCCTGCTTTCGCTGCCGACCCAATCCCTGGCGGCAACATGCGTTTCACCCTCTCCGGCGCGATGGAGCAGGGGAGTCTGGTTTCGGGAAGCGCGCCGCCCGGCTCCCTGGTGGCGCTCGATGGCCGGCCGCTCGCCGTCACGGCGGATGGACATTTCGTTTTCGGCTTCGATTACGACCAGGTGAGGCCTGTCCTGGTCACCGTGCGCTATCCGGAAGGTGGCGGCGACAGCCGTTCTTTCAAGCCGGCCGTCCGCCAATATGAGATCCAGCGCGTCAACGGCCTGCCGCAGGCGACGGTGACCCCGCCGCCGGAAGTGCGCGCCCGCATCGCCAGGGAGGCGGAGACCATCTATCTGGCGCGGCTTACCCAATCCCCGGGCACGGATTTCCTTTCCGGCTTCGACTGGCCGGCGCCCGGCATCTTGAGCGGCGTCTTCGGCAGCCAGCGCATCGACAATGGCGTCAAGATGGAGCCGCATTTCGGAGTGGACATGGCCGCGCCGGTGGGCACGCCCATCCATGCTCCCGCTGCCGGCACCGTCCTGATCAGCGACGATTATTATCTCGATGGCGGTTTTACCCTGATGGATCATGGCCAGGGCGTGACCAGCTGCTACCTGCACCAGTCCCAACGCATGGTGAAGGCTGGCGACAGCGTCAAGCGCGGCCAGTTGATCGGGCTGATCGGTCAGACCGGCCGAGCCACCGGTCCACATCTGCACTGGGCGATGAACTGGTTCGAAGTGAAGCTCGATCCGTCACGCTCTACGAAAAAGCCCAAGCCTGATCCGCTCTAAAGACATTTCGCGACAAAGCTGACGTCGTCATCACGGAACCGGTTTTTGCGCCGTGACGTTCTTTTGTTGGTCGCGAGACTTGGAACAGATGAGGAAATCGTGACAAAGAATTTAACGGCCACAATGATGACGGCTCTGTTTGTCGCCACGATTGGCGCCGGTGCGGCGCATGCCGCGGGCATCGGCTTTCGCATTGGCAATGTTTCGATTGGCTACAGCGACGGCTATTACGACACCCATCATCGCTGGCATCGCTGGGCGCGCCGTGCGGACATGGACGCCTGGCGCCACGCCCATGCCGACGGCTATCACGATTGGCGCCACGACGACCGCCGGCATCATGACTGACTTATTTGTGTAACCCTCTGCCTTCGCACGGCCGAGGCATCTCCCCCTTCTACGCGCTTCGCCTGGAAGGGGGGAGGCTGACCTGGGCACCGATCGAGAGTGTCAATCCGCCTTTAGCCTGTAACCAACGCCTTGTTCGGTCAGGATTAGGCGTGGCTGCTCGGGATCGGCTTCCAGCTTCTGGCGCAACGCGCGGATATAGATGCGCAGATATTGCACATCGCTTTCCCCGCCCCATAGCTGGCCCAGGATGAATTTGTGGGTAAGCACCTTGCCGGCATGCGCTACCAGAAGCCGCAGCAGGTCATATTCCCGCGGCGTGAGCTTCACGTCCTGCCCCTTGAGGCTCACGATCCGCCGCACCAGATCAACCGAGAGGTCACCGCTGCGGAAAACGGGCTTCTCGCCTTCCTGCTGGAGGCGGTGGCGCAACGCCGCCCTGATGCGGGCGGACAATTCCTCCATCCCGAAAGGCTTGGACACATAGTCGTCAGCGCCAAGATCGAGCGCCGTGACCTTGCCCGCCTCATCGTCGCGGCTGGAAAGGATAATAATGGGGATTGCAGAACCTTTCGCCCGCAATTGCCGCACCACGTCCAGGCCGTCCAAGCCGGGCAGGCCCAGATCGAGCACCACAAGGTCCACCTTGTTGCGGCTGAGAAATTCCAGCGCCGCCTCGCCATCCTCCGCTTCTTCGACACGATAGGCCTGGGCCGACAGCGAGGTTTTCAGCAAGCGCCGGATCGGAGGCTCGTCATCAACGACCAGGATGCGCAATGGCATCATTCCGCCACCGGCAGCATCAGAGTGAAAATTGCGCCGCCGCGGTTCGTCGATGCCTCCTTTGGACGATTGGCGGCGTTGATGCTGCCCCCCATTGCCTCCAGGAAGCCGCGGGCGATGGCCAGTCCCAGTCCGGTGCCGGCCAGCTTCTTGTCGCTGGCGCGCACCCGGTAAAATTTGTCGAAGATGCGTTCCAGGTCTTCCTCCGGCAGGCCTTCGCCTTCGTCCAGGAGGCGCAGTTCGATGCGCGCGCCCTGCCGGTGCGCCTCGATCACGATCTCGCTTCCGGCGGGGGTGTATTTGGCTTCATTGTCCAGGAGATTGAACAGGACCTGTTCGAACAGCACCGGATCGAGATGGAGCGGAGGCAGTCCTTCTTCCAGTTTCAGGCTCACGCGATGACCGGCAAGCAGCTTTGCCGTCCGCCTCAGCACGCTTCCGATCACGTCGGAGAGATCGACAGGCTGAAGCTTGGGGGCCAGGCCGCCGGATTCCAGCCGGGTCATATCCAGAAGATTGGCGATGAAATGATTGAGCCGTTCGGCCTCTTCCTGGATGGTGCGGATCAATTCGTCCTCCGCAGACCGGTCGAGCTGCTCGCGATAAAGCCGCAGTGACGAAGCCGAACCCAGGATCGCCGCCAGCGGTGTTTTCAGGTCATGGCTGAGCGAGGTCAGAAGCGCGCTCCTGAGCTTTTCCGTCTCGCTGGCGATGCGGGCGCGGTCGGCATCCTCCGCCAGCCGGATACGTTCAATGGCGAGCGCCGCCTGGTCCGCCAGGGAATCGAGCAGCCGCCGCTGGTCGGGCGTAAGCAGCGTCCCGTCGCGCTCGGAATCGAGCCCGATGATGCCGATAACGCCGCGCCCGGTTTTCATGGGCAGGAACAGCCGGCGCGCGCCGGGCAGGGTATCGGCGCCGCGCCCGGCTTCGCTGCCATGGCCGAAGGCCCAGCGCGCTGCCGCCAGGTCCCCGTCATCCAGCATGTCTTCCGGCGGATAGCCGGCCCGGACCGCCAGCTCCTCGCCTTCAGCAAGCAACAGCACCACATGGACATGGAGCATGTGGGAAATCTGATAGGCCGTGGCCCAGAGAAGATCATCCAAACTCACCACCCCCGCCAGCTTGCGGCTGAAGAGATAGAGCTCCTCAGTGGTGGCGGCTCGCTCCCGCGCAACGATGGCCTGGGTGCGCATCATCGCCGCCAGGTTGCCCGCGATCACTGCAACCAGCGCGAAGACCGCGAGCGTCACCACATTCTCCGGATCGGCGATGGTGAAGGTGTAAAGCGGCGGCAGGAAAAAAAAATTATAGGCCAGCGCGCAGATGAGGCCGGCGAAGAGCGAGGGCCAGAGCCCATAGGTCACGGCGCTAGCCAGCACCGCCACCAGCAGCACCAGCGCGACATTGGCGAGCTGGAGATACTGGCGCAGGACCAGGCTTATCGCCAGCGCGGCGGCGCCCATGGCGAAACTGCCGGCATAGGCGCTGAGACGGAAGGGCCCAAACCCTGCGGCATCGCTCCTGTCGCCCGCTTCACCGGGCGCGGGCAGCACATGAACATACATGTCGCCGGCGCGGCGCATGATTTCCCGTGCCGGACCTTTTCTCAGGCGGTTCCACCAGCGCCGGGCGCCCTCCGCCATCACCACGATATGATTGATATTGTTGGCGCGGGCATACTGGATCACGCCTTCGGCCTCGCTGGCGGCGGGCACCGTCGCCGCCACGCCGCCCAGTCTTTCCGCCAGCCGCATGGCCTGGGCGATCCGGTCGCGTGCCGCCTCGCTTTCCGCCAATCCGGTCTCGACATGAAGCGCGGTCCAGGGCGCGCGCAAACGATCCGCCAGCCGCCGCGCCTGCCGGATCAGCAGCCCCGTACCCGGCCCCGACCCCACCGCGACCACAAGCCGGTCGCTGGCCTCCCAGGGACCGGCGATGGCGTGGGCGCGCATATAGTCCACCATCTGCGCGTCCACGCGTTGCGCGGTCCGTCTCAGCGCCAATTCGCGCAGGGCAGCCAGATTGCCGGGCTTGAAGTAATTCTCCGCCGCCCGCTCCGCCGCCTCGGGCATATAGACTTTGCCTTCCTTCAGCCGCGTGAGCAGGTCTTCCGGGGTAAGATCCACCAGCTCGATATCCTCGGCGCGGTCCAGGATGGAATCGGGCACCGTTTCGCGCACCCTGACATGGGTGATCTTGGCCACCACATCATTGAGGCTTTCGATGTGCTGGACATTGAGGGTGGTATAGACGTCGATCCCCGCCGCCAGCAGTTCTTCCACATCCAGATAACGCTTGGGATGGCGGCTGCCCGGCACATTGTCGTGCGCCAGCTCATCCACCAGCACCAGGCGCGGGCGGCGCTGCAGGATGGCATCCAAATCCATTTCAAACAGCACGCGGCCTTTGTAGGGCACGCGTTTCTTGGGGATGGTTTCCAACCCCTTGGTGAGAAGATCGGTTTCGACCCGCCCGTGCGTCTCCACCACCCCGATCACCACATCGATGCCGTCCAGCTTGCGGCGGCGCGCCTGGGCCAGCATCTCATAGGTCTTGCCCACGCCAGGGGCCGCGCCCAGGAAAATCTTGAGCCGCCCCCGTGCCTCCGTTTCCCTGCTGAGGACACCGGCAGGCAATTCCCGTTGGCTATCCGTCGAAGTCGCCATCCGGCAAGGATAGCTCAGCCTGACTGGGCTTGCATGGCGTCCAGCGCCATATTGAGCTTGAGCACATTGACATGCGGCTCGCCGATCAGCCCCAGAAGGCGGCCTTCCACATGGGCCTGCACCAGGGCCTGAACCTTGTCGGCCGCGAGCCCGCGCGCCTTGGCCACGCGCGGTACCTGGAAAAACGCGGCGGCAGGCGTGATATCGGGGTCCAAACCGCTGGCCGAACTGGTCACCAGATCCACCGGCACGGGCGTGCCGGGATTTTCGGCGGCAAGTTTGGCCGCGTCACCCTGTATGCGCTTCATCAGCGCCTGGGAGGCGGGCCCCAAATTGGAGCCCGACGAGGCACCCGCGTCATAGCCGCTTCCGGCCGCCGAAGGCCGGCCATGAAAATACTTGCCGGAGGCGAAAGCCTGGCCGATCAGCTCCGAGCCGATCAGCTTGCCATTCTGCTCGATCAGGCTGCCATTGGCCTGGTGCGGAAACAGAAGCTGCGCCAAGCCGGTGATGCCAAGGGGGTAGACAAGACCGGTAATCAGGGTCATGGCCAGGATCATCAACAGGGCGGGGCGGATCTGTTTCAGCATGTCCGGTCTCCTAAATAAGCCCGATGGCGGTGACACCAAAATCGATCAGCTTGATGCCGATGAAGGGGACGAGAATGCCGCCAAGGCCATAAATAAGAAGATTGCGTCTCAGCATCGACGCCGCGCCGACCGGGCGATAAGCCACGCCCTTCAGCGCCAGGGGGATCAGGGCGATGATGATCAGCGCATTGAAGATGATGGCCGAAAGGATGGCGCTTTCCGGCGAATGCAGCCGCATGACGTTGAGCGCCTGCAGTTGTGGATAGAAGGCGATGAACATGGCCGGAATGATGGCGAAATATTTGGCCACGTCATTGGCGATCGAAAAGGTGGTGAGCGCCCCGCGTGTGATGAGAAGTTGCTTTCCGATCTCCACGATCTCGATCAGCTTGGTGGGGTCGCTGTCCAGGTCCACCATGTTGCCGGCTTCCCGCGCCGCCATGGTGCCCGTGTTCATTGCCACGCCCACATCGGCCTGGGCCAGGGCAGGGGCGTCGTTGGTGCCGTCGCCGCACATGGCGACCAGCTTGCCCTTGCCCTGCTCATCCTTGATCAGGCGCATCTTGGCCTCGGGCGTGGCCTGGGCGAGAAAATCATCGACGCCGGCTTCGGCGGCGATGGCGGCGGCGGTGAGCGGATTGTCGCCGGTGATCATCACGGTGCGGATGCCCATCTGGCGCAATTCGGCGAAACGCTCCTTGATGCCGCCTTTGATGATGTCCTTGAGATGAATGACGCCCAGAAGCCGCTTTTCCTTGACCACGGCCAGGGGCGTGCCGCCGGTTTTGGCGATACGGTCCGCGATCACATTGAGCGCTGCGCCGGACAGGGAAAGCCCGGCCCAGGCGAGCACCGCATCCACCGCCCCTTTGCGAATCGAACCTGAAGCCCCATCCAGGCCCGAAAGCCGTGTCTGCGCCGAGAAAGGTATAAAGCGCCCGGGAACATCGTGTTCGGCGATCCCGTATTTCTCTTTCGCCAGCGCCACAATGGAGCGGCCTTCCGGCGTCTCGTCGGCGCGTGACGCCAGATAGGCGGCCTCCGCCAGTTCCTGCTCGCTGACGCCTTCCAGCGGCAGGAAGGCCACGGCCTGGCGATTGCCCAGGGTGATGGTGCCGGTCTTGTCGAGCAGCAGCGTGTCCACGTCTCCGGCCGCTTCCACTGCCCGGCCCGACATGGCGAGTACATTGAAACGCACCAGCCGGTCCATGCCGGCAATGCCGATGGCGGAGAGCAGGGCCCCGATGGTGGTGGGGATCAGAGTGACGAACAGCGCCACCAGCACCAACACCGTCATATTCCCATGAGCATAAGCCGCGAAAGCCGGAATGGTCGCCACCGCGAAAACGAAGATGATGGTGAGGCCCGCCAGTAGGATATTAAGCGCGATCTCGTTGGGCGTCTTCTGCCGTTCGGCTCCTTCCACCAGGGCGATCATGCGGTCCAGGAAAGTCGAGCCCTTGGTGGCGGTGATCCTCACCACAATTTGGTCGGAGAGCACCCTGGTGCCCCCGGTCACGGCAGAGCGATCGCCGCCGGATTCCCGGATCACCGGCGCGCTTTCCCCGGTGATGGCGCTTTCGTCCACGCTGGCGACGCCTTCGATCACATCGCCGTCGGAGGGGATGATGTCGCCCGGCTCGACCAGCACCAGGTCACCGCGCTCCAGAAGCTGGGCCGGTCTGGGGGAATAGATTTTCGACTCTTTGTCCACCAGCACTTTGGCGACCGTGTCGCTCCTGGTGCGGCGCAGATTGTCGGCCTGCGCCTTGCCACGGCCTTCCGCCACCGCTTCGGCGAAATTGGCGAACAGCACGGTGAACCAGAGCCAGAGATTGATCTGGAAGGAAAAGCCGTACCCGCCCTTCCCGGCGACGATGTCGCGGATCAGGAGGACGGTGGTGAGAGTCGCCACCACTTCCACCACGAACATCACCGGGTTGCGGACCACGACGCGAGGGTTAAGCTTTCTGAAGGCGCCGCCGATGGCTGGCACCAGGATTCTGGGATCAGTGATGCTGGCAAAAGCGCCGCGGGCCCGATTTTTTTCCGCATGGGATTTGTGAGACTTGTCCATGGCTTTTCCTCAGAACAGCGTTCCGGCCTGCATGGCGAAATGCTCGACCAGCGGGCCCAACGCCAATGCCGGGAAATAGATCAGCCCGCCGGTGATCAGGATCACGCCGATCAGAAGGCCCACGAACAAGCCGCTGTCGGTGGGGAAGGTGCCGGCCGACGCGGGCACGATCTTCTTTCCCGCCAGGTTACCGGCGACCGCCAGCATGGGCACGATCATCAGGAACCGGCCGATGAACATGGCAAGCCCCAGGGTCGAATTGTAGAACATGGTGTTGGCGGTAAGCCCGGCAAAGGCGCTCCCATTGTTGCCGGTGGCGGAGGTGTAGGCATACAGCATTTCCGAGAACCCGTGCGGTCCGGGATTCTCGATTCCTGCGATGCCCGCCGGCAGCACCGAGGCCAGCGCGGTAAAGCCCAGGATGGACATGGGCAGGACCAGGATGGCCAGCATCGCCATCTTCACATCCTTGGCTTCGATCTTCTTGCCGAGATATTCCGGCGTGCGGCCCACCATCAACCCGGCGATGAACACCGCCAGGATGGCGAAGAGCAGCATGCCGTAAAGTCCCGAGCCGACACCGCCGAAAATGATCTCCCCCAACATGATGTTGACCATCGGCACCATGCCGGCCAGCGGCATCAGGCTGTCATGCATGGTGTTGACCGCGCCGCAGGATGCATCGGTGGTGATGACGGCGAAAAGCGAGGACTCGGTGATTCCATTGCGCACCTCCTTGCCTTCCATATTGCCGCCGGATTGGAGCGCGCTTGCCGCCTGGTCGATGTGGAGAGGCGTTAGATTCGGGTTGCCCGCCGCTTCGATGGGATAGACCACCGCTACCCCGGCGAGGAACAAGAGCCCCATCACCGCGAAGATGGCCCAGCCTTGGCGCTGGCTCCCCGTCATGCGCCCGAAGACGTTGGTCAATGCTGCTCCTACGGAGAAGATAAGAATGATTTGCACGAAATTGGTCAGCGCATTGGGGTTCTCGAAAGGATGGGCGGAATTGGCGTTGAAGAAGCCGCCGCCATTGGTGCCTATCATCTTGATGACTTCCTGGGAGGCGACGGGGCCCAGCGCGATGGTCTGCTTGCCGCCCTCCAGCCCGATGGCGCTGGCATAACCGTTCAGGGTCTGCGGCATGCCCTGCCAGACGAAGAAAAGCGCCACCACGATGGAAATGGGCAAAAGGACATACAGCGTGCAGCGGGTGAGGTCGGTCCAGAAATTGCCGATCGCCCTTGCCGAGCGGCGGGCAAAGCCGCGGATAAGGGCCACCGCCAGGGCTATACCGGTGGCGGCAGAGACGAAATTATGCACCGTGAGGCCCGCCATCTGGGTCAGGTAACTCATCGTGGTTTCCGGCACGTAGGATTGCCAGTTGGTGTTGGTGACAAAGCTGACCGAAGTGTTGAAGGCGAGATGCTCGCCCACCGAAGGCAGCTTCTGCGGATTGAAGGGCAGGACCCCCTGCAGCCGCTGTATGGCATAAAGGCTGAAAAAGCCCGCCATGCTGAAGGCCAGCATCGCGATGGCGTAGGTAAGCCAATGCTGGTCCTCCTTTTCGTCTACGCCGCAGAGTCCATAGATCGCACGCTCGACCGGCCGCAGCAGCGGCGAGAGCAGGGTACGCTCGCCATTGAACACTTTCGTCATATAACCGCCAAAAGGGGCGGCAAGGACGACAATGATCGCGCAATATAGTCCGATCTGAATCCAGCCATTCGCCGTCATCTAGAACCTCTCCGGGCGGACCAGGGCGTAAATGAGATAAAGCAGAAGACCGATGGTGACGGCGGCGCCCAATGTGTAATCCAGGCTCATGGCTGTCTCACATCTGCTCGCAGGCAAAAGCGTAAAGCATCGCTCCGCCCAGGAAGGCGAGGCCGATAACGATGAACATCACATCAAGCATGGGCTGCTCCATTCACCGGGAGGAAGTAAGGGACGGGGCGTAGCAATTCGATGGGTGATGAACCCATCCAGCATATAAAAGCCATAAAAAAGCAGGCTTTATGGAAGCTATGCGGTTCAAGCACCGGAAAAATGATCTGAATCAAAGTTATGGCCGCTTCACATTTTTGGCCGCTTCACATTTTTCGGTCTCCCGGGCCTCATAGAATTTTCCTCTTGCCGCCGTCATGGTGACGGATGGCAGTTCGTCATGAGACCTGCGTGCAATCGGTTCGGGATATTTCCCCGTGGGAAGCGTGAAGAGGTCGTTTTCCTGGTGACGCCTGTGGCGTCGTTCTTCCTGGTGGTCGGCCTGGGTTCGCTCTGGTCCCGCTAATGGCGGCTTCAATCTATTGCCGGCGGATATCCCGTTTCATCCCGTCAAGTCAGTAAAAAACACATAGCTGTTTGAGATGGGAGAAGCCATCCTTCCCGTGTAGATTCCATAAAGGGAATCGGCTGGGAGGTCGTTCGTCGTGAGCGCGCAGAATCGCTTCAAGATATTTCCCTGCGGAGAGAAGGGCTGGTGCTGCCAGCGGGAAGATAGCCTGGTTTGCGGCTTCTTCGTCAGCCAGGAAAGCGCGGTGCGCTTTGCCCAGCGCGAAAGCCGCGGCCAGGTGGAAATCCGCTTTACCGCCCCTGAGCGGGACACGCTGTCCCGCGCCGCCTGAGACGCCGTCCCCGCGTCACTTCCAGCGGTTATGAATCCACAGCCACTGCCCGGGATCGGCGCGGATCATCTCCTCGATGCGCCCGGTGATCTGTTCGGTGACGATCCGGGTGTCCGCCGCCTCGTTCCTGCCCGGCGCCACGTCCAGCGCGTGTTGGATTTCGATGTCGAAACGCGCCTGCCCCTTCCGCCGGCGGTTGCTGGCAAAAAGAATATGCGCCCCGGTCTTGAGCGCCAGAGCCGCCGGCACCGGTGTGGTCAGCGCGTCGCGGCCGAAAAAGGGCACCTTGATGCCTTCGTCATTGCGCTGGTCCACCAGCATATAGATCGCCTTGCCGGCGCGCAGCTGGGCGAAAATCTTCCGCGCTCCGCTGTGCTTACCGATCTGGTCCTTGGGCCCCCGGATCGTCCGCTGGCGCGCGATCCAGCGCGCCACATAAGGATTGTTGGGATGGCGCACCACCGTGGCGCCGTCAAAGCCCAGAAGCTGGCCGGTCACCGGCATCAATTCCCAGTTGGCGAGATGCGCGGAAAGGAACATCACCCCCCGCCCATCTTCGAAAGCCAGCATGCTGGCGCCACGATCGTCGGCATGGATGCGTCCGCCGGGCCCGATCTTGAATTCGCCCAGGTGCGGATATTCCGCCACCACCCGGCCCAGATTGTCCCACATCTCCATCCTGATGGCGTCGCGCGCCTCCTCGCTTTTTTCGGGGAAGGCGGCTTTGAGATTGGCGCGGGCGGTTCGGTCCGGGGGTAGGCGCGAGAAGATCTTGCGGCCCATCCAGCCGCCCAGCCGCGACGCGGTATCGAGCGGCAGGGCGCCGAAAATCCCCATCAGCAGGAAGAACCCCGCCGCTTCCGCGCCATAACGGAGCTTTTGCGCAAAGGACAAGTCCGGCTCTTTCATTCGTTTCATATGCTTGACATCGCACCGGAAGCCAGCAGCTTGTCGAGCAGAGCCGGTCTTTCAAACACCGCCCGCACTTTGAGCACCTCGATCCCCTGCCGTTCCTCCGCTGAAAGCCGCACCAGGTCCTTTTCGGTCGTAATCAGGACTGCGCCCTTCGCCTCTTCGCGAAGCTGGTTAAGCTCCATCGGCGTGTAAAAATGGTGGTCGGCGAAAAAACGGTGGCCGGTGACGATGGCGCCCGCTTCTTTCAGCGAGCGCAGGAATTTCTCCGGCTGACCGATGCCGGCAAAGGCGAAGATGCGCCGCCCGGCCAGGCCGCCGCCGTCAAGCTCCAGGCGGGCGTGCAGCACGGCGCCCGGGAACGATCCGAGATCGAGAGCGGCATTGTCCATCACCACTACGGCATCGGCGCGGGCCAGCCCCTGTGCGACCGGTTCGCGCAAGGGTCCTGCTGGAATCATCAAGCCGTTGCCGAAGTTGCCGGCCACCACAAAGGAAAGGTCCTTGGCCAGGGTGAAATTCTGGTGGCCATCATCCATCACGATCACCTCCGCGCCCTTGGCGGCGGCGAAGCGCGCGCCTTGGGCGCGGTCCTGCGCCACCACGGTGGGCGCCAGCCGTGCCAGGAGCAGCGCTTCGTCGCCCACCGCACGCGCATCCTGGGCGCTCACCAGCACCGGGCCGGGCTCACTGCCGCCATAGCCGCGGGTGAGAAAGAACACTTTTTTCTCCCAATCAATCAGCCGCTGCGCCACTGCGATCGCCACGGGGGTCTTGCCGCTGCCTCCGGCGGTCAAGTTGCCGATGCAGATCACCCGCGCGCTGCTGCGATAGGGCTTGGCGGCGCGCGCTTTCCGCGCGACGCTGGCGCCGTAGAGCCGGCCCAGGGGGCTCAGCATCAGGGCCAGCGGCCCGCGCTGTTGCCAGAAGTCAGGCGCGCGCATCTTGACGAAGACCGGGGGTAAGAAGCGTGTCGAGGACCGCAATGGTCCGGCCCACCGCCCCCGCCTGGGTGGCGGCGCCTCGCGCAGCGGCTTCCCCTGCCGCCAGGGCGGCAGCGGGATTTTCGAGCAGCCTGGCGGCTTCGCGCGCGATATTGGCCGCGGACTGCACCAGGCCGAAAGTCTGGGCGGAGAGAATGGCGTCATAGGCACGCGCTGCATTGGCGCGGTGGGGGCCGCACAATATGGCGCAGTGGAGCAAGGCGGGTTCCAGCGGATTGTGCCCGCCCAGCGGCACCAGTGTGCCGCCAATGAAACAGAAAGAGGCAAGGCGGTAAAACAGGCCCAGTTCGCCCATGGTGTCGCCGATATAGATATCCGTTTCAGCCGTGAGGGGCTCGTGCAAGGAACGCCGTGCCGCCTTGCGAGGCCCCGCAAGCATGGCGATGTCTGCGCCGCGCTCGACATGGCGCGGCACGATGATGGTGAGAAGCTTGGGAAAACGTCGACGCAAAATGTCGTGCGCCGGCAGTATGGTCTCGTCCTCGCCGGGATGGGTCTGGGCGGCGATCAGGAGCGGCCGGCCGCCGATTTCTTTTTTCAGAGCCTCCAGAGCTGCCGGATCGCAGGCAAGGGGCGGCGCATCGGCCTTGAGACTTCCGACCACCTGGATATGCCGGGCACCGAGCCCGCGAAACCGTGCCGCGATCTCTTCATCCTGCGGCAGAACCATGTCGAAGGTTTCGATCAGGGCCCGGCCCGAATGTGGGGCGCGCTTCCAGCCCGAAGCCGACTTTTCCGAGATTCGCGCATTGATCAGCACCAGCCGTGTGCCGCGCTCCTTGGCGGCGAGCAGCAGGTTGGGCCAGAGATCGGATTCCACAAACAGGCCCGCGTCCGGCCGCCAATGATCGAAAAAGCGAGTCACCGCCTTGGGGATATCCAGCGGCACAAATTGATGGATGGCTCCTTTGGGCAATCTCTGCTCCATGATCCTTGCACTCGTCACCGTGCCGCTGGTCACGAGAACCGTGCCATGCGTCAAAAGCCTTTCGATCAAGGGCACGGCGGCAAGGCTCTCACCCACGCTGGCGCCATGCACCCAATATAGCCGGCCTGCCGGTCGCGGGCTGGAGGCAATCCCCAGCCGCTCATTCAGCCGGGCACGGTCTTCCTTGCCGCGGGCCGCCCGCTCGGACAGGAGCAGCCTGGCGAAAGGCGAGGCGGCGGCGGTAAGGCCCCGCCACACACTGAGACCGAGAGGAAGACTTGCGCTTCGAAGAGCGGCCTTCATGCCGGTTCTGGCTCGGTCAGGTGATGGCGATAGAGCTTGGCATAAAGCCCGCCCTTGGCAATCAGCGTGTCATGGGTGCCGTGCTCCGTCACCCGGCCCTTGTCCAGCACATAGATATGATCGGCATCCAGCACGGTGGAAAGTCGGTGCGCGATCACGATGGTGGTGCGCCCGGCCATCAGGCGGGATAAAGCTTCTTGCACCCTGGCCTCGCTTTCGGTGTCGAGGGCGCTGGTGGCTTCGTCAAGCAGCAGGATGGGAGCGCCGCGCAGCATGGCGCGGGCGATGGCGATGCGCTTGCGCTGGCCGCCGGAAAGCTTGAGGCCGCCTTCTCCCACCCTTGTGTCATAACCGTCCGGCAGGGCGCTAATGAATTCGTGAGCGGCGGCGTCTTTGGCGGCGCTTTCGATCTCGGCCCTGCTGGCGCCGGGTTTTCCCAGCGCGATATTGTCCGCCACGCTTTCGTCGAACAGGATGGCCTCCTGAGTGACCAATCCCAGCGCGCCACGAAGCGAAGTCAGCGTGAGCCCCGCGATATCCTGGCCATCAATGGAAATACGTCCCGCATCCGGATCGTAAAAGCGCAGGATCAAATTGAAGAGCGTGGACTTGCCCGCTCCCGATGGCCCCACCAAGGCGACCTTCCTGCCGGCGGGAATATCCAGATCGGCCTCTTCCAACGCCAAACCGGCCTCTTTAAGGCCCGCGCCTTTGTGGTAAGCAAAGCTCACTCTCTCAAATTTGACCGCTCCTGACGACAGCTTGAGCGGCCGCGCCCCGGGCCGGTCCGCGATTTCGGGCTTGGCATCGATAAGGGCGAAGACCCGCTCGGCTGCAGCGATGCCGACCGAGGCGGTGGGCCAAAGTTGGCTGAGATTGCGCACGGGCTGCTGCGCCAATACCAGCGCGCCAGAAAAGGCGACGAATTGCGCCAGCGTAAGCTGGTGGCTGACCGCCTGCCAGCCGGCGAAGAACACGACCAGCGCGAT
The DNA here is from genome assembly GCA_964511505.1 of uncultured Rhizobium sp. GTDB lineage: Bacteria > Pseudomonadota > Alphaproteobacteria > Micropepsales > Micropepsaceae > Rhizomicrobium. The sequence continues at coordinate 27,236 of CAZEFQ010000216.1, forward strand.
CACCAGACCCGCGAAAATGTCGGTGGAAGGCGCCGCCGCCGAACGGGCCACGACCGCCTTGATCAGGGTTTTGAGCCGGGCCGCCAGCCGCTGCTCCACCCGGTCGGCGGCATGGCTTTCCAGATTGTAAGCCTTGATGATCCGCCGTCCGTCCATCGCCTCGCTGAGCACCACGGACAGATCGCCGGTCTCGCTCATGCCGCGGGTGGCGGCGCGGCGCATGGCGCGGCCCAGCGCGCCCATCACCCAGGCGACCAGAGGCAGAACCAGCATGGCGAGCAGGCCCAGCTGCCAGTCGGCGGCCAGCATGATCGCGGCATAGACAAAAAGGGAAACGAACTCGATGGCGCCTGCCGCGATGCCCTGGCCGATGGCGTCGCGCATCAAGGTTGCGTCATAGAGAAAGTTGGAAACGAATTGTCCCGAATGAACGGCATTGAGCGCGGCCAGGTCGCGGCGGATCAGGTTGCGGAACATGTCGCGCTGGCAGGCCGCGACAATGCGCTCGGCCAAAGAGTCGATCAGCGCCTTGCCGGCGAAGAAGGAGAGCGCCCGCACCAGCATGATGGCGAAGGCCGCGGCGGCGATCAGGAGAATCAGATCAGCGCGGCGGTCGACAAAGATCAGCTGTGTCGCCTGGCCCAGTCCCCAGGGCAGGAGCCCGCTCATCGCATCGGTGATCAGCATGGAAAGAATACCCAAGACCAGCACGCCCCAATGGCCGGGCAGGTAATCCCGCATCAGGCGGCGGACCACGGCGCCGGTGGCGACGTCCTTGGGGGAGGGGATCGACATGCGGGAATCCGTGTAGCACGGGTCCCGCTAAGCGATCAAAAAAGCGGTTTTCCGCCCTGGCGGGAACGACACGCCTGCAACAGGGAATCGGGCCGCAGCCCAACTATGATGGCGACCGGCTAATCGTCTTTGTCGGCGCGTGGCTCTTCGTCTTCTTCGAACAGCCGGTGGATATGAGCCACGAAATAGCGCATCTGGGCATTGTCAACCGTCGCCTGGGCCTTGCCCAGCCAGGCCGCCTTGGCCTCCGCGAAATTGGGGTACATGCCCACGATATCGAGCTTGGAAAGGTCCTTGAACTCGACCCCGTCAGGGTTTTTCAATTCACCGCCGAACACCAGGTGCAGCAGCTGCTTTTTCGGTTTTGCTTTGGCCTTGGCCATATGTGGATTTCCTAAGCGCGCGATTCTGAGCCTTCCATTTGTCGCAGATGGTGCAGCAAAAGCCCATGCAATTTCGGCCCCGCGGCAATGGTGGCACGCTGGGTGGCGGTGGGACGGTTATAAAGCAGTTTCCGTCCTGCCTGATCGCTGAGCACGCCGCCCGCTTCCTGCACAATCACATCGGCGGCGGCGAGGTCCCAGTCATGCTTGACGGTGAGGCTGATCATGGCGTCCTGCCGTCCGGCCGCAACCAGCACTAGGCGATAGGCGATGGAACTCAACGTGGTCACCTCCATGCTGGGCCAGGCGCCGCCGGCGAAAAGGTTTTTCGGCGCCAGCATGCGTGCGCCTTCGATGACATCGCGGTCGCTGACATGAATCGGCGCGCCGTTGAGGCTCGCCCCGCCTCCGGCCTGGCCGGCAAAGAATTCCTCGGTGATGGGATTATAAACCACGCCGGCATTGGGCCGTCCGGCCTCCACCACCGCCGCGCAGATGGTGAAATGCGGCCGCTGTTTCAGGAAGGCAACGGTGCCGTCGATGGGGTCCACCACAAAGACGCGGCCGCGTTCCAGCCGGGTGAGATTGTCCGCACTTTCCTCGGACAGCCAGCCATAATCCGGCCGCGCCGCGCAGAGCGTCTGTTTGAGGAATTTGTCCACCGCCAAGTCGGCCTCGGTGACGGGACTGCCGCCCGCCTTGCTCCAGCGCCGGACATCGCCGCCATAATAATTCCGCGCGATGCTGCCTGCCGCGTGCACCGCGCTCTCCAGAAGCCGCAGGTCGTCGCTGCCTTGCATGGGAGGCGGTCAAGCTCCGGCGATGGTCATGCCCTCGATTCGCAGTGTGGGCGCATTCGTCCCATAACGGAAGACAAGGTCGTTGGCCGGGGTCAGGTTCAGGAACATTTGCTTGAGGTTGCCGGCGATGGTGATCTCCGAAACCGGATAGGCAAGCTTGCCCTTCTCGATCCAAAAGCCGGCCGCGCCCCGGCTGTAATCGCCGGTCACATTGTTGACGCCCATGCCCATCAACTCGGTGACGTAGAAGCCCTGGTCGATATCGCCGATCAACTCCTCACGCGAAAGCGTGCCCGGCTCCATATAAAGGTTGGTAGTCTGGGGATGGGGTGGACCGCCGGTACCGCGGCCGGCATGACCTGTTGTCTCAAGTCTGAGCTGGCGCGCGCTGGCGCAGTCCAAAAGCCAGGTGGTGAGAATGCCATTCTCGATCAAGGCGCGGTGCCGGTTGGCCACGCCTTCGCCGTCAAACGGCTTGGAGCGCAGGCCGCGCATCCGGTGCGGATCGTCGATGACCGAGATGCCGGAGGCAAAAACCTGTTCTCCCATCTTGTCTTTGAGGAAACTCACGCCCCGGGCGATGGCGGCACCGGAAATGGCCCCTGCGAAATGGCCGAGCAGACCGGACGACTCCCGCTCATCGAACACCACCGGCACGCTCTGGGATTTCACCTTGCGAGGATTGAGCCGCTTCACCGCCAGTTCCCCGGCCCTCCGCCCGATGTCTTCCGCCAAACGCAGGTCGCTCGCATGCCGGGCGCTGGCCTGGTCATAGTCGCGCTCCATGCCGATGCCTTCGCCCGCCAGCATGGAGACACCGATGGAATGGCTGGTGCCGGCATAGCGGCCGTAAAAGCCGTGCGATGTGGCGAGCGCCACGGCTGAGCGGGAAAAGGAAGCCCCGCCGCCCTCGGAATTGGTGACCCCCTTCACCGCCATACCCGCCTGTTCGGCGATACGCGCCCGCTCCACCAGCAGTTCCGGCGCAGGCTCTTCCTTGTCTTCCAGGTCGAGGGCGGGAATGTTCCGCGCCAGGCGATCCTCCGGCGCCAAGCCCGCATATTTGTCCTCCGGTGCCAGCTTGGCCATGGCGATGGCGCGCGCGGGTAGGCCCTCCAGCGCCTCTTTCGAAAAATCCGTCGAGGACACGAAAGCCACGCGCCGGCCCAGGAACACGCGCAAGCCCAGATCGGCACTTTCGCTGCGTTCCACATCCTCGAGCTTGCCCAGCCGGTAGGAAACGCTGGCCGAAACATTTTCCACGAAGAGCGCATCGGCGGCATCTGCCCCTGCGCGCCTGGCAGTGTCGATCAGGGAGGAGAGCAGATTTTCCGGATTGGTCTTTTGGGAGGTCATGAGCCTTCCGATGCCGCAAAGGCGGCAAACCGTCAAGCAAAAGAAGTGCGTCAAGGGAGGGTGAGGTATCTAATCTTCAACGCCGATGCGCCGGAATTCCGCCTCGACATTGGGATCGTCGACCTTGGCCTGGGCGATGTCAGCAGCCCCGCCTTGCACATCGCCCAGCTTCTGGCGCGTCAGCCCCCGCATCCATAGCGATGGCGCTTGGCGGGGATCAGCCCTGAGCGCTACCTCATAGGCCGCAAGCGCGTCCTGATATTTGCCTTGCTGAAAAAGCACGAAAGCGCGGCTGTCGAGCGTCTGGGGCCTGCCGGGCTCCAGGGCCAGGCTTTTATCGCAGTCGGCCAGCGCGCCCTCCAATTCGCTTTTGGCAATACCGCGCCAGAAACAGCGGTCGTTCAAGGTGGCGGCGTCATCGGGACTTTCAGCCAAGAGCGTGTCCAGCCGCTTCAACATGGCGCCGATGAACGCCTGGGTGAAAGGCGCGGGCTCGCCGGAGGGCCGGGAGGAAGGCGAGACATACATCTTCTCTTCCTGGAAGGCGAAATAGAGGCGCAGGCGCCGCAAAATATCCATGCCCAGGATCATGTCGGGCTGGCTGATGAGGTCACGCTCGGTCTTGGTGCGGTCGGCCACCAGCGGCTGAGGGATGATGTTCCGGTTCATGGCGTTGGGGATGATCACGAGCCGTGGATCGGAGATGCTGACTGTGCCGAAGGACAGGCTCTTGAAGCGGTGGCTGTAGGTCTTGACCGAGGCATCGCCATTGAGATTGCCCTGGACCGGCGTCTCCCCTGTTCCCATGGTGAGGCCGAACAGCTTCTCCGCCATGTCCGTGCTGAGCGCGCTGCCGGTGGCGCCGGTGTCCACCAAGGCCTTGATCCCATGTCCGTCCAGCATCACCTGGACATAAATGTGAAAGCCATCCAGTTCGCGCCGGCCCAGCTCGGAAGGCTTGACCGCCACTTCCCGCAAAGGACTGCGGTCGCGGTGATCGGGATTGGAACGCGATTGCTCCAAGGTGATAGGCACCGTCGCGACCGCCGGCGCGTTCCAATAGACCACATGGCCCGGGCAATGGTCGGGCGAAAACAGGTTCATGGTGTCGCTGGCGAAATCCAGTTCCATGTCGTAGCGCACCAGGAGATCGGGGCCGAGCAGGCCGTCAATGCCGTGCGTCGCCTCGGTGCCCAGGCTGGGGGCGATCATCAGCGCCACATCCCGGCTTTCCACCGCGCCGAGCTTGAAGTCCGGCACCCGTGTCTGATCGCGGGAGACATTCCCCAGCGCGTCATAAATCTCTTCCCGCTCCCGCCCCTCCTGGCGCACCGTGAGGCCCAATTCCTTGACCAGCGGACGGCTGATCTGGCTGAGGAGTCCGCCGGTATCGAGCACGAAATTGTGCGGCTTGCCCGCGATCACCACCGGCACAAGTTCGGTGCTGCCCGACAGCGTCGGAACCATGTGGACGATGTTGAGGATGCGCAATTGCCCGCAAGCTTCCTGGGCCTGCGCGGGCGCGGCCGTGACAAGGACCGAAAGAAGAAGGAAAATTGGCAGGTTTCGCATAGCGAAACCTTAGCTGGGCGGCGCGATGATGCCCAGCCGGACGAATTGGGCGGCGATGCCGGGATTGGCGGCTTTTGCCGCGGCGACATCGACCGCTTTTCCTGCTTCATCGCCCTGCGCACCTTTGGCATAGCCACGCAGCAAAAGTGATGACGCGTAATTGGGATCGCGGGTGAGCGCTGCGTCATACGCCGCCACCGCCTCATGATATTGCCCGGCCAGGTAAAGGATGAGGCCGCGGCGGTCGAGGAAGGCGACCGTGCCGGGCTTGAGCGCCAGCGCATGGTCGCAATCCGCCAGCGCGGCCTCCAGGTCGCGGCGGGCAAGTCCGCGCATGAAGCAGCGCCGGTCGTACAGGGCGGCATCATCCGGGGTATCGGCAATCTTCCTGGTGAGATAGGCGACCTCGAATTGGGCTCGCTGGCCGAGCGAGAGAAGGGGCGGATTGAGGCTCAACTGGTCCGCCACCGACGCCTTGATCCGCCGGTCGCGTTCCATGTCGAAAAGGAAATTCCGGGGCACGCCGCGCACCGGCGCGGGCACCAGACCTGCCCTATCCGCAGCGTCCGGCGTGACAGCCCGCGGAGCCCGAGGCGCATCGGCCTCAGCGGGCAGCGAAACCAGCGCCAGAAGGAGAAGGCAGGCAGCGCGCATGATGGAACTTTATCCCGTTCCCGCGCCGGGCGCTAATGGCTGAGGTCAAAAGACTGGAATTGCTCGGCGATGTCCGGCTGGGCTTCCCTGGCGGCGGCAAGGTCTTTCTCCTTGCCGGCCTCGTCCCCCAGCTTTCCCCTGGTCAAGCCGCGCATGAACAGCGAGGAGGGGAAATGCGGATCGGTTTTCAGAATCTGGTTATAGGCGTCCAGCGCCTGCCGGTACTGGCCTTGCTGGTAGAGGACGAGGGCGCGGCTGTCGAGATAGGCGATAAGACCGGGCTTCAGCCGCAGCGCCCGGTCGCAATCGGCAAGCGCCGCGTCCAGGTCGAGTTTTGCAGAGGCCTTGAACCAGCAGCGCTCGTTGAAAAGCTGGGCATCGCCGCCCGAGGCGCGGATTTTCCGGTCGTCTTGGCGAATGCGGTCGGCGGCAAATCTTTTATAGGCCGCGCGCAACATGCCGGAGGTTTCGGGCGAACTGTTTGCCGTGTCCCTGGGCGTATCCTCTGCCGGGGCGTTTTTCGCCGCAGGCGCAAGATAGATCCGCCGCTCCTGGAAGGCGAAGGTAAGGCGCAGGCCCCGCAACGCATCCATGCCGATAATCATCTCCGGCGCGGTGACCGTCTCCCGGTTTGTCTTGATGCGGTTGGCCAGTTTTTCATTTCTGTCCGTGTTCCGGTCCATCGCATCGGGAAAAATGGTCAGGGTGGGCCTCTCCACCGTGATGCCGCCAAAGCTGAGCCTGCCGAAGACGTGGCTGTAGGTCTTGAGGCTTTCATCCTGGTTGAGGAAGCCACGCTCGGGAGTATCGCCGGCTCCCATGGTGAGGCCATAAACCCGTTCGGCGATGTCCACGCGAAGCGCGGTATTGGTGGAGCCGGTATCGACCAATGCCGTGATCTCATGTCCGTCCAATGTCACCGGCATCAGGATGTGGAGGTCGTCACGGATCATTGGCACCGTTGCCGCGTCCTGTTCTTCGGATAGTTCCGCGCCAGGGCACAAGAGGGTGAGGGTGTCGCTGCCGAAGTCGGCGCCGACATCATAGGTTTCCAGCAGATCGGGCGCCAAAATCCCGTCCGCGGTGCTGGCAAGGTCGATATTGGGTGAAAGGTGCAGAACGGCGTTGTCCTTTGCGACGCCGCCAAGCATGAAACGCCCCACCCGCGCCTGCTCCCGGGATATCGTTCCGGTCACGCTGTAGAGCGGGATGCCGTTGTCGTCGACGGGCAGACCCAATTCCTCCGCCACGTTGCGCTCGATCTGGGTGCGGTCGCCGCCGGTGTCGAACAGGAAATTCTTGGGCGCGCCGTTGATGCTGACCGGCACCAAGTCCGCATTAGCGCCGGGCGCGCGGATCATCCGGATAGTCGTGACCGGCCGGGCCGGATCGCAGTTCTGCGCCTGCGCATAGGCAGCCGGTGACAGCAAAACCGGGAAGAGAGCTTTGCAAATGAGACGTATGGGTCGCACCCGTTCAGTTTATCCCCGGTGGGGCGCTCTGCGCTACGGCGCTTTTTGCCAGGCGGCCGCCCGCCACGGGGCCGGCGATTTCACTGCGTGCTGCTTTGTGGCGCCGAAGGGGCGGACGCTGCGGCGGTTGCAGGGGAGATGTACATTTTGCGCTCTTTGAACGCGAGGTAGATGTGCAGCTTGTGCAGCACGTCCATTCCGATGATCATGTCATCAACCTTGATTTCGGTCCGGTCCGATTTTGTGCGGTCGCCCACATATTGGGCTCTGTCTGCATGTCGGCCCATGGCGTTTGGAATGAGGGTGAGATCCGGATTGAGAACTGCGACATCCCCGAAGGAAAGTTTCTTGAAAGTGTGGTCGTATGTCTTAAGGGTCTCGTCCTCGTTGAGATGGCCGTTCTCAGGCGCATCGGCCCCGCCCATTGTCAGACCGAACAGGCGCTGTGCCTCATCAATGCGTAAGGTGCTGGTTGGTGCGCCCGTGTCGATGAGAGCTTGCTCCACATGACCGTCCAGCGTCACCGGAACAATGATATGGTTCCCTCTCATGGTGAGGGGAACGATGGCCACGCTGGCGGGAGAGGTCCAATATACGACTTGGCCGTCGCAATGATCCGGAGAAAACAGCTTCAGCGTATCGGAACCGAAATCGAGATCGGCATCGACAGGCGGCAGATGGTCCAGCGTGAAAACTCCATCCTCTGAAAGTGGCGAGGGACTTACCGGAAATAACACATCTGTTCCGCGCATATGGCCAATGATCAATTGATGGATCGTGACTGCATCTCGCGAAACATTGCCGACCACATCATACATCTCAAAGGGACCCTGGCGGATCGGAAGCTGTAGTTCCTCCGCTGTTGTGCGCGCGACCTGGGTCAAAAAACCGCCAGTATCGAAAATGAAATTCTTCTCGGTTCCATTGATGGTGATGGGAATAATCTCCCGCGATCCATCGCCCAGCGATTTCAGCCTTATGATGTCTACGATTTTCAGGCTGCAATCGGCACCATAACCGCTGCGCGGCAAGAGCAGCGCCACAGCTGCGACCATGACCGGAAGAATGCGCATGAAAGCCCCCTGCCTCTATGCGGCGGCAACCATAGCGCGAAATCTGTCGCAAAGCTGTGTCAGCGCTCCGGCACGCGTATGGGTGTCATTTCCAGATGGGCTTGCCGCTGCCGGGAAGGCCCAAGCGCGGCCATTTCTCGGTTACCGTCTTTATGACATCCTCGCTCATCGCGATTTTGCGGCCCCATTCGCGTTTGGTCTCGGGCGGCAGCTTGTTGGTGGCGTCCAGCCCGATCTTGGAGCCCAGCCCGCTTTCCGGCGAGGCGAAGTCGAGATAATCGATCGGCGTGTTCTCGATCACGGTGATATCGCGGGCCGGATCCATGCGGGTGGAGACGGCCCACATCACATCCTTCCAGTCGCGCGGATTGATGTCGTCATCCACCACGATCACCCATTTGGTGTACATGAACTGGCGCAGATACGACCACACCGCCATCATCACCCGCTTGGCATGGCCGGGAAACGACTTCTTCATCGCAACCACAGCGATGCGGTAGGAACAGCCTTCGGGCGGCAGCCAGAAATCCACGATCTCGGGAAATTGCTGGATGAGCAGCGGCACAAACACTTCGTTCAAGGCCTCGCCCAGAATGGAAGGCTCGTCCGGCGGCCGCCCCGTGTAAGTGGAAAGATAGATCGGATCGCGCCGCATGGTGATGGCGCTGACAGCAAAGACAGGGAATTGCTCCACCGCATTGTAATAGCCGGTATGGTCGCCGTACGGCCCTTCGTCGCGGTAATCGGTGAGCGACACGGTGCCTTCGATCACGATTTCGGCTTCGGCCGGCACCTTGAGCGGCTGGCTAACGCAATCGGCCAGCACCACCCGTTCGCCGCGCAACAAACCGGCGAATTGATATTCAGACAGTGTCTCCGGCACGGGCGTCACCGCGGCCAGGATGGTGCCGGGATCGGCGCCCAGCACGATGGCGGCAGGCAGGGGTTCACGCTTTTCCTTCCCCCAGCGCGCATGATGCTGTGCTCCGCCGCGATGCTTGAGCCAGCGCATGATCGTCTGGTTCCTGTTCAGCACCTGCATGCGATAGATGCCGAGATTGTAATTGTCTTCGCGGGCATCAGAGGGCCCGCGCGTCACCACCAGTGGCCAGGTGATCAAGGGCGCCGGTTCGCCCGGCCAGCAGGTCTGGATGGGAAGCGCATTCAGGTCGATCTCGTTGCCGGTAAGAACGATCTCCTGGCAGGCGGGTTTGCTCACGGTCTTGGGCTTCATCGCCAGCACGGTCTTGACCAACGGCAGGAGTTCCGCCGCCTCCCCGAAAGAACGGGGCGGCTGGGGCTGGCGCAACTGCGCCAGCAACTCACCCACCTCGCGGAGGTCTTTCGCGCCGGTGCGTTCGTGACCTCCCATGGTCACGCCCATGGCGACGCGGCGCACGGTGCCGAAGAGATTGACCAGCACCGGAATGGAGGAAGGCGTGCCGTCCGCTTTGATGGGACGCTCAAACAGGACCGCTGGCCCGCCTTCCGCGATCAGGCGAGTCTGGATCTCGGTCATCTCCAGCACGGTAGAGACCGGCTCTGTCACGCGCACCAGGGCACCGTCTTTTTCAAGACGGGCGATGAAATCGCGCAGTGACCGATAAGGCATCAGGGTCTGAACTCAATTATCGCATGGCCGCGACGCTTGGGATTTTGGTTCCTGGCCAGGAGCGAGGAGCGAGGTGGGCTTGAATAGCCCATGAGCGACGAGCGACGCCGCCCAGGGACCAAAAGACCCGCGTCCCTTCGGGTTGCGGGAAAAATGGCCGACTGGTGCGTCGAAAGGCTCGGCCGTATTTCGATACGTCCTGCGCCTTTCTCCTGCCATTCGGCCATTTTTCCTCGCAACGCGGCTCACGGGATAATTGAGTTCAGACCCTAGTTCCTGATGCCGTAACTTGGCGGATCATCCAGAGTGTCGGACTCCATACTGCGCCCGACATGGCTGCGGGAACGGCTGTAGAAAAAATACACCAGAAGCCCGATGCCGCCCCATACCGGCAGGAGCAAAATGGCCGTCAGCGGCAGGGAGAGATAGAGCACCAGGCATCCCAGCATCGCCAGCGGCGCCACCACCCAGACGCCCGGCGCACGGAAGGGACGCCTGCGGCTGGGGTCGGTCTTGCGCAGCACCATCACCGCCACCGCCACCATGAAGAAAGCAAACAAGGTGCCGGAATTGGAATAGTCCGCCAGCTTTCCCACCGGCAGCACGGCGGCGGCGATGATGGTGCCGATGCCGGTGACCAGGGTAACCACATGGGGCGTCTTGTAGCGGGGATGCACGGAGGCAAGTTTTTCCGGCAGAAGGCCGTCGCGCGCCATGGTGAAGAAGACACGGGTTTGGCCGAACATCATCATCAGCACCACCGAAGGCAGCGCAATCACCGCGGCCAGGCCCACCAACCGGCCCAGTGCCGGCCAGCCGATGGTCTCCAGCACATGCACCAGCGCTTCCTTGGAGCAGACCAGCGGCTGCACCGCGCCCGCGCTCAGGATGGCGCAGCGGCCGGTCATCTCCGCTGAGCCAGGCGGCAGCGCCGCGCCAGCTTCCATTACCGGCTGCGCCCCGATGGCGCCAATCTCACCGCTGGCCACCAGCAAATAGAAGATGGTGCAGATGCCGAGCGAACCGATCAGTCCGATGGGAACATTACGCTGAGGATTGCGGGTTTCTTCCGCGGCGGTCGAAACCGCGTCAAAGCCGACATACGCGAAGAAGATGGAAGCGGCGGCGCCGAAGATGCCGGCCTGTCCGGTCGGCGCAAAAGGTGTAAAGTTCTGGGCATTGAGGACCGGAATGGTCAGCGCGATAAATAGGGTCAAGGCTGAGATCTTGATCAGTACCAACACCGCATTGACGCGCGCGCTTTCGGTGGTGCCGATGATCAGGAGCCAGGTCACCGCCGCCGCCACCACGATGGCGGGCACATTGATCCAGCCGCCAACTTTCAGCGCCTCCAGAATGTCAGGTGTGGGCGAGGCGCCCAGCATGAGTTCGACCTTGGCCATCAGGGCGTCGGCATTGCTGATGGCGGCAGGAAAATTATAGCCCAAGCCCTGCGCCAGGCCGACCGCATGATTGGACCAGCCGACGGCGACGGCGCTGGCGCCCACCGCATATTCCAGGATCAGCGCCCAGCCCACCATCCAGGCCATCATCTCGCCGACCACGGCATAGGTGTAGGTGTAGGCCGAGCCCGCCACCGGAACCATGGAGGCCAGCTCGGAATAGCACAAGGCCGCAACCCCGCAGACGAAGCCGGCCACGACAAAGGACATCAGCATGCCCGGGCCGGCCTTCTGCGCCGCTTCGGCGGTGAGCACGAATATGCCGGTGCCGATCACCGCGCCGATGCCCAGCAAGGTGAGCTGGAAGGGACCGAGCGACCGGTGCAGGCCTTTTTTCTCGGCCGTCGCCATGATGGCATCCAGTGATTTGACGCGGTCGAACAGCATGAAGACCCCTTATCTCATGGTCGCACGGCATTCGGAAAACCGGTTCGCCTGCTGGCGCAGGCTCCCACTTTTCCGGGCCGATGCTCCATGGCATCAACGCTACCTTGGCAGAGCGGGCGCGTTCCGCCTAGCCCCGGTTCAATTGCCAGACCCCGGTCTCGCGAATCTCCCGGTCCTCCAGTTCGCGTGTGGTCGCCACATTGTATTGGGCGAGCCGGGTAAGGCCTTCTTTGGGAAAATAGGAGCGGCCGGGATCGCCCAGCAGAATCCGGGCATCGCTTTTAACTAGCCACGCCATCAGCCGTTCGGCCAGCGGGCGCTCGTAACACATGTCGCCCACCAGGATGACGTCGAAAGCCTGGTTGCTCCCGACCATGTCCTCAACCGTGGTGGTGACGGACAATGCATTGGCTTCGGCATTGGCCTTGATCGCCGCAATGGAGAATTTGTCGATATCGGCGGCCAGCACGCAAGCCGCGCCAGCTTTAGCCGCCGCCAGCGCCACCAGGCCGGAGCCGGCGCCAAAATCCAGCACCCTCTTGCCTTGGACCAGTTCGGGATGATCCAGCACATAGCGGGCGAGCGCCTGGCCACCCGCCCAGGCAAAGGCCCAATAAGGCGGCGGCACGCCCGTCTCTGCCAGCTCCTCTTCGGTCTTCTTCCAGAGCGGCACGACCTCGGTGGCAAGATAAAGCCCGATCTCCGGAACCAGCGGCGGAGACATCAATTCGGCATTGGCGCGGATGAACGCGTCCGGCGTCATGGCGTCAGGCGCGGCGTGCGGCGGCGAAGATCGTGCCGATGGCGACGAAGGCGGCGCCGCTGATCCGGTCGCGCCAGAGTGCAAAGCGCGGTCCGGCCAATCGCCTGCCTTGGGCTCCCAGCCAACCGTAAAAGCCCAAGATCAAAGTCTCCCCAAGCATGATGATGGCGAACATTTCCGCATATTGCGGAACCAGCATGCGGTGCGGGTCCAGGAATTGCGGCAGGAAAGCACCGAAGAACAAAATCGCCTTGGGATTGCCCAATTGGGTGAGAACGGCCTGGCGGTACGGGTGGCCTTTTGCGTTTTCTTGGCCCCGTTCTTCGCCGGCGCGCCAAAGCGTGTAGAGGCCCAGAGCGATCAGGTAAGCCGCGCCCGCAAGCTTGACCATGGTAAAGGCCCATGCCGACGCTGCCATCACCGCGCCCAGTCCCAGCGCCGAGATCACGATGTAGATGGCGTTGCCGGTCTGGATGCCGAGATTGGCCGCCACCGCCGCGCCAAAGCCACCGCGGAAACCATAGGCGCTGACCAGCATCGCGGCCGGGCCCGGCGTGGCGGAGAAAATCCACTCGGCGCCGATGAACAAAAGAAGCGTGTGAAGCGCCATCATCCGAACCAGGCAGCCCCGGCGAAGGCAAAAGCAATCAAAGCGCCGGTCGCCTTGTTAGCCCGGAACAGCCTCAGGCAATTGCCGGGATCATGGATGTCGAGCCGCTTTACCTGCCAGAGCATATGGGCGCCGGCCGCCAGCATCAGCACCCCGAAAGGCCAGCCGGCATGGTCGGTGAAGCCCGCCGCCAAGATCAAGGTGAAGCTCACGGCATAGAAGCGCAGCAGCCAGACCGGCGTCTTTTCTCCAAGCAGCAGTGCGGTGGATTTGACCCCAATCAGAGCGTCATCCTCCTTGTCCTGATGGGCGTAGATGGTGTCGTAGCCCAGCGTCCAGAAGAAAAGGCCGGCATAGAGGTAAAGATCGGCCAGGTCGATGTGTCCGGCCTCGGCCGCAAAGCCCATCAGCGCCCCCCAGTTGAAGGTGAGGCCCAGCCAGGCCTGAGGCCAGAAGGTGACGCGCTTCATGAAGGGATAGATGGCCACCAGGACCAGCGAAAAGACGCCCAGCACCACGGTGAGGAGATTGAACTGCAGCAGGATCGCCAGTCCGGCCAGGCACAGAAACAGGATGAGAATCCCCGCGCGGGCGACGCTGATGGCGCCCGAGGCGATGGGTCTTGCCCTGGTGCGCGCCACCTTGGCGTCAATGTCGCGGTCAACAATGTCGTTGAAGGCGCAGCCCGCGCCCCGCATCACAATCGTGCCCAGCCCGAACAGGAGCACATAATAAAAGTCGCGCCATTCGGTGAAGACCCGCTCATCGGCCATTGCGCCCAGGATCAACCCGAAGACGCAAGGCCAGAACAGGAGCCAGGTGCCGATAGGGCGCTCAAGCCGCATCAGCTGTGCCCAAGGTTGCAGCCTGGGCGGCAGGGCGGCAAACCAATGGGATCTCACCGTGTCAGCAGGGGCTTGCATCAAAGGGCTCATGCGGGATCAAGTGTGGCATGGCCGGTGCGGGCGAAACAACGGAGATTAAAGAACCGGGCGGGAAGCTCCGGCTTTATGTGGAGGCGGAGCTTTTCCAGGGCGCCACGATCAGCCTCTCCGAGGCCCAGGCCCACTATCTGCTGCATGTGATGCGGGCCAAGACAGGGCAGCGTGTCAGCCTGTTCAACGGCCGGGATGGCGAATGGCTGGCCGAAATCGCTGCGGCGGACAAACGGGGCGTGAGCCTCATCCTTCTGCGCAAGACCCAAAAACAGGCCGGCGTGCCCGATCTCTGGCTTCTGTTCGCACCCATCAAAAAGACGCCCGCTGACTATCTTACCCAGAAAGCGACGGAACTGGGCGTTGCCGTGCTGCAGCCGGTGATCACGCGCCACACCGTCGTCCACCGCGTCAATCTGGAACGCATGGCGGCGAATGCGGTGGAAGCGGCGGAGCAATCCGGCCGCTTCACCGTGCCGGAAATCCGCGAAGCGCTGCCGCTGGAGAAAGCGCTTGCCGATTGGCCCCGCGAGCGGCGGCTTTATTTCTGCGACGAGGATGGGGAGGCGCGGCCCCTGGCGAAGATGGCATTGCCTGGTGCCGCTGCTATCCTCATCGGTCCGGAGGGCGGCTTTCACATGGAGGAGCGCGCCTATCTCAGGCGGTTGCCCTTCGTCACCCCGGTGACGCTGGGCCCGCGCATCCTGCGCGCTGACACCGCCGCGCTGGCGGCGCTTTCAATCTGGCAGTCTGTCAGAGGGGACTGGGTGTGACGTCGTCCGTCAAGGCGCGATAAGCGAAGCTGCCCGCACCCCCCATCAGGCCGTAAAGCACCAGGCTGACAATCGCGCCACCTGGATAGACGAGATACCAATAATCATTCATCCGCGCGAAAGCCGCGGTACTGGCCGCATTCTGGGCCGCCTGGATCTCCGCCGGGGTCGCGCCCGGGGTAAAATGCGGAAAAAGGCCCAAAGCATAAAAGGCCACAATCTCCAACAACAAGAAGGGGACGAACAGCGCGAGCGAGACGAGGAACATGCGCCAGAAATTCCGGCGACTGAGAGTCCAGCTCCGGGCCAGCCCGACGCGGCCTTCCGCGATGGTTATGGCTCCCAGAAGAAACCCAAGCCGCACCCAGCAGAAGATGAAGCCGCAATAGCCGGCCAGGAAGGCCAACAGCGCGTCGAAGGCCAGGATGGTCTTGAGCGAAGCATCGGAAATATGCGCCGCCGTCAGGCCCAGCCGGAACAGAAACAAGACGAGCAGAACGGCGATGACATACACAAGAACAAGTCCCGCCATTGCCAGGATGAGGGCAAGAAAAGCTCCGATCAGCCGCCACAAAGGCATGGCGAAAGACAGGTAGTAGGCGCGCGGGCGCGCTTCGTCTTGACCCAGGGCGTATTGGAAGCTGCCAGTCATCAGCATGAAGGCGAAGGTCCACGCCGCCAGGGCGATGAGAAGGATCAGCGGACCGGGCATGGTCACTTTTGAAAAATCGTGGGTCCGCAAGCCTTGCGACAAGGCGGTGAATTGTGGGCCGACAATGGCGTTCAATCCCAGCGTGAGCAGCAGGGGCAACCAGAGCAATTTCAAAAGCTTTGGAAATTCGCCGAATGCCACTCCGTATGCATGCGAAATAGTCGCGCCGACCGGAATCTTTTTCATTGTTTCCCCCCGAACGCCAGCATGCAGCATAGCAGCTTTCCGGCGGCATGGGATAAGCTCCCGCTTAAAGGAGAAATTCTATGGCCCTGAGAAATATGGCGGCTCTGGCGGTTATGTGCGGATTTTGCGCTGGCCAGGCCATGGCCGACGAGACCGCCGATGACATCCAATGTCTCTCCATCAGCCTGAGGATGAGCACCTCGGGAAATCCGGATGATCAAGGAGCCGCGATGCTTTCCACCCTCTATTGGCTTGGAAGACTGGACTCCATGGTGCCTAAGCCGGATCTGGAAAAACAGCTGCAGGCCGGCGCCTTCGATATGCGGCCCGCCGATCAACAGGCGGTGGCTGAGCGTTGTGCCACGGCGCTCAAGGCCGGCGGCGAGCTGCTCACAAAATTGGGGCAGGGGCTGGACCAGCGGCAGAATTCCAATTGACGAGCGCGGCCGACTTCACCGTTTGAGATTGTTCATATCGACGCCATAGAGCGCGGCGTTCTTGGGGAAGACATCGGCACGCTTAGGAAAGTCGCCCGCCATTCCGGCCGCGATCAGGTCGAAGTAAGTGTGCCAGCCCATCGCGGTCTGGTTCTGCATCGCTTCGGCAATAGGCCGATGGACGAGAGTGAGCTTTATGCCGTCATCAAACGGTTCCAATGCCAGCTCGACATAGCTTATCGGCCATCGGGATTCCGTTTCGCCCGGCGAGAATACATTCCAGGTATAGGCCAGGAATTTTTCCGGCCGCCATCCCGTCACCACCCCGCGGATATGACCGCCCATCAGCGACACCGCACCGCCCTCCTTGGGCTCGATCCGGCCTTCGCCGTACCACTCAGTCAGGCGCCCGGTGTCAGTGAGAAAGATCCAGACTTTCGCCTGCGGATGGGGCAGGAGGCGGACAAAGCGTACCGCGCTTTCCGGGATGACTTCACCTTTGCTCATTTGCTTTTCCGCAGTGCCTCTTCCAGCGCATTCAATCTGGGAT
This sequence comes from uncultured Rhizobium sp., assembly GCA_964511505.1. Lineage (GTDB taxonomy): Bacteria > Pseudomonadota > Alphaproteobacteria > Micropepsales > Micropepsaceae > Rhizomicrobium. Next base: position 43,769 of record CAZEFQ010000216.1, read on the forward strand.
TCCAGAAGGCGCGGATGCGGGCCACCCAATCAGCCAACTCCTCCACGCCTTCCGGGTCCAGTTGATAGATGCGCTTCTGCTTCTCGGCCCGCACGCTCACCAGCCCGGCGCCGCGCAGAGTCTTGAGATGCTGGGAGACGGCGGGCGCTGAAAGCGAGAAGCGGCTGGCGATCTCGCCGGAAGACAGCGCGCCGTGCGCCAGCATCTCCACAATGCGCTGACGGGTGGGGTCTGAAAGAGCCCGGAGACCATTCATCATGCCTATATTTTCGCCTTGACTTAATTAAGTCAATACGAAAGTAGATGAGTTCTTGCAGCCGTTCCCTGGGCTCCTTAAGTACCGGCTGCCGCCGAGAGACCGCCTCCTGGGAGATTGTCAGGCCCATGTCCATTCCGCAGTCCGCCGGCGGCCCGATCCAGAGCCGTGACGATCTGGTGCGCTACCTCGCCAAGGGGATGAAACCGCGCGCGGACTGGCGCATCGGCACCGAACACGAAAAATTCGTCTACGACCTCAAGACCTGCAAACCGGTTTCCTATGAGGGCAAGCCCGGCATCCGCCAGCTGTTGGAGGGCATGCAGCGGTTCGGGTGGGAACCGATCCGGGAGGCGGGCAACATCATTGGCCTCTCCCAGCGGGGCGCCTCGCTCTCCCTGGAGCCCGGCGGGCAATTCGAACTTTCCGGCGCGCCGCTCAAGACCATCCATGAAACCTGCGCCGAGGTGGACGCGCATCTCGAACAGACGCGCGAAGTGGCCGGCGAGATCGGCGCCGGCGTCCTGGGCTTCGGCTTTGCGCCCAACTGGACCCTGGCCGAGACGCCGGTCATGCCCAAGGGCCGCTACGACATCATGCGCCGCTACATGCCCAGGGTGGGCGGCTACGGCCTGGACATGATGTTCCGCACCTGCACGGTGCAAGTGAATTTGGACTTCGAATCCGAAGCCGACATGGTGAAGAAATTCCGCGTCGGTCTGGCGCTGCAGCCTGTCACCACCGCGCTCTTCGCCAATTCGCCATTCCGCGAAGGCCGGCCCAGCGGCTTTCTTTCCTATCGCGCCCAGGTCTGGAGCGATGTGGACAATGCGCGCGCCGGCATGCTGCCCTGGGTGTTCGAGGACGGCATGGGCTTCGAGCGCTATGTGGACTACGCGCTCGATGTGCCGATGTATTTCGTCTATCGCGACGGAAAATATATCGACGTGGCGGGGAAAAGCTTCCGCGATTTCCTGGCACATAAGATCCCCGAGGTCGCTCATATCGAGCCGTCGATGAGCGACTGGGCGGATCATCTCACCACCATTTTCCCGGAAGTGCGTATGAAGACCTTCCTGGAGATGCGCGGCACCGATGGGGGACAGTGGCGGCGCATCTGCGGCATGCCGGCGCTGTGGGTGGGCCTGCTTTACGACGGCGTGGCATTGGATGCCGCCTGGGACCTGGTCAAGGACTGGACGGCGGAAGAGCGCCAGGCCATGCGCGATGCGGTGCCGCGCCAGGCCTTCAAGGTGCCGTTCCGCAAGACCACGGTGCATGAACTCGCGCACCGCATGCTGGAGATTTCCGCAGCCGGCTTGAAACGCCGCGCCGCGCTGGATGCCGGCGGCATGAGCGAGGACGGGTTTCTCAACCCCTTACGCGAGTTGGTTTCGCGCGGCTATACCCGCGCCGACGAAATGCTGAAGAACTATCGTGGCGTCTGGGGCCGCGACCTTACGCATCTCTTCAAGGAATATAATTTCCTCTGAACGCTTTCTACCGAATACGCCATGAGGTGGCGACCAGCGCCAAGCCGATCAACACCACCACCAGACCGCGCTCGATCCAGATACGGTTGTCGATCATGAAGCTTTCGCGCGGCCAATGCACCACGCCCGCGCCCTGCAGCATGAAGAGCGTGCCGAACGCCAGCACGACAAGGCCCAGCACCAGGACAACGGCCGGCTTCACGTCTTCTCCCCGGCTGGTTTCTTTTCTTCCGGAAGCGGGATGAATTCCTTGTCGTCGCCGGGGATCAGGCCGAACTTGCCTTCCTTCCATTCCTGCTTGGCTCGCTCGATGCGTTCCTTGGAGGAAGAAACGAAATTCCACCAGAGATGCCGCGGCCCGTCCAGGGGCGCCCCGCCGAACAGGACCACGCGTGCCGGCGCATGGGCGAAAAGCGTGGTGAGATCGTCCTTGTCCAACACCACCACCCGGCCGGCGGGAATGATGTCCGGCCCCACCTGCAGTTCTCCTTCGGTGACAAAGACCGCCCGCTCTTCATATTCGGTGTCGAAAGTGAGCGCCCCGCCCACCGCGAATTGCGCATCGGCATAGAAGATGGGGGAGAAGACTTTGACCGGTGCCGCCAGCCCGAATGCCTTGCCCACCATCAGCTTGAGCTTCACATCCTGCTGTTCCATCTGCGGCAACTCGGCCGCCTTGAAATGCTGGAAATTCGGTTCGGCCTCCTCGTGGGTGACGGGAAGGCCGATCCAGGTCTGGATGCCGTGCAGCCTGTGGCCGGCGGCACGCGCCTCGGGGCCGGTGCGTTCGGAATGGGCGATGCCGCGCCCGGCGGTCATCCAATTGACATCGCCGGGCAGGATCTCCTGCGCCGAGCCCAGCGTGTCGCGATGCATCTGCGAGCCTTCGAACAGGTAGGTGATGGTGGCAAGCCCGATATGGGGATGCGGGCGGACATCGATGCCCTTGCCGGGGGGGAAATTCACCGGTCCGAAATAATCGAAGAACAGGAACGGTCCCACGCTGCGGCGCTTCAAGTCGGGCAAGAGGCGGGTGACGAAGAATCCGTCGCCGAGGTAATGGGTCTTGCCTTCAAGGGAGAGCATGGCGGGAGACTAACCGGTTATTCGCCGGGTGGCAGCAAATATTCGCCGCCAAGCTTGCATATGAGCGGCGCGGTCCATTTCACCGATTGTTTCGGCAGAGACGCATAGAGATGCGGAAAGTCCTCGCCGCGCTTGGGGGCATATTCCCATTTGAGTGCGTCACCCAGCGCTTCGGCTTCCACTGCCACCAGGACCAGATCGTTCTGATCCGCATAATGCCGGCGCAGCGTTTCAGGCAATTGTGCGCGGGTGGAGAAATGCAGGAAGCCGTCCCGCTTATCATGTGCCGAGCCGTGATAGGTGTCGGTCACTGCGTCCCATTCGGCGCGCGGAACAACCTTGTAGATAAGCTCAGTCATCCCGTCCGCTGCGCCAGCGCCAGCCGCCTTCGGTCTTGATGTAGGCGATCACCGAGAATGCGATCAGGATGATCGCCGCGCCCGACAGCGCCACCAGCTTGGCGGTTCCCTGGTCGGGAATCTGCATCGCCTCGATCACCACCGCGAACACAAGCCCACAGGCGACCAGCGTCGCCAGCCAGCCCTGCCAGGTATTGGGCGTGGCGCCGTAGCCAAAGGTCTTCTGTCGGAACCAGTATTTCGCCATCGTCAGGCCGCCGCCGCAGTCCCGCCAACCGTCAATCCATCCAGCCTCAGCGTCGGTTGGCCCACCCCCACCGGCACACTCTGGCCGTTCTTGCCGCAGGTGCCGACGCCGGTGTCGAGCTTCAGGTCATTGCCGATCATGGAGACGCGGGTGAGCGACTCCGGCCCTGAGCCGATCAAGGTCGCGCCCTTGATCGCGGCGCCCAGTTTGCCGCTTTCGATGCGATAGGCTTCGGTGCAGGAAAACACGAATTTGCCGTTGGTGATGTCCACCTGGCCGCCGCCGAAATTCACCGCATAGATGCCGTTCTTCACGCTTTCCAGAATCTCCTTCGGGTCTTTGTCGCCCGCCAGCATGTAGGTGTTGGTCATGCGCGGCATCACCGGGGAGGAGAAGCTTTGCCGGCGCCCATTGCCGGTGGGCGCCATGCCCATCAGCCGGGCATTCTGCCGGTCCTGCATATAGCCCTTCAGGATGCCGTCCTCGATCAGGACGGTGCGCGATGTCGGCGTGCCTTCATCATCGATGGTGAGCGAGCCGCGCCGCCCGTCAATGGTGCCGTCATCCACCACGGTGACGCCGGGCGCTGCCACCCGCTCGCCCAGAAGCCCGGCGAAAGCGGACGTCTTTTTGCGGTTGAAATCGCCTTCCAGCCCATGGCCGATCGCTTCGTGGAGCAGGATGCCCGGCCAGCCGGGGCCCAAGACCACCGTCATTTCGCCGGCCGGGGCTGGCACCGAAGAGAGATTGACCAGCGCCATGCGCAGCGCCTCGTCTACCGCATCGCGCCAATAGGCCGGATCGATATAGGTCTCATAACCACCGCGACCGCCGCCGCCAAAATTGCCGGCCTCCTGGCGGCCATTCTCTTCCACCACCACCGAGACATTCAGCCGGACCAGGGGGCGGATATCGGAATAGCGCTCCCCGCCCGCCCGCATGATTTCGATGCGCTGCCATTCACCGGCCAGCGAGGCTGAAACTTGGCGCACACGGCTGTCCTTGGCACGCGCATAAGCGTTCATGTCCTCCAGCAGCTTCACCTTCTTGCCGAAGTCCGCCGTCTCCAGGGGATCGAGGTCGGTATAGAGCTTTGCGTTCGTGCGGGCAGGGCCGGCCGCCGTCACCCCGGCATGCCCGCTGGACACCGCCTTGACGGTACGAGCCGCGCGCTTGATCGCGTCCTCGGACAGCTCGGTGGCGTGGGCATAGCCGGTGGCTTCGCCGGCCACCGCCCGGAACCCGAACCCCTGGGAGGTATCGAAAGTGGCGGCCTTCAGCCGGTTGTCGTCATAAGCGAATGATTCGCTCTGGCTCACCTCCAGGAACAATTCTCCATCGTCGGCGTGGCTTAAAGCCTCATCCACCGTGTCCTGAACCTTGGCCCGGTCCATGCCGGTGCGGGAGAAAAAAAGCTCGGTGTCGGCCATGACAATGCTCCAAGATACTCAGGAAAAGCGCAAAATGCGTGCGCAGGCAGGCCTAGATATCGTGCCGGAACAGCCTTGGAGCAAGGCTGAAGCACGCTTGGCCGCTGCTTTAGGCTGGGACATGCCCCCATCCGGGGCGTTATAAACAGGGCCGTGCCATAAGGTCGCAATGACTTTAAGGGGTTAACCCCTCTAAATCCTGCCCGGAATCTTGGAAGGCGCAGGACTGGCTCCTGGGCCTTAGGGCTTTTGCGAGGTCGCCTTATGCCATTTAGAAAAAGTGGAATCGGCAGGAAAACCGGGATCGGAGCACTGATCACCCTCAGCCTGGCGCTCAGTGCCACGGCTGCGGTCGCGCTGCCCGAAAACTGGAAGATCGGGTTCCAGCCGTCTGCCTCTCCGGTGATGGATCAAATCGAAGGGTTCCATCGCGAACTTTTCTACATCATCACCGCGGTGTCGCTCTTTGTCCTGGCGCTGCTGGTTTATGTGGTGATGAAGTTCCGCGCCGCCGCCAATCCGACCCCTTCCAAAGTCCATCACAACACGCTTCTGGAAGTCGCCTGGACCCTGATCCCGGTCATCATCCTGGTGGTGATCGCGATCCCTTCCTTCAAACTCCTCTATTACGAAGCCGCCATTCCCACCCCGGATGTGCATATCCGCGCCATCGGCAAGCAGTGGTTCTGGACCTATGAGTATCCCGGCGCCGATGCCGGCTTCACCTATGACAGCCTGGGTCTGTCCGATGCCGACGCCAAGGCCAAGGGCGAGCCGCGCCTCCTCGGCGTGGACAATATCGTGGAAGTGCCGGTCAACAAGGTTGTCGAGATCGAAACCACCGGAGCCGACGTGATCCATAGCTGGGCCATTCCCCAGTTCGGCGTGAAGATGGATGCGGTGCCCGGCCGCCTCAACCATACCTGGTTCAAAGCCACCCAGACCGGCACTTTTTATGGCGAATGCTCCGAACTCTGCGGCGCCCGTCATGCCTTCATGCCCATCGAGGTGAAGGTGGTGACCGACGCCGAATATGCCCAATGGCTGGCCGACTCCAAGAAAAAGTTCGCCGCTCTCGATCCGGGGCCGACCCGGCTCGCCGTGAAATAGGTGAGATACCATGACTGATGTAGCCTTTGACGCCCATCATCCCGCCCACAATGGCGGCGGACATGAGCACGCCCACACCCCGACCGGCTGGCGGCGCTTCGTCTATTCCACCAACCACAAGGACATCGGCACGATGTACCTTGTCTTTGCGGTGGTCGCCGGCCTTATCGGCGGGTTCTTCTCCATGATGATGCGGGCGGAACTGATGTATCCCGGCCTGCAGATATTCAAGGAGCCGCACACCTTCAACGTCTTCGTCACCGGCCATGGCCTGATCATGGTGTTCTTCATGATCATGCCCGCGATGATCGGCGGTTTCGGCAACTGGCTGGTGCCCTTGATGATCGGCGCGCCGGACATGGCCTTCCCGCGCATGAACAACATCTCCTTCTGGCTGCTGCCCTTCTCCTTCCTGTTCCTGGTGCTTTCCATGTTCGTGGAAGGCGATTCCGGCGGCATCGGCGTGGGCGGCGGCTGGACGCTCTATGCGCCCCTGTCGAGCACCGGCTCGCCCGGCCCGGCGATGGACTTCGCCATCTTCTCGCTCCACATCGCGGGCGCTTCCTCGATCCTGGGCGCGATCAACTTCATCACCACCATCTTCAACATGCGCGCCCCCGGCATGACGCTGCACAAGATGCCGCTTTTTGTCTGGTCCATCCTGGTGACGGTGTGGCTGCTCCTGCTCTCGCTGCCGGTCCTGGCGGGCGCCATTACCATGCTCCTGACCGACCGCCATTTCGGCACCGCCTTCTTCAACGCGGCAGGCGGGGGCGATCCGATCCTCTACCAGCATCTGTTCTGGTTCTTCGGCCACCCCGAGGTCTACATCCTGATCCTGCCGGGCTTCGGCATGATCAGCCATATCGTGGCGACTTTCTCCAAGCGTCCGGTGTTCGGCTATCTGGGCATGGCCTATGCGATGGTCGCGATCGGCTTCATCGGCTTTTTGGTCTGGGCGCACCACATGTACACGGTGGGCCTCTCGGTCGACACCAAGGCCTATTTCGTCTTCGCCACCATGGTGATCGCCGTGCCAACCGGCATCAAGGTGTTCAGCTGGATCGCCACCATGTGGGGCGGCTCCATCGAGTTCAAGACTCCGATGCTCTGGGCCACCGGCTTCGTTTTCCTCTTCACCGTGGGCGGCGTGACCGGCGTGGTGCTGGCCAATGCCGGCGTCGATGTGGTGCTGCAGGATACCTATTATGTCGTGGCGCACTTCCATTACGTGCTGAGTCTGGGCGCAGTGTTCGCCATCTTCGGGGGCTTCTATTTCTGGTTCCCCAAGATTACCGGCTACATGTACAACGAAACGCTGGGCAAGCTGCATTTCTGGACGACCTTTGTGGGCGTGAACATCGCTTTCTTCCCTATGCATTTCCTGGGGCTTCAGGGCATGCCGCGCCGCTATGCGGACTATCCGGATGCCTTCGCCGGCTGGAATTTCGTCGCCTCCATCGGTGCGTTCATCGCGGGCTTCGGCGTCCTGATCTTCCTGGGGATGCTGGCGGAAGCCTTCTCGGCCAAGCGCAAGGCAGGCGACAATCCCTGGGGCGTTGGGGCCACCACGCTCGAATGGACCCTGCCTTCGCCGCCGCCCTTCCATCAGTTCAACGAACTGCCGCATATCCACTGACGGGCACTAAGGCACGCGATGGCGATCACGGACTCCCTTGCCTATAGCCGGGTCACCACCGTCGGGGACTTTTTCGCGCTGTTGAAGCCGCGCGTGATGTCCCTGGTGGTGTTCACCGCGCTTGCGGGTGTCATTGTGGCGCCGGGACATGTCCATCCGCTTACCGCCTTCACCGCGCTGCTCTGCATCGCCATCGCGGCGGGGGCGAGCGGCGCGCTCAACATGGCCTATGACAGCGACATAGACCGGTTGATGAGCCGCACCGCCACGCGGCCGATTCCGCTGGGCCATGTCACGCGCGAAGACGCCTTGGCCTTCGGCTGGGGCCTGGCGGCGCTTTCGGTCGCCATCATGTGGCTTTACGTGAATGTGCTGGCGGCTTCACTGCTCGCCTTCACGGTCTTTTTTTATGTCTGCGTCTATACGCTCTGGCTCAAGCGGCGCACGCCCCAGAATATCGTGATCGGCGGACTGGCCGGGGCGCTCCCGCCCGCCATAGGCTGGGCCGCCGTGACCGGCTCGCTATCGCTGCAACCCATCGTGCTGGTGGCGATCATCTTCCTGTGGACGCCGCCGCATTTCTGGGCGCTGTCGCTGTGGCGCTCCGAGGATTACGCCCGCGCCGGCGTGCCCATGCTGCCGGTGGTGAAGGGCAAGCCCGCCACCCGCAACCAGATATTGATCTACACCATCCTGCTGGCGCCGCTTGGCACCGTGCCGGCTTTCATCGGCCTTGGCGGCATGCTTTACCTGATCGTTTCCGCCAGCATGGGCTTCTGGATGCTGCTGGAGGCTATTTCGGTCTGGCGGGAGCGCGACACGGTGAAAGAACCGTCTGCCAGGCGCCTGTTCGCAGTTTCGCTTTTATATGTCTTCGTTCCCTTCGCCGCGCTGATCGCGGAACGTCTTCTCCATCTTCCCCCGCTTTGGACATGAGGGATGAGAGTGATCGCGCGCAAAGGGAACGCCGTAAACGCAATATCGTCCTGGCGCTGGTGCTGGGCGGGTTCGCAGTTCTGATTTATTTGATGTCGATCGTGCAGTGGCGCGAATATTTCGGCTGAGGACAGGGAGAGGGCATTATGAGCGGTGATGTGAAGCACGATTATCATCTGGTCGAGCCCAGCGCATGGCCCATCGTCGGGTCGCTCGGCGCCTTCACCATGCTCGCCGGCGCCGTGTTCTGGATGAACAAGGATTACGGCGGCTTCTTCCACCTGCCGGTGAACGGCCAGCCCTGGATCTTCCTGGTCGGGCTGGGCCTGGTACTTTACACCATGCTGGGCTGGTGGCGCGACGTGATCAATGAATCGGTGGTGTTGGGCAACCACACCCCGGTGGTGAAGCTGCATCTGCGCTACGGCATGCTGCTCTTCATCGCCTCCGAGGTGATGTTCTTCGTCGCCTGGTTCTGGGCCTTCTTCAACTCGGCGCTGTTCTTCAACGATGTCGGCATCGGCAGCTGGCCGCCGGCGGGCGTGGTCACGCTGAGCCCCTGGCATTTCCCGCTGCTCAATACGATGTTGTTGCTGACCTCGGGCACCACAGTGACCTGGGCACATCATGCCATCCAGACCGGCGACCGCCAGGGTTCGATTTATGGCCTGATCCTCACCATCGCGCTCGGCCTCTGCTTCACCGCGGTTCAGGCTTATGAATATTCCCACGCTCCCTTCACCTTCGGCTTCAATCATCTGGCGCTGGTTCCTTTCACCGACGCGGCGCATGCCTCGCTGGCGGCGGGCGCGGGCAACCTCCAGGCGATCTATGGCTCGACCTTCTTCATGGCGACCGGCTTCCATGGCTTCCATGTGATCATCGGCACGACCTTCCTGATCGTCTGCCTGTTCCGCGCCATCGCCGGCCAGTTCACGCCCACACGCCATTTCGGCTTCGAGGCGGCGGCCTGGTACTGGCATTTCGTCGACGTGGTGTGGCTGTTCCTTTTTGCCTGCATCTATGTCTGGGGCCAGGGCCCCGTTACGGCAGGCTAGGTCTTTTGTCCGCCGGCGTCCGCACGCTGTCGCTACGGACCGCCCGTTCGCTCATGGGCGTTTTACTGCCCACATCGCTCCGGGCTCCTGGCCGGACGGTCAAAATCCACGTCGCCTACCGATGACGGGCGCCCATACCTTTCGGGAATGCATCCTCGGCCTCTGTCCGCACTGCGGGCAGGGGCCGCTGTTTGAGGGCTACCTCGCGGTCCGCAAGAGCTGCCCAAACTGTGGGTTGGACTATTCCATCTTCGATCCCGGTGACGGCCCTGCCGTGTTCGGAATCCTGATCGTCGGCGCCATTGTCTGCGGCTTGGCGCTGTTTGTGGAATTCCATTTCCACCCGCCTTTCTGGGTCCATGCGGTGTTGTGGGTGCCCCTGATCCTGGCCTTGACCTTCGGCTTCCTGCGCCTCGCCAAATCCACCCTGCTGGTGCTCCAATACAAGCATCGGGCAGGCGAGGGCAGGCAGCGATGAAAGATCTTCTGTGAAATTCAAGCCTTACCCCGGGTTCACCATCGCCACCGTCATCATGGTGGCGATCCTGTGCGGATTAGGTCTGTGGCAGCTTCAGCGCCTCCAATGGAAGGAGGGGCTGATCGCTACGGTCAACAGCCATATGGCAGCCGCTCCCATCACCCTCAATCAGGCGCTGGCGATGACGCCGGAGGAGGTCGAATACCGTAAAGTCGTGCTCCAAGGCCGCTTCGACAACAGCAAGGAAGCCTATCTCTTCACCACGGGGGCGGGCGGCGGACCCGCCTATCATGTGCTGACGCCCTTCACGACCGATGACGGCAAGACGGTGATGGTGGACCGGGGTGAGATTCCGGGCGATCTGATGCCGGCCGCCCGTCGCACCCCGCCCGAAGGCCGGACCCGCCTTTCCGGCATTTGGCGGGTACCGGATGCGCCGGGCTGGTTCACGCCCCCACCCGATACCAAACGGCATGTGTGGTACGCCCGCGACCTTGCGGGGATCGCCGCCGCGGACGGCGCCAAACTTGCCGCGCCGGCAGTGATCGAGGCCGACGCCACGCCCAATCCCGGCGGCTGGCCGGAAGGCGGCAAGACAGTGGTGGATTTCCCAAACAACCACCTGCAGTACGCCGTGACCTGGTTTGGGCTTGCGGCGGGATTGATCGGCGTCTATTTCGCCTATCACCTTTCCAAAGGCCGGCTGACGTTCCCGTAACGCCCTCACGTAGCGAAGCGGCAGGGCATAAAGAGTGAGGCGTTCGTGGATTTCATTTCGACACGGGGGGCCGCGCCAAAGGCGAGTTTCGCCGATGTGCTTTTGGCCGGGCTGGCACCCGATGGCGGGCTTTACATGCCGGCCGAATGGCCCCGGCTTGGCGAAGCCGACATCGCCGGCTTCAAGGGTGCGCGCTACCAGGATGTCGCCTTTGCCATCCTCAAGAATTTTGCGGGCGGAAGCTTCAGCGATGAGGACCTGCGGCAAGACATCGAAGCGGCCTATGCCGGCTTCGATTCACCCGCTATCGCGCCGCTCACGGAATTGAACGGGGGTCAATATCTCCTGGAGCTGTTCCACGGTCCTACCTTCGCCTTCAAGGATATCGCGCTCCAGGTGCTGGGCCGGCTCTTCGCCCGCGCGCTGAAGGCACGGGGCGCCAAGGGAGGACAGGGAAGGGCCACCATCGTCGCCGCCACTTCCGGTGACACCGGCTCCGCCGCCATCGCCGCTTTGGGCGGACTTCCCGACATCGATGTCTTCGTTCTGCATCCCAAAGGCCGGGTCAGCGATGTGCAGCGTCGGCAGATGACGACCGCGCGCCACGCCAATGTCCACAACATCGCGCTGGAAGGCAGCTTCGACGACGCCCAGGCGCTGGTGAAGGCCCTGTTTGCGGAGACGGCGTTCGCGGGGGAGATCGGCCTCACCGCGGTCAATTCCATCAACTTCGTCCGCATCGCGGCGCAGTCGGTCTATTACTTCACCGCCACGGCCGCGCTGGGCCGGCCGGCAAGTTTCGTGGTGCCCACAGGCAATTTTGGCGACATCTTTGCCGGCGAGGCGGCGGAGCGCATGGGCCTTGTTTGTGAAAAGCTGGTGATCGCCACCAACGAGAACGACATCATGGCCCGCGCCCTCAATGAGGGTGTCTATGCGGCGGGCACGGCGCACCACACCTTGAGCCCGTCCATGGATATCCAGGTCGCCTCGAATTTCGAGCGAGCCCTGTTCGAAGCCTCCGGCCGCGATGCCGATTGGACCGCTGCGGCGATGGCGGATTTCTCCCGCGACAGCAAGCTGGTTCTGCCCGGCAAGGTGTTGGAGGCGCTACGCGGCCGCTACAGCGCCTTTGCTAGCAATGACCAGGAGACGCTCGCCACCATCCGGCGCGTTTATGAAAGGACCGGCCGCATCCTCGATCCGCACACGGCGGTGGCCACGGCGGTGGCGGCCCGGGCCAACGTCAAGTCCGGCGCCAGGCCGATGGTGATTCTCGCTACCGCTCACCCCGCCAAATTCCCGGATGCCGTCGCACGCGCCATCGGCCATCCACCCGAAACCCCTAAGGCCTTGGCGGCCCTGGAGAAATGCCCCGAGCGGATGGAGGTTCTGCCCAACAAGCTTCCTTTGCTTCGCCAGTTCATCTCTTCTAGACTGGGGCGATGAATTTAGAAATATCCAGTCTTTCCAACGGCTTGACGATCATCACCGATCCGATGGCCGGATTGGAGAGCGCCGCGCTCGGGGTGTGGGTGGGCACCGGCACGCGTAATGAAAGCGCGGAACAGATGGGCATCTCTCACATGCTGGAGCACATGGCCTTCAAGGGCACCAGCAGCCGCAGCGCGCGCCAGATCGCCGAGGAGATTGAAGCGGTGGGCGGTTATCTCAATGCCTATACCAGCCGCGAACAGACAGCCTTCCACGCCCGCGTGCTCAAAGCTGATGTGGCGCTCGGCTTGGAACTGATTGCAGATATCCTCACCGAACCGACCCATGACGAAGCGGAACTGGACCGCGAACGCCAGGTGGTGCTGCAGGAACTGGGCCAGGCGCGCGATACACCCGACGATATCATCTTCGATCATCTGCAAAATGTGGTCTATCGCGGCCAGGCGCTGGGCTGGCCCATCCTGGGCGAAGAACGCACTGTCGCATCTTTCCGCCGCGAAGACCTCTTCGCCTATCAGGCGGCGCGTTACCGTGCGCCAGTGATGACCGTGATCTCCTCCGGGGCAGTCGAACACGAAAAGATCGTCGCTTTGGCTGAGGAAAAGCTGGCCTCGCTCGCGCCGGGTGATCCGGCGCCCGCCGAGAATGCGCGCTATGTAGGCGGCGACATGCGCATCACCGAGGACCTGGAGCAGGCCCACATCGCCTATGCCTTTCCCGGCATTTCCGCCCGCGATCCCGATTTCTATGTCGGCCAGCTCTACACCATGGTGCTGGGGGGCGGCATGTCCTCCCGCCTGTTCCAGGAAGTGCGGGAGAAACGCGGCCTCTGCTATTCCATCTATGCCTTTTCCAGCAATTTCCAGGATGGCGGCTTCACCGGCATCTATGTCGGCACCAGCGAGAGGGATGCGGGTGAAGTCTCCGCCGTGATCGCGGGCGAAATGGAGGCGATGACGGCAAATATTGGCGATGCCGAACTGGCGCGCGCCAAGGCACAGCTGAAGTCCGGCCTGCTGATGGGACTGGAGCGGCCCGGCACCCGCAGCGAGGCCATCGCCGGCCAGATATTTTCGCTGGGCCGTGTCCCTTCGGTGTCCGAGATCGTGGAAAAAATCGAGGCAGTGGACGGAAAGGATGTAAAACGCCATGCCGCGCGCGTCATGCGCGCGCCGTCCATGGCCGCGCTGGGACCCATAGGCAGGCTCGAATCCCATGCCAAATTCTCCGGACGCTTCGACCGGCTGGACGCGATGCATGCCGCCGAATGACGTCATCACCGCGCGTATGGGCCTGACGGCGGCGCGGCCGAAAAAAGCCGTTGCCGCGATGGCCCGCCCGCTCGCCTTCATGCGGGGGCTGACTTTTCCGGGGGGGCAGCAGCCGGTGATCCAGGGCCGGGGCGTCTATCTGCGCTATCCGCGCATCGCCGATTATCATCACTGGGCGGCCTTGCGCGGGGAGAGCCGGGAGTTCCTCGCCAAATGGGAGCCCATCTGGGCGGAGGATGAACTCACCAAAGGCGCCTTCCGCCGTCGCATCAAGCGCTATCACAAGGAAACGCGGCTGGATTCGGCCTATGTCTTCTTCATCTTCCGCAAAGGCGATGACAGACTGATCGGCGGCTGTACCCTTTCGAATGTGCGCCGCGGCGTCACCCAATGTTGTGCCCTGGGCTATTGGATCGGAGCGCGCTTCGCCCGCCAGGGTTTCATGCACGACGCGCTTCTCTCGCTGATCCCTTTTGTTTTCAAGACGCTGGGGATGCATCGCATCGAAGCCGCCTGCGTGCCGGAAAACGGTCCTTCCCGCAATCTCCTCGCCAAGCTTGGCTTCCGTGAGGAAGGCTTGGCCCGGCGCTATCTTTTGATCAATGGCGAGTGGCGCGATCATATCCTCTATGCGCTTCTCGACGACGAATCTCGCCTCAAGATGGGGCCCGGTTGAAGATGGGCGGCTAGCACGCCTTTTTGAGCAAAAGCGGCCTTTTTTGAGCAAAACGGAAGACATGAAAGCGGCCCTGATCGCATTTATCGTCTGCATACTGGCCGTCCTCACGCCGGCCCCCGTGGCCGCGCAAGCGCAATCCGCCCAGCCGGCTCCCGACCGGACGCAGCCAGACACCAGCCCGGCGCAGCCAAGCGTCAGCCCGGCCGGGCCGGGCGTGACCCCGCCGCATCAGGTGAATTTCGCCATCAGCGACAACGTGATTCCGCTCAGGTCCTCGCTCACCCCCTATCATGCGCCGGGCGGGCCGGAAGACGACGGCTCCGCCTGGTACATGCTGGCGCTCACCAACAACCAGGTGAGGCCGGTGAGCCGGGTGATCCTGGCCGGCCAGCCGCCCAGCATGGCGCTGTCCCTTTTGCCGCATTCGACCCGGCCGCAGATCCTGGCGGTGGCGAGTTCGGATTCCGGCGTGGTGGTCGAACCGGCTCCCGATTATGGCCACCGCGCCTGGCGGGTGGTGATACCGCCCGTGACCCAGGTGGGCCTGGCGCTGCAAGTCTTGAATGCCGACACCCCGCCCGCGCTGTATGCCTGGACCGAGCCGGCGCTCGCCGGACACAATCGCAGTCTCGCCATCTTCATCACAGCGGTGGGGGCCTTGATCGGCGCGGCTGCGATGATCACCGGTGGACTGGCCTTCATGATCGGCCATGCCGCGCCGCGCTGGGTGGCGATCACGCTGTTGCTGCTTTTGTGGAGCTGGCTCGCCGGCACCGGCACGTTCGATGCCGCGCTCGCCACCCATATCGGCGGTCCTTACGGCCTCAGCGCATTCCTGACCGCGCTGGCCCTGGCGGCGGGCGCGAAGCTGGCGGACGCCATCGTGCCCGTGCGCGAATATGTTCCCCGCCAGCAACGAAATTTCCGCTTCGCGCTGTACGGCTTGTGCGGGTTGGGAGCGCTGGCCTGGCTGGGAATTCCCGGCGCCACGCTTCTGACCGACATACTCATCGTGATCGGGAGCGCTGCGGTCGCCGTCTATCTTTTTCTTTGCGGTCGGCGTGGGCTGAAGACGGCGCAGGTAATCCTGCCCAGCGCCGCCGCTTTTGCCCTGGTCGGGTTCGCCGCCGCGTTCACCAGCTTGGCGAGCTGGGGTGGATCGGGATTCGGCGAGAATCTCACCGGCCCCGCTGCCACCGGCGGCTTTGCCGCCGCGGGTGCGATCCTCCTGGCCCTGGCGGTGATCGCCAGCGAGGAAATCGCGGTCCTGCCATTCCTGCACGGCTCGCCTGCCGCCAAGCTCCTGGAAGCCCGGAGTGAGAATCCGGGCGTGGACCCGACCCCTTTTGCCAGTCTGGCGCTGGCCGCCATCGGCTCGGCGCATCAGGGTGTTTTCGCGCTCGATCTTAAGGCCGGCCTTCTCGCTCTTTCCCCCGAGGCGGGAGCGATACTGGGCTTTGGCGCGCGCGAGATAACACTTTCTTGGGAAGACTGGCTCAACCGGCTTCATCCTGATGACCGTCCGTCCTTCGGAAAGATTCTGGCTGCGGCGCGGCCTGGCCAAAGGTTGCGGCTGGAATTCCGTGCGATGGCGGGCGCCGAAGAATGGCGCTGGCTGGAGTTGAGTGCCAGCATCCGCCGGCGCGACCAGACGGGCGAATTGCTGGGCCTGGTCGCCGACATCACCGCCCGCAAGCAGGAGGAGGTCGAGCGAGCCCCACTGGCTTCAACCGATCCGCTCACCGGCCTGGGTAACCGGGTGGCCCTGATGGCGGCCCTGGAAGCTCCGCCATTTCCCGACGGCATATTGGCGCTGCTCGACCTCGACCGGTTCAAGACCATTCACGCCAGCCTGGGGGATGAAGGCGGCGATGTGGTCTTGAAAGGCACAGCAAGACGCCTGGCAAAGCGTTTTGACGGCGAGGCAAGAATTTTCCGGGTCGGCGGCGATGCTTTCGCCCTGCTCTTGCCTCCTTGTGAAATCGAGCCCCTGGGCAATGAGTTGGTCGGTCTTTGCCAGCCGCCTCATCCCTACCGCACCAGGGACATTTATGCCCCGGCTAGCGCCGGGCTGGTTTTCCTGGGCGATGACCCCCTGGCCCTGATCGCCAAGGCCGAACTGGCGCTGGGGGCTGCCAAGCGGGCAGGGGGCGGCGTCGCCCGGCTTTATGAACCCGCGCTGCAGGAGGACGCACCGGGTGATGCCGTGGCATTGGAAGCCGACCTGCGCCGGGGTCTGGAGATGGGCGAGATAGCGGTTTTTTTCCAACCCATCGTCCGCCTGGAAGGCCGTTGCGTGGCGGGTTTCGAGGCGCTGCTGCGCTGGCACCATCCGGAGCGCGGCTTGATCGCGCCGGGTGATTTCATTGCCCATTCGGAAGAGACCGGCCTGATCGTGGCCCTGGGCCGCTTTGCGCTGGAACAGGCGGCGTTTGAACTGTCGCGCTGGCAGCGTTATTTCCCCTTGGACCCGCCTCTTTTTGCCAGCGTCAATCTTTCGCGGCGCCAGCTTTCCGGGGGCGGCTTTGAGGCGCTTTTCGGCCAGGTTCTCCAGCAAAGCCAGGTCGCGCCCGGCACCTTGAAGCTGGAGATTACCGAAGGCGCCGTGGGGAGCGATGGCGAACTGGCCACGATGCTTGCGAGGCTCAAATCACTGGGGGCGGGCCTGGCGATCGACGATTTCGGCACCGGGGCTTCGACCTTGAGCCGGTTCCGCAGCCTTCCCTTCGACACCATCAAGATCGACCAGAGCTTCCTTGCCCGCCATGCCGGCGGCACACTTACCAATGACGATGATGTGGTTTTGCGTTCCGTCATCTCCATGGCCCAGACCCTGGGCCGTGCCGTGGTGGTGGAGGGGGTGGAGAGTGAAAGCGACGCGGCCTGGCTGAATTCGCTGGGCTGCGAGTATGGCCAAGGCTATTATTTCTCGCCTCCGCTGGCCCCGGCGGAAGTTCTGGCCTTCATCGCGAAAAATTACGACGTTTCGGCGGCGGCGTCTTCTTGAATGAAAGCTGAAAAGAGGAAGAAAAATCCATGACGATCCAGGCCGGCGACAAGATACCCTCTGCCACCCTCACCCACATGAAAGAGGGCAAGCCCACCCCGATTTCGACCGACGAAATTTTCGAGGGAAAAACCGTGGCGCTATTCGCGCTGCCGGGTGCTTTCACGCCCACCTGCTCGGCCAAGCATGTGCCGGGCTTTGTCCAGAATTATGAAGCATTGAGGGGGAGAGGCATCGATTCCATCGTCTGCGTCTCGGTGAATGACGCCTTTGTCATGGGCGCCTGGGGCAAGGACCAGGGCGCCGGCGACAAGGTGCTGATGCTGGCCGACGGCAATGGTGATTTCACCCGCGCCATGGGTCTGGTCTTCGATGCCAGGAAATTCGGCATGGGCGAGCGCAGCCAGCGCTATTCCGCCCTGGTCAAGAACGGCGTGGTCAAGGCCCTGAATCTCGAGGAACCCGGCGCTTATGGCGTTTCCAGCGCCGAGCATATGCTCAAAATGCTGTCGGACGGAGACCTCGTCGCGCCATGAATGGCGCGGATCGCGACGCTCCTGCCCAGGCCGTAAAAATCTCTGGCGCCGCTATAACGTTTTACAAGGATGAACAATCAGTTGGGGGTTAGAACCATGAAGCATCTGTTTTTGTCCGCTGCCTTTCTTGCCGTTGCCGCCGTGACGGCGCTTAGGGCCGGCCCGGCCTGGGCCGAAGAACCGGACGGCTTGATCCTGCCACAGGGCTTCCATGCCAGCGTGGTGGCGGAAGGCGTCACCGGCGCTCGCCATCTGGCCTTCGGTCTCAATGGCAATCTCTATGTCTCCACCACCGCCGGGCGGGACCAGCCGCCCATCGGCATTGTTGCTCTGCATCTCGACAAGAACCACAAGGCCGACAAGACCGAGAAGTTCGGCAGCGTCAACGGCGGGACCGGCATCCGCGTCTATAAGGGCGCGCTCTACGTCGCCTCCAACACCACGGTTTACAAATACGCCCTGGGCAAGGATCTGGTGCCCGCGGGCCAGCCTGAGGTGGTGATCGACGGCATGCCGGCGCAAGGCTCCGGCACCCATCCCCTGGCCTTTGACGGCAAGGGCAATCTCTATGTCTCGCTCGACGGCAGCGGCAACACCTGTGTGGATCCCAACAATAAGGATGTGCGGCGGGCGGGCATCAAGCCCTGTCCGGCGCTGGCCACCCGCTCCGGCGTCTGGCGTTTCAGCGACAGCAAGACCAACCAGAAATTCCCTTCCGACGGTGAGCAATATGCCGCCGGCGTGCGCAACATGGGGGCGATGGACTGGTCGGCCCAGGCCGGCGCGCTCTATGGCGTCACCCATGGGCGCGACATGACCCACCAGACCTTCCCTGACCTGGTCAGTGAGGCGGATGATGACGCCATTGCCGATGAGATGCACCGCATCACCAAGGGTTCCAACCTGGGCTGGCCCTATACCTATTGGGATGCGGTCCGGAAGGTGCGGCTGACCGGGCCGGAATATGGCGGCGACAACAAGACGCCGGCCGATGCCTCGATGTATGACACGCCGGTTCTGGGTTTCGCGCCCAAGCGTGTCGCGCCCCTCGACCTAGTTTTCTACAACGGCAGGCAGTTCCCCGCGAAATATCGTGGTGGCGCCTTTATCGCCATGCATGGCACCAATGGTCCCAAAATACCTGGGGGCCATGGCGGCTATAACGTGGTGTTCGTGCAGATCGACCGCAATGGCGACCTCAAGGCGCCGGAGGATTTCGCCGAAGGCTTTGCCGGTCCTTCCCCGGACGACAAATATAGCGGCCATGCCGCCTATCGTCCGGTGGGAGAAGCGGTGGGTCCGGACGGGGCGCTCTATGTCGCCGACTCCAACAAGGGCAAGATCTGGCGGATTTCTTACGCCGGCAGCTGAAGCCGCTCGGCTTTTTGTGGAATTTTTCATGGGCGGCCCTTAGGCCGCCCATTTTATTTTTTGGCCGGCATGTGGGGTTTTCTCATATGCCAGATGAGGCCGGGCACGTCCGGCGTCCATTGGGGCAGCAATACAATGAGAATGATCTCCTCGATCTGGCTCAGGATGACCAGCGTCACCGCACTCCAGAACAGCCACGCGTAGAAGCCGACAGTCAGCAGAATGAAGACGAAAAGCCCCAGTGCCACCGCGCTGAGCCTGGTCAGCCTGGTATGGAAGCTTGCGAGCTTTCCATAGCGCAGCAAAGCCAGCGCGCCGCCGCCCAGCCAGAGCAGCAAAACGGCGAGAAAGGCCGTCCCATGCGCCAGGACCAGCGGCTGTTCGAAACGCCAGACGCCGAACAGGATCGCCGAAAAAAGCAGGATATCGGCAACCGAATCCAGCAGGGAGCCGAAGGCCGAGACAAAGCCGAACCGGCGGGCGATGAAGCCGTCGCAGATATCGCTGGCGAAGGCGGCCGCCATTACGAAGGCAAAAGCCAGACGTTCACCGTCTTCCGCCAGGACAACCAGCAGGGGCGCGGCCGCGACGCGGAAGCCCGAAAGCAGATTGGGGATATGGCGTGCCGACAGCATGGCTCCCCTTTCCTGAAGCTTATCCGGGTATCGCGCTCCGTGCCAACACGTCCGCACGCTCATTTTCCGGATGCCCCGAATGACCTTCTATCCAAACCCAGTGAACCCGATGCCGCGCCATCGCCTCGTCCAGTGCGCGCCAAAGATCCTCATTCTTCACGGGCTTCTTGTCGGCGGTTTTCCAGCCTTTGGCTTTCCAGCCGGTAAGCCATGTCATCGCGCCGTCCATCACATAGCGGGAATCGGTATGGATCACGACCGCAGACGGTTTCTTCAGGGCCTTCAATCCCTCGATCACCGCGGTCAATTCCATGCGGTTGTTGGTGGTGCCGCGCGTCCCGCCGGAGAGTTCTTTTTCGTGATGGCCGCTGCGCAATATCGCCGCCCAGCCGCCCGGCCCCGGATTTCCCGAACAGGCGCCGTCCGTGAATATCTCCACATGCTTGGGCGCGCTTTGCGCACCGGGCACTTCGCCTGGCCGACGCTCCGCCATCAAAACCCGTACTCGCTCGCCTGCTTCACCTGAAGATGGAAGCGCAGCTTCTTGATATATTCGCGAGGGTCCTTGGGCCTGACCAGGGCATTGGGATCGGGATTGAGCCAGTCATAAAGCCGGGTGAGGAGAAAGCGCAGCGCCGCGCCGCGCATCAGGACCGGCATCGCAGCAACTTCATCGTTGGAGAGCGTGCGCACCGCACGATAGCCGGCGATGGCGGCCTTGCCCTTGGTCATGTTGTAGGCGCCGTCTCCCTCGAAGCACCAGCTGTTGATCAAGACCGCCAGGTCATAGGCCAGCATGTCGTTGCAGGCGAAATAGAAGTCGATCAGCCCCGAAACGGAATCGCCCATGAACAGGACATTGTCGGGGAAGAGATCGGCATGGATCACGCCGGTGGGAAGCCCGCTGGGCCAGTCCCTTGCCAGCGCCGCCAGGCTCTGCGCGACCAAAACCCGCAACTCACTTTGCACGGCGTCTGCCCTCGGAGCCGTGGCTGCCGCCAGCTCCTGCCAGCCGGCAAGTCCCAGGGCGTTGGCGCGCACAAGAGGAAATCCCGCGCCTGCTTCGTGCAGGCGCGCCATCGCCTCACCCGCGGCCTGGCAATGGATCGCCTCGGGCCGCCGCAGGGAGACGCCGGTGAGAAAGGAGAGGATCGCTGCCGCACGGCCTTTCAACATGCTCCATTGCCGTCCCTGGCGGTCGCGCAAAGGCTGGGGACAGGAAAGCCCGTGTGCCGCCAGGTGCTCCATCAGGCCCAGGAAAAAAGGCAGGTCGTCCAGCTTAACCCGCTTTTCGTAAAGCGTCAGGATGAAAGCGCCGCGCTCCGTCTGCAGGTAGAAATTCGAATTCTCCACTCCCTCGGCGATGCCTTTGAAAGCAAGTGGGTGGCCGATCTCGTATTGGGCGAGCAGGCTCTCCAATTCCTCGGAGCTGACATCGGTGTAGACTGCCATGCGCCTTGTCCTGCCTTAAGTCCCGCCGCTTGGCTTGGCCGCAACAGCTGGCTAATGTCCCGCCGCAAATGAGGCTTCTGAACTCGGCCGACCAAGGCTAAAAGTCAAGATCAACCGTTCCTGGAATCGCGCCGCCATGAAACTCCCTTCACCTGTAACCTCGGTTCTTTCATTGATGGGGGCTGGCCTGGCCGGGATCCTGCTGGTTGCCTGCAGCGATACCCAGGTCGGGCCGCAATGCCCCAGCGCCTCGATCCTTAGCGACACCGCGGTGTTGACCGTTTTCCGCGCCGGCGCCCCCGCCGACCCCTCCGGCGAGGCCTATACCGCCGCCATCGACAGCGTCACCAGCCATTGCAGCTATACCAAGGGTGCTCCCACCGCCAGCGCCACCTTCAGCTTCACCATGCACGCGACGCGGGCGCCCAGTCCGGACGGCGCCACCTACACGCTGCCTTATTTCCTGGCGCTCACCCAGGGCGAGCGCATTCTTTCCAAAAAGAACGGCACCTTCCGGATCACCTTCGCGCCCGGGAGTGCCGC
Organism: uncultured Rhizobium sp.; assembly: GCA_964511505.1. Taxonomy (GTDB): domain Bacteria; phylum Pseudomonadota; class Alphaproteobacteria; order Micropepsales; family Micropepsaceae; genus Rhizomicrobium. The sequence goes on from CAZEFQ010000216.1 coordinate 65,528, forward strand.
CACCACCGACAGCGAAACCCTGGCCGACACCACCATCACTCTTGAGCCGGGTCATCCGCCCACGGATTATCAGCTGCTGGTGGGCTTCCAGCTTACCGATGCCGAGCGCGCCTATAACCAGAAGCGCGGCCGCTTCACCCCATGACCTCGCTGACCGCGGAATTGTCGCGTGCGGTGGGGGAGGCTTTCGCAGCGGAAGGACTGCCGGCCGCGCTGGGTCAGGTTTCGCTGTCGGACCGTCCGGATCTTTGCCAGTTTCAATGCAACGGCGCATTGGCCGCGGCAAAACAGGCAAAAGCCAATCCGCGGGCCATCGCAGGCAAGATCGCGGCCCGTCTCAAGGCCGACCTGCGTTTTTCCAAGCTGGAAATCGCCGGTCCGGGTTTCATCAATCTGGACTTGGCCGACATCGCCATGGCGGAACTTCTGGCCCGGGAAGCGCGCCCGGAAACCGGGCAGGGCAAAAAGCTGGTGATCGATTTCGGCGGTCCCAATGTCGCAAAGCCCATGCATGTGGGGCATTTGCGTTCCTCCATTATTGGCGACTGCCTGCAACGGCTCTTTCGCGCCAATGGCTGGCTTGTGGTGAGCGACGTGCATCTGGGCGATTGGGGCCTGCAGATGGGGCAGCTGATTTCCGAGATCGGGCTGCGCGGGCTGGCGCCGGTTTATTTCGATCCCGGTACTTCCGGTCCTTATCCTGAAGTCTCACCCGTGACCATGGAGGATCTGGAAGAGCTTTACCCGGCCGCTTCCGCCGCCTGCAAGGCTGATCCGGCAAGGCTGGAGGCGGCCCGGCGCGCCACGGTGGAATTGCAGGACGGGCGGCCGGGCTATCGCGCCCTCTGGAAGCACTTCGTCAAGGTTTCCGAAACCGGCCTGATGCGGGAATTCGACAGTCTGGGCATCCATTTCGATCTTTGGAACGGTGAATCCAGCGTGCACGATCTGATTCCGGCCATGCTGGAGGATTTGCAATCCCACGGTATGGCGGAGATGAGCGAAGGCGCACTGGTGGTGGCGGTGGCGGAGGAGGGCGACAAGAAGCCGATGCCGCCCCTGATCTTGCTCAAGTCCGACGGCGGCGTGCTTTATGGCACCACCGACCTCGCTACCATCATCGAGCGCGTCCGCGACCATGATCCCGATTTGATCCTGTATGTCGTGGACCACCGCCAGCACGGCCATTTCGAACAGGTATTCCGCGCCGCCAGGAAGGCGCGGGTGGGCGGCAGGGCCCATCTGGAGCATGTCGGCTATGGGACCATGAACGGCCCGGATGGCAAGCCGTTCAAGACCCGCGCCGGCGGGGTGATGAAGCTCTATGACCTGATCGCCATGGCGGTGGTCGAAGCCAACTCAAGGCTGGCGGAAGAGGGACTGGGCGGCGATTACAGCGCGGAGGAGAAAGAGAAGATCGCGCGCCAGGTCGGCATCGCCACCATCAAATTCGCCGATCTCTCCAACCACCGCACCACGGACTATATCTTCGACCTGGAGCGTTTCTCCAAATTCGAGGGCAAGACCGGCCCTTATCTGCAATATGCGGCGGTGCGCATCCAATCCATCCTGCGCAAGGCGCGGGAGGAAGGCTATGAAGCGGGCGCGCCCGCCATTCACGCGTCCGAGGAGCGGGGACTGGTGCTTCAGCTTCTCCTGGAAGCGGACGCCATGATCGCGGCGGAGGAAAAGCGCGCGCCCAATATCCTCTGTGATTACGCCTTTGAGCTGGCCCAGCGCTTCAGCCGCTTCTATGGCGCCCATCATATCCTGTCCGAATCCGATCTGGAGCTGCGGGCGGCCCGGCTGGGGCTTTGCGCCCGTACCTTGGCCGTCTTAACCAGGATTTTGGGGCTTTTGGGGATCGAGGTTCCCGAAAGAATGTGAGTAACTCCGGACTTTTGTGAGCTTGCGTTGACTCCGTAATACCCCCACCTACAATGGCTTCAACAGACGGGTCCGCCGGGAGGCGCGCCTTTCTGGCGATGCAGATCTTTCGCGGGAGAGATCGAGCCACTTCGTATTGGAAGAGGGCGGCGCCGAAGGAGCAACCACCCGGGAAACTCTCAGGCAAAAGGACCGCGAAAGAGTTCATATTCTGGAAAGCGGCATGACTCTCTCAAGAGTATGCCCACCGACGGGGTAATCCCGGCCGTCTTCGGATGCGCCAGGGGGAAATCTCTCAGGTCCCATGACAGATGGGTTCACGCCTTAGGCGGCTTCATGCCGGAAGGCGTGGATTCAGGACTCTGACGGGACCATGGATACACCTCTGCGACACACGCCTTTGTACGCCCTCCATCTGGAGCTGGGCGGCAAGATGGTGCCTTTCGCCGGCTATGAGATGCCGGTGCAGTATCCGGCCGGCATCCTGAAAGAGCATCTGCATACCCGCGCTTCGGCGGGTCTGTTCGATGTCTCGCATATGGGCCAGGCTTTTCTGGCCGGCGACACAGCCCAACTGGAAAAACTCACTTCCGCCGATGTGGTCGGCCTTAAAGAGGGCATGCAGCGCTATGGCCTGCTTCTCACCCGCCAGGGCACGATCAAGGACGATTTCATGTTCTCCCGCCTTGCTGGCGAGACGCCGCTTTATCTGGTGGTCAATGCCGGCACCAAGGAAGGCGATTTCGATTATATCGCGGCCGGGTTGAAGGGCATCACGCTCACCCCGCGCTTCGACCGCGCGCTGCTGGCGCTACAGGGCCCCACGGCCGAGAAAGTGCTGGAGCGCCATAGCCCCGGCATTTCCGCACTGACCTTCATGAGGGTCACCCGCGCCAAGGTTGCCGGCGCGCCCGCCATCGTCAGCCGCAGCGGCTATACAGGCGAGGACGGTTTCGAGATCTCGCTTGAAGGCACGGATGCCGAACGCGTGGCGCGTGCGTTGCTGAAAGAACCGGAAGTGCTCCCCATCGGCCTGGGCGCGCGCGATAGTTTGCGGCTGGAGGCGGGTCTTTGCCTTTACGGTCATGACATGGATGAAACCACCGACCCGGTCGAAGCCGATCTGGTCTGGTCCATCGGCAAAAGACGAAAAGCCGAAGGCGGCTTTGCCGGCGCCGATATTATCCTCGACAAGCTGTTCAATGGCGTGGCGAAAAAACGCGTCGGCATTCTTCCCGAAGGCCGGGCCCCAGCGCGTGAAGGCACCGAAATAGCGGTTAAGGGTAGGATGGTGGGCAAAATCACCTCAGGCGGCTTTGGCCCCAGCCTCAACGGGCCCTTGGCGATGGGTTATGTCGAATCCGAATTCTCTGAAATCGGCACCGGCTTGGAGCTGATGGTGCGCGGCAAGGCGTTGCCGGCGCGCGTCGCCTCCATGCCTTTCGTGCCGCACACCTATAAGCGCAAATGAGGATCGATCCATGAGCGAGACGCGTTTCACCGACCAGCATGAATGGGTCCGCCTGGAGGGCGACACCGCCACCGTGGGCATTACCAAATTCGCCGCCGAACAGCTGGGCGATGTGGTGTTCGTGGAACTGCCGGAGAAGGGCCGCAAGGTGGGCGCCGGCGCCGAGGCCGCGGTGGTGGAAAGCGTCAAGGCTGCCAGCGAAGTCTACGCCCCGGTGGGTGGCGAAGTCTGCGAGGCCAACAGCGCGCTGACAGATCAGCCGGGCACCGTCAACGAAGACCCCGAAGGGGCGGGCTGGTTCTTCAAGCTCAAAAGCGTGGCGGCGGGCGATTTCGCCAAGCTGATGACGGCGCAGGCCTATGCCGATTTTGTGAAAGGTCTCTGATGCGTTATTTGCCGCTCACCCCCGAGGACCGCAAGATGATGCTGGCGAGGATCGGCGCGCCCGACATGGACGCCCTGTTCCGCGATGTGCCTCGTTCCGCCTCCGTGCCGCTCTCGGCTTTCGCCCTGCCCGATACCCGGGGCGAATGGGAGGTGGACCGCACTCTGACCAAAATGGCGGCGAAGAATATCGCGGCGGGCGCGGCGCCCTTCTTCTGCGGCGCGGGCGCCTACAAACATCATGTTCCGGCGGCGGTGGACCATCTGATCCAGCGCTCGGAATTTCTCACCTCCTACACGCCCTATCAGCCGGAAATCGCACAGGGGACGCTGCAATATCTTTTCGAGTTCCAAACGCAGGTGGCGCTTCTGACGGGCATGGAAGTGGCCAATGCCTCGCTTTATGACGGCTCCACTGCGACGGCCGAAGCGGTGATGATGGCCCAGCGCATCACCCGGCGCGGCAAGGCGATCCTTTCCGGCGGGCTTCATCCGCATTATGCCGAGACGGTGGAGACGATGGCCGGACTCTCGGGCAAGGTCATGCGGGCGCCGGTGACGCCGGGCAGGGCCGAGGACATTGCCGCTCTGATCGATGACGAGACTGCCTGTGTGGTGGTGCAAAGCCCCGACGTGTTCGGCCTGATCCGCAATTTGCGTCCCATTGCCGACGCCGCGCACGCCAAAGGCGCACTGCTGGTCGTGGTGGTGACCGAGGTGGTTTCGCTGGGCCTGCTGGAATCGCCCGGCGCGCAGGGTGCCGATATCGTCGCGGCCGAAGGCCAGTCCATCGGCAACGGCCTCAATTTCGGCGGGCCCTATGTCGGCCTTTTCGCCACCCGCGAAAAATTCCTGCGCCAGATGCCGGGCCGCCTCGCCGGCGAGACCGTGGATGTGGAAGGACGGCGCGGCTATGTGCTCACGCTCTCCACCCGCGAACAGCATATCCGCCGCGAAAAGGCCACCAGCAATATCTGCACCAATTCCGGCCTCTGCACCCTCGCCTTCACCATCCATCTCTCGCTTCTGGGGGAAGAGGGCCTCGTCCGGCTGGCGCGGCTCAACCATGCCAAGGCTTGCGCCCTGGCCGACAGGCTGGCAGCGATTCCCGGCGTTGAATTGGTGACGCCGTCCTTCTTCAACGAGTTCACCGTCAGGTTGCCTCGGCCTGCCGCCCCGCTTGCGGACGCACTGGCCGGGAAGGGCGTGCTTGCCGGCGTTCCCGCCTCGCGCCTGATGCCGCATGAAAAAGAAGCCGCCAATCTTCTGATCCTCGCTGCCACCGAGACCAACAGTGATGAGGATTTCTTGGGCCTGGAAAAAGCCTTGAAAGAGGTGCTGTGATGGATATCGAACCCAACAGCCGCCGCGTGGTCGCGCCCGCGCAAGCGCCGTCGCAGGAGCTCCCCACCATTTCGGGAGATCGGGGGCTGGATCATGAAGAAAGGCTGATTTTCGAGCTGGGCCGGGACGGCGTCACCGGCGTGGACTTGCCCGAGGCGCAGATCGCGGCTGCCCGCCTCAACGGCCAGCAGCGCAAAGGTGCCATCGGCCTTCCCGGCCTCTCCGAACCGGAAGTGATCCGTCACTATGTGCGCCTCAGCCGGATGAATTACGCCATCGATGCCGGGCTTTATCCGTTGGGCTCCTGCACCATGAAGCACAATCCCCGCCTCAATGAGAAAATGGCGCGGCTGCCCGGCTTTGGCGATCTTCATCCCCTGGCGCCACGCTCGGCCACCCAGGGCGCGTTGGAATTGATCTCTGAATTGATGTACTGGCTCACCACCTTGACCGGCATGCCGGCCGTGGCGATGTCGCCCAAGGCCGGCGCCCATGGCGAGCTTTGCGGGCTTCTGGCCATTCGCGCCGCCATCGCCGCGCGCGGCGAGAAACGGCCCCGCGTCCTGGTGCCGGCATCGGCCCATGGCACCAATCCCGCCACCGCCGCCTTTGCCGGCTTCACGGTGGACGAAATCCCGGCCAAGGGGAACGGTCATGTCGATGCCGAGGCACTGAAGGCAAAGCTGGGGCCCGACGTGGCCGCGATCATGCTCACCAATCCCAACACCTGCGGCCTGTTCGAAGGCGAGGTGATCGGGATCGCCAAGGCGGTACATGAGGCCGGCGCCTATTTCTATTGCGACGGTGCCAATTTCAACGCCATCGCCGGCCGGGTGCGCCCTGGGGACCTGGGCATCGACGCCATGCATATCAATCTGCACAAGACCTTCTCGACGCCGCATGGCGGCGGCGGTCCTGGCGCAGGACCGGTGGTGCTGTCCGCTGCGTTGGCGCCTTTCGCTCCCTTGCCGCTCCTGGTGGCGGACGGCGAAGGCTTCCGGCTGATCGAGCACAGAAACGAATTGCCCGCCGGCGCCAAACCCTTTGGCCGGATGTGCGCCTTCCATGGCCAGATGGGGATGTTCGTGCGCGCGCTCGCCTATATGCTCTCCCATGGCCGCGACGGCGTTCGCCAGGCTTCGGAAGATGCCGTGCTCTCCGCCAATTACATCCTGGCCAGCCTGAAAGACGTGATGAGCGCGCCCTTCGGCGATGGTCCTTGCATGCACGAGGCCCTGTTCGACGATTCCTTCCTGGAAGGCACCGGCGTCACCACGCTGGACTTCGCCAAGGCGATGATCGACGAGGGTTATCACCCCATGACCATGTATTTCCCGCTGGTCGTGCATGGTGCCATGCTGATCGAGCCCACGGAATCGGAATCCAAGGAGTCGCTCGACCGCTTCATCCATGTTCTCAGGCAATTGGCGCTGGAGGCCCGGGCCGGCAAAACCGGGCGCTTCGCGGGTGCGCCGCGTCTTGCGCCCCGCCGCCGGCTTGACGAAACCGCCGCCGCGAGGAAACCGATCCTGCGCTGGAGTGACGAGAGGTTCGCGTCAGCGAACGAAATGGTCCAGGGGACCATTTCGAGCGACGAGCGCCCGGAGCGAAAGCGACGGGCCGGGGACGCCCCGCAAGCGGCGGAATAGAACTGGCGGAGGGGCAGGAATAAAAAAAGCCCCGCAGGAGAGCGCGGGGCCAGTTGGAAGCTCTCAGGGGAATGGGAGAGCCATGGCACCATGATGCCCGCCAACTCTTAACATTCCGCTGCGCAGCTCCGCGCAATTTGGTTCCAACTTGCTCCAGGCCAAAGGAACGGCTTTCTGCTTCAACCATTTGCGAGGAGATGGAAGGGTCCAAACGCGAACGCGCCCAGCGCCTGCGCGAACTTGCCACGCAATTCCGGGGTTTTGCCGTGCTGACCCGCCGGCTGTCCTACCGCATCCGCATGCTGGAAATGGCGGCGGAAATCGACCGGGAGGTGGCAAAGCTGGAATGCGATTCCGGTAATAGTAGGTACTAATACCTAATGGTGCCGCCGGCGCGGAAAATGACCCTCGATATGGTCGCGGAAAAAGCTCGCGATCGAATCCGCAAAGATCAGCGAGTCGTAGACTTCCTGCGGGACATTTTCGTACACCACCGTTTCGCCGCTCTCCCGGAACCTGGCCTGGAGCAGATGGGCCTTCTCGTCATAAGCAACCGCTTCGATCAGCGTGGAATGAACATACATAGCTTTAGATAGAACGGCCGCGCGGACGGTTCGCTCCATCAAAAGACATTCTGTCAGCTGCATCCGCTGGTCGCCCCGCAGGTGTTGCACTTCATGCATGTGCCGTTCCTGACCAGGGTGAAGTTCCCGCAGGCGCCGCAAGAATCGCCTTCAAAGCCTTTCATGCGCGCTTCCGCCACCCGCTTGGCGCGAAGCTCCCGGCCCGGCGAGGAGCGGGACGACAGCGCCACCTCAATGCTCGCCACCTGGGCGCCGACCGGATTGCCGATCGAAGTGATCAGCTGTTCCCGGATTTCGGTCAGGTCCAGCGGCCCGTCGCCGGAGTCGTAATCCTCGTCCTCTTCGGCATGGACATGTTCCGCGATCATCTGGGGCGCAACGCCGCCATTCACCACCGCCATATGGGTGCGCCCGCGCAGATAGCCGACCGACGCCACCTTGGCGATCACCGCGCCGCCCGCCGGTCCGTCGCCGCCCGGCGATTTGCCCTGGCCGATATCCTCGTCCGCGGCGGGCGGGACATGGGCGAGATCGGTCCGCCCCAGATAGGAAACCGCCAGTTCGCGGAAGATATAATCCAGCACGCTGGTCGCGTTCTTGATCGAATCGTTGCCGATCACCAGACCCGCCGGCTCGAAGCGGGTGAAAGTGAAGGCCTCGACGAATTCTTCCAGCGGCACGCCATATTGCAGCCCCACCGAAATCGCGATGGCGAAATTGTTCATCAGGCTGCGGAAGGCAGCGCCTTCCTTGTGCATGTCGATGAAGATCTCACCCAATCTTCCGTCTTCATACTCGCCGGTATGGAGATAGACCTTGTGGCCGCCCACGATCGCCTTCTGGGTATAGGATTTGCGCCGGTGAGGCAGCCGTTCGCGCTCCGATTTGCGGAACTTCTCCACCACTTTCTCAACAATGCGCTCGGTCACCACCGGCGGCTGCAGCGGCCGAGGCGCCTCCCCGGCTTCGTCCTCGTCGTCGGTGATGGCTTCGAAGATCTGGCTGGCGAGCGGTTGGCTGAGCTTGGAGCCGTCGCGATAAAGCGCATTGGCCTTCAATCCCAGTTTCCAGGAGAGCATGTAAGCCTCGCCGCAATCCTTTACCGCGGCGCCCCCCGGCATGTTGATGGTCTTGGAGATGGCGCCGGAGATGAAGGGCTGCACGGCCGCCATCATGCGGATGTGCGATTCCACGCTTAACGCCCGCTTGCCGATCCGCCCGCAGGGATTGGCGCAGTCGAACACCGGCAGGTGTGCTTCTTTGAGGTAAGGCGCGCCCTCCAGCGTCATGGCGCCGCAGACGTACAGATTGGCGGCGTCGATGTCCGCCTTGGAAAAGCCGATCGCCTTCAGGAGATCGAAATCCGCCGCCTCCATCGCCGCGCTGTCCAGCTTGAGGACGGAACGGCAGAATTCACCGCCCAGCGTATATTTGTTGAAGACGAAGCGGATATCGAAGGCCGACTCCAAGGCTGCTTCCACCTGGCCGATCTGGTCTTCGCCAAACCCCTTGGCGCGCAGGGAGTCATGGTTGAGCCGGCCATTGTAGCCGTCCAGCGTGCCATGCCCCACCGCGTAAGCGACAATGGCATCGGTCTCGCTATCGGTGTAGCCCAGGCTCTTGAGCGCCTCCGGCACGCAGCGATTGATGATCTTGAAATAGCCACCGCCCGCCAGGGTCTTAAACTTGACCAGGGCGAAATCCGGCTCAACCCCAGTGGTATCGCAATCCATCACCAGGCCGATGGTGCCGGTGGGCGCGATGACGGTCGCCTGGGCGTTGCGGAAGCCGAAATCTTTGCCCATGGCCAGCGCATCGTCCCAGGCGCGCGCTGCCGCTTCGGCCAATTCCTTCTGCCGGATCGCGGCGACATCCAGCGGCACCGGCAAGGTAGCGAGCTTTTCATAGCCGGAGGCTTCGCCCCGGGCCGCCCGGCGATGGTTGCGGATCACCCGCAGCATCGCTTCCTTGTTGGCGGCATATTCGGGGAAGGGCCCGAGTTCGCCGGCCATTTCCGCGCTGGTGGCGTAGGAAACACCGGTCATCAAGGCGGCGATGGCGCCGGCGATGGCCCGTCCTTCCCGGCTGTCGTAAGCCGTGCCTTGGCTCATCAACAGCCCGCCGATATTGGCGTAGCCCAGGCCCAGGGTGCGGTAGTCATAGGAAAGCTGGGCGATCTCCTTGGAGGGAAACTGCGCCATCAGGACGGAAATCTCCAGCACCAGGGTCCAAAGCCGCGTGGCATGTTCGAACGCCGCCACATCGAAGCTCCGGCTGCCGTCGGTTTTGCGGAACGCCATCAGGTTCAGCGACGCGAGGTTGCAGGCGGTGTCATCCAGGAACATGTATTCGCTGCACGGATTGGAGGCGCGGATTTCGCCGCCCGCCGGACAGGTATGCCAGTCATTGATGGTCGAGTGGAATTGGATGCCGGGGTCGGCGGAAGCCCAGGCGGCATAGGAGATTTTCTCCCACAGCCCCCGCGCACTGACCGTCTTGGCGATGCGGCCGGAACTGCGCCAGGTGAGATTCCAACTCAAGTCGCCCGCTACCGCCTGCAGGAATTCGTCCGTCACCCGCACGCTGTTGTTGGAATTCTGGCCGGAGACCGAGGCATAGGCCTCTGAATCCCAGTCGGTGTCATAGGTCTTGAACTCGATCTCCTTGAAGCCCTGGCGCGCGAAGGAAATCACCCGTTCGATGTAATTGTCGGGGATCATTGCCGCCCGTGCCGCCTTGATCTCCCGCCTCAGCGCCGGATTTTTGGCCGGATCGAAACAGTCGCTGCCTGAGCCTTCGCAATTGACGCAGGCCTTCATCACGGCCTTCAAATGCTTCTCGGCGAGCTTGGAGCCGGCCACCAGCGCGGCCACTTTCTGTTCCTCCACCACCTTCCATTCGATGAAATCCTCGACATCGGGATGGTCCACATCCACGATCACCATCTTGGCGGCGCGCCTGGTGGTGCCGCCCGACTTGATCGCGCCCGCCGCCCGGTCGCCGATCTTGAGGAAGCTCATCAGACCGGACGAGGCGCCGCCGCCCGAAAGCCTTTCATCCTCGCCGCGCAGGGTGGAAAAATTGGTGCCGGTGCCCGAGCCATATTTGAACAGCCGCGCCTCGCGGGTCCAAAGGTCCATGATCCCGCCTTCATTGACCAGATCGTCCTTGACGCTTTGGATGAAGCAGGCATGGGGCTGGGGATGCTCATAGGCCGAAGTGGATTTGGTCAGCCGGCCGGTCTTGAAATCCACATAGTAATGGCCCTGGCCGGGACCATCGATGCCATAGGCCCAATGGAGCCCGGTGTTGAACCATTGCGGCGAGTTGGGAGCGGCTTTCTGCGCCGCCATCATGTGGCGGATCTCGTCATAGAAAGCCTGGGCATCGCGGTCGCTGTCGAAATAGCCGCCTTTCCACCCCCAATAGGTCCAGGTCCCGGCCAGCCGGTCGAACACCTGCTTGGCGGAATGTTCGCCGGTCGCGTCGGCGCTGGCCGCCACTTTGCGCCAGAGGAATTCCGGCACGCCTTCCTCCGCCACCGGCTTCAAGAGCTTGGGCACGCCCGCCTTGCGGAAATATTTCTGCGCCAGCACGTCGCATGCGACTTGGCTCCAGCTTTCGGGAACCTCGATGCCGTCCTGGTGGAAGACGATGGAACCGTCCGGGTTTCGGATTTCGCTGGAACTCAGGCGGAAGGCAATGCCTTCGTAAGGCGAATGATCCTCGACCGTGAAATGACGGCTGATGCGCATGGCGTTTGTCCTCTGAATCGTCCTGAACCCGGCCCATTCGCCTCTCCCGGCACCTTTTCGGGGACAGACGGCCAGCCTCCGGGAAGGGTCGGTCCCGGAAAGGGGGGCTGCCAAAGTCGCCAGATTTGGTGTCACAAGAGGTGACAGGCACCAAATCTGTACCACTCCGGTGCAGGCATCAAGCCAAAAGTGGTAAATGAAAGCTTACCCACCAGATGTTGTGGTTCCGGATCGGCCCAAAAAGCCGCGAGTCAAGCGGTGCTATCGCTTAACGCCAAAAATATTTTCGCGGCAAATTTCATCACAACGTCATCTGAGGCTTGGGGAGTTTTGGGGATAAGTCGCGTTCCTGAGTCTCGTAACGCGTCACCCAGTTTACTTGGCTGAGAAAGCGCCCGCGCCTATATTCCACGCGAATCCGAAAGGTCCGGAAATGCCCTTCTTCAAGATGATTTTTTCCTGGTGGAATTCCGCCACTTGGGGAACGCTGTTTACGACTTGGTCGAGCGGTGTAGAGGTGGGTAAGGACCAGTTCGGCAACCGCTACTACCAGAACAAGGATGGCTCCCGCCGCTGGGTGATCTACAACGGCACGGTGGAAGCTTCACGCGTCCCGCCCGACTGGCATGGCTGGCTGCATCACACTTACGCCGAGCCGCCCACCAAGGTGCCCTTCAAGACCAAGGCCTGGGAAAGACCGCATCAACCCAATCTCACCGGCACCGACGGGGCCTACCGGCCCGAGGGCTCTTTGCAGAAGAGCGGTCAGCGGCCCCCTGCCACCGGTGATTATCAGCCTTGGAAGCCGGAATAGGGGAAGCCGGAATGAGCGCCTCCGGCAGAACGGTCGGCCAGAACGACATTTTCGAGGTACTGACCGGCGCGGCGGTGGTGGCCGTGGCGCTGCTTTTCCTCGGCTTCACCTATATGCGCACCGGCTCGGGCAGCCTTTCAGGCTACGAGGTGCTGGCCAAACTGCCGAAGGTGGACGGGCTGGGCGACGGCACCGATGTCCGCATCTCCGGCATCAAGGTGGGTAGCGTTACTGAGATGGACCTGGATCCCAACAATTTCCTGGTCACCGTGCATATGAGCATCCGGCCCGACATTAAGCTTCCCACCGATTCCGCACTCTTGATCAACCAAGCGGGATTTTTGGGCTCGCAATATCTTTCCATCCTGCCGGGCGGCGACGACAAAAATATCGCGCCGGGTGGGATGATCATCAATGTCCAGGCCGCCAACACCAATGACGTGGTGAATCTGGTGGGTCGGGCGGCGTCCGGCGCGGGCGGCCAACCAGCGGCGCCCAAGCCGCAGCAGCCTTCGCAACCAGGGCCGTCGCCGTGAAATATTCCCTTGCCGTGCTGTTGTTGCTGCCGGCTGCCGCCGCTTATGCGCAGGATGCACCGACACCCGCGGCACCGGGTTCGGCCGCACCGGAGGCTTCCACTGCGCAACCGGCACCGCCGCAACCGCAAGGCGGAACCACGCTGCTCCTGCGTGGGCTGGAAAAGATCACCGGCCGTCCCACCAATATCGTGGCGCCCATCGGCAAGCCGGTGACGTTCAATACCCTCACCATTACCGCGCGCTATTGCTATTCGACTCCGGCCAGCGAGACGCCCGAAACAACCGCTTTTGTTCAGATCGAGGATCACCGCCCTGACCAGAATCAGAAGCAGATATTTTCCGGCTGGATGTATGCCTCCAGCCCCGGTCTCAACGGTATGCAACACCCGCTTTATGATGTCTGGGTTTTGAGTTGCAACAACAACGCCGCCAGTGCGCCGGGTGCCACCGCCTCCAATGCGCCGGTCAAAGTGGCGTCACCGGATTCCTCCGACAAGGACAAGGAAGAAGCGCTGCCCGAAGCCGCGGGGAAGTAGCAGGTTTCGCGTCACACTGCCCAGATGGCGTTCCGCCTGATTGCATCCTGCAGCCGCGAGAGATATTCCTCCCGCGCGATTTCGATGGCGCCGAAACGGGCGAGATGGGATGTGATGAACTGCGTGTCCAAGAGCAAATAGCCTCCGGCCCGCAGCTTCTCCATAAGATGCACCAGCGCCACTTTCGAGGCATCGCGTTGGTTGGAAAACATGCTCTCGCCGAAAAAGGCCGCCCCTAAACTCACGCCATAAAGTCCGCCGGCCAATTTTCCCTCCCGCCAGCATTCCACCGAATGGGCATGGCCGCTGGCGTGAAGCGCGCCATAGAGGCGCAAAATCTCACTGTTGATCCAGCTCTGTTCCCGGCCCGGCCGGGGGCTCGCGCATTCCTCCATCACCCGGCCGAAGGCCTGGTCGAAGGTGACCGTGAAATGGCCGGAGCGCACCGTGCGCCTGAGGCGGGCCGGCATATGGAAAGCGTCCAGCGGCAATATGCCCCTTCGCTCGGGACTAACCCAATAAAGCGTGGGATCGTCGCGATCCTCCCCCATGGGAAATATCCCCTGGGCGTAGGCGGCAAGCAGCATCTGCGGTGTGATCGATGGCCCGTGCAAGTCTGATCCTCACCCTTGAGCTTTCAGGGTGAGGATCAGCATAGCAGAACTCCTACTTCTGATTGACGGCAAAAGCGCCGGGTCCCGCCGCGGCGAGGTAGAGGAAGATGAAACAGAAGCAGACCGCGGTATCGCCCCCATTCAACAAGGGGAAGAAGCCGCCGCGCGGAAAATGCGCCGTCCAATAGGCGATGGCCATCTCGCCGGAGGCGATGAAAGCCGCGTAGCGGCTGAACAGACCCAGCGTGATCAGGACGCCGCCAACCACCTCGATCACGCCCGCCGGTCCCACCGGCCATGCCATGACGTCATAAGCGCGGGCCGCCGCGCCGGCCGCGGCGGGGAAATGGAACATTTTCGAGGTGCCGTGCTCCAGAAACTGCAATCCGGTAACGATGCGCAATACGCCCAGCAATTGCGGGGCGTACTTGTTCAGGAAATCCATGAAAGTCCTCCCGACTTTGTTATGAAGGAACTATAGCCGGGCAGGAACAGCGTGTAACGCCGGACGGCGGATTACGGAGCGTGGTTCGCGAGATATTTTTCCAGCCAGTGGATGGAATAATCGCCGTTCACGATGTCACTTTCGCGCACCAGCTTCTGGAATAGCGGGATGGTGGTCTCGACGCCGTCCACCACCAACTCGTCCAGCGCCCGGCGCAGGCGCAACAGGCATTCGTTGCGGTTCCTGGCATGCACGATCAATTTCCCCGCCAGACTATCGTAATAGGGCGGGATGCGGTAGCCGGAATAGATGGCGGAATCGAAGCGCACGCCCAGCCCGCCGGGGGTGTGAAACTGGCTGATCTGGCCGGGCGAGGGGCGGAAGGTGAAAGGATTCTCGGCATTAATGCGGCATTCGATGGCATGGCCTTCGAACACCACGTCGCTTTGATTCATTTCCAGATGCCCGCCGGCGGCGATGCGGATCTGTTCGCGCACAATGTCGAGGCCGGTGATTGCTTCGGTGACCGGGTGCTCCACCTGCAGCCGTGTGTTCATCTCGATGAAATAGAAGCGCCCGTCCTCATAAAGGAATTCGATGGTGCCGGCGCCCAGGTAACCCAGCCTGGTCAGCGCCTCGGTGCAGATGCCGCCGATCTCGTCACGCTCCTTTGTGTTGAGGGCGGGGCTGCCCGCTTCTTCCCACACTTTCTGGTGGCGGCGCTGCAGCGAACAATCGCGTTCGCCGAGATGGATCACCTTGCCGTGGGAATCCGCCAGAATCTGGATTTCGATATGGCGCGGCTTCTGAAGATATTTCTCCATATAGACGGTGTCGTTGCCGAAGGCGGCCTTGGCTTCTGCGCGCGCGGTGGCAAGCGCGAAGGAAAGCTCGCCCGCGTTTCTCGCCACCTTCATGCCGCGCCCGCCGCCGCCGGCGGTTGCCTTGATCAGGACGGGATAGCCGATGTCGTCGGCCAGGCGCGCGGCGTCGGCGTCGCTGACTTCACCATCGGAGCCGGGAACGGTGGGAATGCCCAACGGCTTCACCGTCTGCTTGGCGGTGATCTTGTCGCCCATCATGCGGATATGTTCCGGCCTGGGCCCGATGAAGGTCAGGCCATGCTCCTCGACAATCTCGGCAAATTTGGCGTTCTCGGAGAGAAAGCCATAGCCGGGATGGATGGCTTCCGCGCCGGTGATCTCGCAGGCGGAGATGATCGCCGGAATATTGAGATAGGATTGGGCGGCGGGCGGCGGACCGATGCATACGCTTTCATCCGCCAGCCGCACATGCATGGCGTCGGCGTCGGCGGTGGAATGCACCGCCACGGTGGCGATGCCCATTTCCTTGCAGGCGCGGGCGATGCGAAGCGCGATCTCGCCGCGGTTGGCGATGAGGATTTTTTCGAACATCAGGCCTAGCCCAGCACCAGCAGGGTCTGGCCGAATTCCACCGGCTGGCCGTTTTCGACGCAGATTTCCTTCACCGTGCCCGATCGGGGGGCCGGGATCGCGTTCATGGTCTTCATCGCTTCCACGATGAAAAGCGTGTCGCCTTCCTTGACCTCCTGGCCCACCGTGACAAAGGCCGGCTTGCCGGGTTCGGAGGCGACAAACACGGTGCCCACCATGGGGGAGGTGACCGCGCCGGGGGCCGGTCCACTGACAGCTCCGCCCGCCGGTCCGCCGGAAGGCGGGGACGCAGCAGGAGCGGCGGGTGATGGCGCCGGCGCAACTGCGGCCGGAGCCGCGGCAGCGGCCGGTACGGCACGGCTGACCCGGATGCGCGCGCCGTTATGCTCGATCTCGATTTCCGTGAGGCCGGTTTCCTTGAGCAGCGCCGACAATTCGCGCACCGCATCGGCATCGATGCCTGATTTGGCTCCGGATTTCTTTTTTTCGTCGCTCATTTCCTCTTGCCTTTGAGAATCTCCGCCACCGCGTCCAGCGCCAGAAGATAAGAGTTGAGGCCGAAGCCCGAAATCGTGCCGGTGGCGCCCATTGCCACATAGGATTTGTGCCGGAAATCCTCGCGCCGCGCCGGATTGGAGAGATGCACTTCGATCACCGGAACGGACAGCATTTTGAGCGCGTCCAACACCGCCACCGAGGTGTGGGTGTAGGCGGCGGCGTTGAGAATTACGGCGGAGGCGCCGCTGCGTGCCCGCTGGATCAGTTCCACCAGCTCGCCTTCCTTATTGCTCTGGGCGAAGAGGATGGAAAAGCCGTGGCCCTTGGCCCGGGCGGCGCAGGCCTTTTCGATATCGGCCAAAGAGGTCTTGCCATAAATCTCCGGTTCCCGCGTCCCCAGCAGATTGAGGTTAGGGCCGTTGAGGATATGAATAGGCAAGAGCTTGGATTTGTTTGTTTTTTTTGGCATAAACCGCCCGGCGACGCAGACTTGTCATGCCTTATAATCGTATCGCTTCCCGAACGGAAACCTTTAAAAACAGTCTCATGACACTGAACGTGACCCTGAATGGCGAAGCCCGCAACGTGGGCGCCGGCCTGACTGTCAAAAGCCTGCTCACCAGCCTGGGCCTCGACCCCGCGAAGATTGCGGTCGAGCGCAACCTGGAAATCGTGCCGCGCTCAACCTATGACCAGGTGCGGGTCTTGGAAGGCGACCGCTATGAGATCGTGCATTTCATCGGCGGGGGGAATGCACCTGTCGAGCTGCCCAGGGAAAATAAGCCGTTCGTCATCGCCGGCCGGGAATACAAATCCCGCCTGATTATCGGCACCGGCAAATACAAATCCTATGCCGAGAATGCCGCGGCGCTGGCGGCGTCCGGCGCAGAGATTGTCACCGTGGCGGTGCGGAGGGTGAACCTCACCAATCCCGACCAGCCCCGGCTCATCGATTTCATCGATCCTAAAAAATATACCTATCTTCCCAACACCGCCGGTTGCTTCACCGCCGAGGATGCATTGCGCACCCTGCGGCTGGCGCGGGAGGCCGGCGGCTGGAAGCTGGTCAAGCTGGAAGTGTTGGGCGACCAGAAGACGCTTTATCCCAACATGCCGGAGACCTTGAAGAGCGCGGAAGTGCTGATCCGCGAAGGCTTCCAGGTGATGGTCTATTGCTCCGACGACCCCATCCAGGCCAAGCGGCTGGAGGAGATCGGCTGCTCGGCCATCATGCCGCTCGCCGCGCCGATCGGTTCCGGCCTGGGGGTGCAGAATCCGGTGGGCATCCGCCTTATCATCGAACAGGCCAAGGTGCCGGTCATCGTGGATGCCGGCGTGGGCACGGCGTCCGACGCCGCTATCGCCATGGAGCTGGGCTGCGACGGCGTCCTGATGAACACCGCGATCGCCGAAGCCAAGAACCCGGTGCTGATGGCGGAAGCGATGAAACACGCGGTCGAAGCCGGCCGGCTGGCTTATCTCGCCGGCCGCATGCCGAAGAAGCGGTATGCCGATCCGTCAAGCCCGCTGGCGGGCTTGATTTAGGCGCGCGGTCCTTTTGCGTCCTGAGTTCGTCGCGCGTGCTCACGTGCTATTCGCACGCTCCGCGCGACGCTCCTGCTCAGGCCGCAAAAATCCTCGCGCGGCTTCAGCTAATCCCTATAACTTTCCAATATCTGTCGGGTGTGATCGACAAGGGCCGGACATCCCTTCTGCAACACCAACGAGCGACCTTGAGCCAAGTCAGCCTCCGTTCGCTTTTTCAATATGAAATCAGCATCTTCAGCGGCTTGATCACGGTCGCCCTTAGGTTGGTAAAGCGGGCCTAATATTTGTCGATATGCAGCTTCACCCGTTGCATGTAATTTTTCATACGACACCGTCCCGGAAATTCTAATTTGACATTTGTCCATGATTTCAGTGGAGACAATCGCATCATCAAATTGTGCTAGCGCGTCATCGGCCCGCGCCAATGTCGGCAAC
Organism: uncultured Rhizobium sp.; assembly: GCA_964511505.1. Taxonomy (GTDB): domain Bacteria; phylum Pseudomonadota; class Alphaproteobacteria; order Micropepsales; family Micropepsaceae; genus Rhizomicrobium. The sequence goes on from CAZEFQ010000216.1 coordinate 83,446, forward strand.
AAAAAAAGCCCAACACCAATTGTCCTGATCAATGCGTTCATTCAGCCGCTGACAGTTTTCTGTCACTATCCTTGCTTCATCGCCTGGGTCAGCGTCGCTTCGTCCACCGCGCCCGGCCGCATCACCCCGTTGATAATGAAAGTGGGCGTGCCGTCGATGCCCGCGCGCTTGGCCAGGTCATGGCTGGCGTCGATGGCGGCCGCGATCTCCGGCTTCTCCATGTCGGCCTTGAGCTTGGCCATGTCGAGGCCCGCCTTCTCGGCATCCGCCATCAGGATTGCGGTATTCACCGGCTCCTCTTCCGCCATCAGGGCGAAATGCAGCTTGAGATATTTGTCCGGCTGGTTGCGCGCCGCCAGCGCCACTTTGGCGGCGATGGTGGAATCCGGTCCCTTGATGGGGAATTCGATGAAGGAGAAACGGGTGTCGTTCTTGTGTTCGTTATAGAACTTCTCCACCGCCGGCAGGGAAGCACGGCAATAGGGGCAGTTATAGTCATAAAATTCCACCAGGCTCTTCTTGGCGTCCGGCGGTCCGCTGACAAAGGCGATTCTGGGATCGAAGAAGGCGGCCAGGCCGATCTTCTTCATGGCCGCCGCCGCCAGCTTGTCCTGTTGCGCCTGTTGTTCGGCCTGATAGCGGTCGCTCATTTCCGAAATCAGGCCCGGATGCGACAGGAGATAGGCGCGGATCTGCAGGCCCGAAACGCCGCCAGAAGGCAGAGGCAACACGCCATAGGCGGAGACGGCGAAAATGACCGCCACCGCAAGCGCCGCGCCGGCCAGGGCGCCGCCGATGATACCGGTCCAATCCCGCATCTGCGCTCCTATCTCTGCTGCGCCTGGGCTTGCGCCGCGCTCATGATGTCATTGGCCCGCTCCCAGTCGGCGGTCCCTTGCGTCAGATCGCGCCGCGCCCGCGCCGCGAACTGGGCCGCCTGCGGCATGGCTCCGGCAGAGTAATATAATTCGGCAGTGGAAAGGTTGGCCATCGGCGTATTCTTGAGATTGCTGTAGGCCTGGGCGGTCTCATACCAGGTCATCACATCGTCATTCTCCGCCAGGCTCGCGGCCTTGAGGTTCAACAGGGCCGCCTGGGACATGTCCTGCCGGTCGGTGGCCAACTGCGCCACCGCCAGCGCCAAGCGCAATTGCGGCGCCTGCGGTTTCAAGTCCACCGCTTTCTGATAGGCCGGAATCGCATCCAGAGGCCTGGCCATGGAGAGGTAAATCTGGCCCAGCACTTCGTAGAAATAGGGATTGTTGGGTTCGTCCTTGGTGAGGCTGGTGGCTTCGCTTAACGCCTTGGCCAATTGCGGTTGGCGCAGATAGAGCATGGTGCGGGCATAGCGCGCCGGCTCCGAAGTGTCGCTCGCCGGGTAGCGATTGAGCCCCTCCTGCACCGGGAGCGTGAAGCCCGCCAGCTTGGCTTGGACCATCTCCCAGGTGTGGGTGACTTGCGGGCTGTCCTTTACATCCTTGTAAGGCGAGGCATCCAGCTTGTCCTGGATATCGGCCAGCCGGTCCTGGCCTACCGGGTGGTCCACCGCATAACGGTCGATCTTATAGGCGCTGCGCGCTTCCTCCGCCGCAAAGCGGGAGAAGGTATCGTAGATGCCCTGGGGGGACTGGTGTGTCACCAACAACAACTGCATCGCGATCTGATCGGCGGTGGATTCCTGCACCCGGCTGAACTGGGCGAACTGGGCCTGGGCTATGGCCTGCCCGGCGCCCATCAAGACCATGCCGGCTTCACCAGCCCCCGCCATCATCGCCGCCACCCCCACCACCATGGAGAGCAGCATCGGAATGGCCGCTTTCTCTGCCCCGGCCGCACCCCGGATCAGATGGCCGGCCTTGATATGGCCGGTCTCGTGCGCCATCACCCCGATCATCTCATTGGGCGATTTGAGCGAGAGAATGATGCCCGACATGATGAACATATTCTGGCCTTCGGCGGCGAAGGCGTTGACTTCCGGGTCTTGCACCAGCCAGACGCGCACCGCATTGGGATCAAGGCCGGCCGCCTTGGCCAGCGGCGTCTCATAGCTTTTCAGCATCTCCTCGGTTTCGGTGTCGCGCAGGATGTTGATGCCCTGCGCCACGGCGGGCAGGTTGGTGCCGAGCAGAAGTGCCGCTGTCAGGCTGAGGCCGAACGCCAAGGCGCGGCCAAAGAGCAGGCGGCATAAGCGGCGAAGCTGGGGTGTGAAAGACAAAGCCCGAAACTCCCTTGTTCCCCGCCCGGCCCGAGAAGGTAAGAGGCCGCCGCCGCAAAAGCAACGAAGCCTGCTTCCCGGTCTATCCAAGACTTTGCTAAGCCGCCGGGCTCAGGCATAACCGGCCCGCGTTCCGTCCAGGGATTACCTCTCCGTCATGCGTAAAAGCCGTTTTCTCAGCCTCTTGCTGGCGCCTCTGATGGCGGGCTGTTCCAGTTTGGACCTGCCGTCGGTGCCGAATGTGCTGGGATCGGGCGGACCTCGGTTTGAGGCGGCCAAGACCACAGGTCTTGCGGTGGCGGACGAACCATTGGCCGCCCAGGCAGGGGCCGCCATCCTCTCCCAAGGGGGCAGTGCCGCCGACGCGGCCACCGCCATGTTCTTCGCGCTCACAGCCACCTATCCCGTGGCGGCGGGGCTGGGTGGTGGCGGCCTTTGCATCGTTCGGACGTCCTCCGGCCGGGCCCAGGAATTCGATTTTCTTGCCCGCGCCGCCAACAGCGGCGGCATCTTCGCGGTGCCGGGGGCGGTCGCCGGCTTTGTGGCCCTGCAGAGAGCCTATGGCACACTGCCCTGGCAGCGCGATGTCTCGCCGGGTGAGGCCTATGCCGCAACCGGTTTTCCCGTAAGCCATCAACTGGCGGTACGTCTTTCGACCGCGCAAACCTTTATCCGCGGTGACGCCACGCTGGCCGCGGAATTCCTTGACGGCAGCGGCCGGCCCAAGCCGGAAGGCACCGTGGTCTCCAACAAGGCATTGTCCGTCACCCTGAGCGCCGTGCGCCTGTCTGAAGCGGATGGGTTCTATTCGGGCGCTGTGGCGGCGAGCCTGATCAATGCATCAACCCTGGCCGGGGCACCGCTTTCCCAGGCTGAGCTCTCGGGCTATCGGGTCCAGCAGTCCAATCCCCGCATCGCCGCTCTGGGCAATGCCAGCGCCATCGTGCCGGGGCCCAGCACCGGCGCGGGCGCCTTCATCGCCAGCGTGATAGGAGGATTGATCCCCGGCGATCCCGAAGTCTCCGTGGTGGGTGCTTTGCGCAAGGCGCTTTCCGGATTCAACATCACCTCGGTTCCTCCCGATCTGGGCGCCACCGGCTTTGCCGCGCTGGATGCGAATGGCGAGGCGGCGGCGTGCGCCGTCACCTTGAATGGACCGTTTGGCGCGGGCCGCAGCGCGCCCGATAGCGGCGTCACTTTCGCTGCGTCGCCGACCCGGCCGGCCGGAATTTCAAATGCCTTCCTCACGCCCATGATCGGCATCGGCGGCGGACAGACCGTGCTGGCCGGCGCCGGCGCGGGCGGGCCCAACGGCAGCGGCGCCATTCTCTATGCCTTGCTCAAGATGGCGCGGGGTGGAAGCGTGGGCCGGCCACAGGACATGCTTTCCACCGGCCTGGCCCCTTACGTCACCGCCAACGCGATCACCTGCCAGAGCGGCCTTTGTGTCGCGCTGCCCGATCCCGGCGGCAGCGGCCTGGGCGCCAGAGCGGATGAGGATGCCCAAGCCTCGGCCAACGCGGCCAACTAGCTTCCAGAGAAGGTTCTCTGCCACCAGCCTTTTTTCGCCGGCTTGGGCGCTTCGGTTTTCCCGGCGTCCGGCCTTCTCGGTTCATCGCGCGGCGTGGTGTCCGGAATATCGTCCTTGAGCGACCAGACCGGCGCGGAGGGCGCGCCCGGATTGCTCACCCGCTCCATGCTGGGCGTTGTGTCGATCTCATCCGCAACCCGGCCAAAGCGGTCCGCCTCGCTGGAAAAAGCTTGTTGTGGACTTGCCGGATGACTTGGCGTTGGGGTCAAAGGTGGATTTGACCCCTCATGGGAGCCTGCCTGCGCCGCATTCTGTTCGCCCGGCCGATCCTCCATCTGTCCATTGCCCTGCGAATCGCCTTGCGCGGCCGGATGCCGGTCACGTCCGCCGCGCCGGCCCCGCCTTCTCCGCCTCCGACGGCGATGTTCGCCGTCGCCGGGTTGACCGTTCGCCTGGCCAGGCTGCTGGCCGTTGCCATTCTGCCAAGTTTGTTCCGTTGCCGGTTGATCGCCCTGGAGCACGGCCGAAAGGGGCTCGCCCGCTTCGCCACTGGCTTCCGCCGGCATGACTGCCTCGGAGTCCGTTTCCAAGCCCTCGGGACGCGGTCCCTGGCCACGTTCGCGATCGCGACCCCGGCCGCGTCCACCACGGCGCCTGCGCCGGCGTCCGCCGCGCTCGCCTTGAGCCTGGTCTTCGCGCGGACGGAATTCCGTTTCGCCTTCGCTGACGGCTTCGGCGGACTCTTCTTCCGCGCTCTCTTCTTCATCCTCTTCTTCGGGCGGCAATTCGTCCTCCGGCTCGTCGGACGGGACAAAGCCTGCCTCGATTCCCACGACGCTGGGCCGGGGCTGCGCACCGGGCTCCTTGGAGCGTGTACGTTCCAGTTCGAAATTGCCGGCCTGCAAGCCTTCCTTGGGCTCGAAGGAAATTTCCATCCCATACTCGGTCTCGATACGCGCCAATTCGCGGCGTTTCTGGTTCAAGGCGTAGAGCGCGATATCGCTCCCCACCTTCACCACCACAGCGCTGGCGCGGTTCTTCTCGCCTTCCTCTTCCAGGGCGCGCAACAGCCTCAGTGTGGTGGATTCCACCGAGCGCACAATCCCCGCTCCGCCGCAATGCGGGCAGGTGACGGTCGAGCCCGCCAGCACCCCGGCGCGCAAGCGCTGGCGCGACATTTCCAGAAGGCCGAATTGCGAAATCTTGCCTATCTGCACCCGGGCGCGGTCATTCTTCACCGCGTCGCGCAACCTTTTCTCCACCTCCCGGTCGTTGCGGCCTTCCTCCATGTCGATGAAGTCGATCACGATCAGGCCGGCCAGGTCGCGCAGCCTGAGCTGCCGCGCGATCTCGTCCGCCGCTTCCAGGTTGGTTTTGCGCGCCGTCTCCTCGATGGAATGTTCGCGGGTGGCGCGGCCGGAATTCACGTCGATGGAGACCAGGGCCTCCGTCTGGTTGATCACGATATAGCCGCCAGATTTGAGCGTCACGATGGGCGAGAACATGCCGTCCAGCTGGGCTTCGATATGCATGCGCTGAAACAGGGGGACGGTATCGCGATATTGATGCACGTTGCGGGCATGCCCCGGCATCAGCATGCGCATGAATTCCTTGGCGTTGCGGTAACCCTGCTCACCCTCCACCACCACGTCCTGGACGTCTTTGGTGTAAAGGTCGCGGATTACCCGCTTGATCAAATCGCCTTCCTCATAGACGCGCGCGGGCGCGTTGGAGTTCAGCGTCTTTTCCCGGATCGTGTCCCAAAGCCGCATCAGATATTCATAGTCGCGGCGTATCTCCAGTTTGGAGCGGTTCTCGCCGGCGGTGCGGATGATCAGCCCCATGCCCTCGGGCAGTTCCAGTCCCTGGGCGGCGCTTTTCAGCCGCTTCCTGTCCGCCGCATTGGTGATCTTGCGGGAAATGCCGCCGCCGCGCGGCGTATTGGGCATCAACACGCAATAGCGGCCCGCCAGCGACAGATAGGTGGTCAGCGCCGCACCCTTGTTGCCGCGTTCCTCTTTCACCACCTGGACCAGGATGATCTGGCGCCGTTTGATCACTTCCTGGATTTTGTAATGCTTGCGCCTGACCCAGCGCTGCGACGGGCGCGCCGCCTGCAGCGCCGCTTCGGCGCTTACCGGCGCGGCCTGGGCTTCATTCTCCCCATTGGCTTCGGCGGCGGCCAATTCGGCCGCGGCCTCTCCATCTCCCGCCTGGGAAACCGGCTCGATCTCGCCTTCATTCTCTTCCGCCGCCGATGCTTCCAGGCTTTCCGGATCGCCGGCGTAATCTTCCCGGTGTTCGTCGGCGCTTTCCGCCTTGCTTAAATCTTCCGGTGTCTCGAAACCATTTTCTTCGTCATGTTCGTCCGGCTCCTCATCGGGCCGGTTCACATGATTGACGAAGACATCGTCGTGCGGCTCTTCGCTTTCCGGGGGGGCTTCGCTTTCGGCGGGCTCGGATTCCTCCGCCGCCTCGGGCGGGGCGATGGTGGCGGCATCCAGGACCTGGCCTTCCTCTTCCTCGGCGGGGATTTCCTCTTCGGTCTCGGCTTCCGGCTCCTCCTTTTCCTCTTCCTCCACCTTGCCCATCTCGAAGGATTCGATTTCGTCCTCGGAGCGGCGGCGGGCTTCGGCCTCCTGCTCGGCGATCAAGGCCTGCCGGTCGGCGTAGGGGATCTGGTAATAGTCGGGGTGGATTTCCGAGAAGGCGAGGAAACCCTGGCGGTTGCCGCCATACTCGACAAAGGCGGCCTGTAACGAGGGTTCGACCCGCGTCACTTTCGCCAGATAGATATTTCCCTTGAGCGGCCGCCTGGAGGCCGATTCGAAATCAAATTCTTCGACTTTGGATCCGTCGAGAACCACCACGCGGGTTTCTTCCTGGTGGTTGGCGTCGATCAGCATGCGTTTTTTCATGGAATTCTCCGGTGCGCGCGCGCGGCCCGCGTTCAGGCGCGGGACATGGGGCGGCGCTTGTTGTGGATAAGGCGATCGGCAAGCGCCTTGCTGTAAGGCTGGCTCGTCCGGATTGCGCTGTATCGGTCATCAAAATCACTTAATCTGGCCCACATGAAGCGGGACTACCTGCCAAAGGGCCGCCCAGCTTGGCCTTCTCTTGTCTGGGGCGCCCACGCTTGCCGGCTCCATCCGGCGGCGTGGCATGGAATTGTTTTAGGGGCCCCATGCCCTCACGGCAAGGAAAACCCGCGTCGCTTGTTTGACGCAAACGCCCCTAACGGAACGTAAAGAGTTTTGGGACGATTTTAGCCTTTGCAGGCCGTTGGAATAGGAAAAGTGTTGATAATCAAGGCCATAGCTTTTTCTTTGGGGCTTTGGACGATCTCCGGCCTGGCCTTCGCCCAGTCCGGAAGCGGCGATGACCCTATTGCCCGGTTGCTGAGGGGCGAAGCGGCGGGTGACAAGCTCCCTACGGCGCCGGTCCAAGCCGCACCGGCGCCGCTCGCGCCTTCCGCAGCGGGGAACGGCCCCCTGCCGATGGTGATGAGCGCCCGAATCGGGGAGCATGAAAACAGCACCCGCTTGGTGTTGGAACTTTCCGACCCGGTCAATCTGCGCACCTTCACCCTGGTCGCTCCCGACCGGGTGGTGGTGGACATGCCGGAAGTCGCGTGGCGGCTTGGCGCGCCACCGGTTCCCAATGCCCACGGTTTGATCAAATCCTACCGGTACGGTCTTTTCCGGGAAGGCAATTCCCGCATGGTGATCGACTTGAACCGGCCGGTCAGCGTCAGCGATACGCTGGTGCTTCCGCCCTCCAGCGGTTTCGGCTACCGGGTGGTAATCGACTTCTATCCGTCTCAACAGGCGAAATTCGCGGCCAATGCAGGCTGGCCCGCCGATCTCAAGGCGCGCGAAAGCGCGGCGGAAAAGGCGGCGATGAACCTTCCCCCCGGAACTGGCGGCAAGAAGGTTGTGGTGATCGATCCCGGCCATGGCGGCATCGACTCCGGCACGCATGGCGTCAACGGCCTGCTGGAAAAGGATCTTGTTCTGGCGGAAGGATTGCGCCTGGCCCAGCTGCTGAAAATCCGCGGCTATACGGTGCATATAACGCGGGAGAAGGATGTCTTCATTCCTTTGCCGCAGCGCGTGGCGATGGCGCGCAAATGGCGCGCCGACCTTTTGATCTCGTTGCATGCCGATTCCAATCCCGATCCGGATATCAGCGGACTTTCCATCTATACCCTGTCGGACGGCCGTTCCGACCGCGAAGCCGCCGCCCTGGCAAGCCGCGAGAACCAGTCGGATGTGATCGCGGGCGTGGACCTTTCGGGTGAAAACATGCCGATCGCGCCGATCCTGATCGATCTCGCCCAGCGCGATACCATCAACAAATCTTCACGTTTTGCCGAAACCGCGCTTGCAAGACTGGCCAGGAGCACCGACCTGTTGAAAAGGAGTCCGCATCGTTCCGCCAGCCTGGCGGTGCTGGTGGCGCCGGATGTTCCCGCTGTTTTGATTGAACTGGGATATCTGTCCAATGACGATGATGCCGCCCGGATGAATACCGAGCGCTGGCGGGCCGGCCTTGCCGCGGCTGTTGCCGATTCGGTGGACCGCAACTTCCTCCCCGAAGCCGGTGAGGAAACGGCGGCAAAAAATGTTCGTTAATCAAGTTCCCGGGATTACGTTAAGTCAATGATGACGCCTCTATTCAGCCTCAAAACACGCTATAAAGCGCTCGGGAAGGATCGCCGATGCTCCGCCGCCTCCTGATTTACGCCGGTTTCGGCGCCGCCGCCCTGGCAAGCCTGGGGGTGCTGGCCGGGGTGTTCTACATCTACACCATCACCCGCGACCTTCCGTCTGTGGAGGCGCTGGAGAATTACACCCCACCCGTCACCACCCGCGTCTATGCCGGCAATGGCACAGTATTGGGTGAATATGCGCGGGAGTCGCGCATCTTCGTGCCCACCGCCTTCATCCCCAAACTGGTGTCGGAGGCCTTCACCAGCGCCGAGGACCGCAATTTCTACAACCATCCCGGTATCGATCCGTCCGGTATCCTGCGCGCCGCCATCAAGGATGTAGGGCTGGTCATCGAAGGCCGCCGGCCGCAAGGCGCCTCCACCATCACCCAGCAGGTGGCGCGCAACTTCCTGCTCAATTCTGATGTGAAGTTCAGCCGCAAGATCCGGGAAGCGATCCTCGCCATTCGCATCGACGCGACCTATCCCAAGGACAAGATTCTCGAACTCTATCTCAACGAAATTTACCTCGGCGAGCATTCTTACGGCGTCGCCGCGGCGGCGCTCAATTATTTCGGCAAGTCGCTGGACGAGCTTGATGTTAGCGAGGTCGCCTTCCTCGCCGCGCTGCCCAAAGGCCCCGCCAACTACGATCCGCGCTTCAATCATGCCGCAGCGGTGGACCGGCGCAACTGGGTGATCGGCCAGATGGCCGACAACGGCTATATCACCGACGCAGAGGCCAAGGCCGCCCAGGCCGAGCCGCTCAATGCCAGGATGCGCGCCCTGGGCAGCCAGGCCGAAGACGTGGACTATTATGTCGAAGAGGTCCGCCGCCAGCTCTACAAGCAATATGGCGCCAAGCCGCTTTATGACGGCGGCCTGCAGGTGCGTGCTTCGCTCGATACCAGGCTGCAGAATTACGCGGTCTCCGCCCTGCGCTCCGGCCTGGTGCGCTATGACCGCCGCCATGGCTGGCGCGGCGCCAAAGCGCATGTCGATCTCGCTGGCGATTGGAAGAAGCAGCTTACCAAACTCGCTTCGGCGCCGACCGCGCAATCGGGCATCGACACCTGGAAGATGGCGGTGGCGACCGGCTATGACGGCAAGAACATCCAGATCGCCTTCACCGACGGGGCCAGCGGTGTTATCCCCTATGACGGCTATAAATGGGCCAAGCCGGAATTGCCCAACCAGACCTGGGGCCCGATCCCGGATCGGCCGCAGCCTGTCGCCAAGCCTGGTGACGTGCTTTATGTCGAACCCGAGGGCAAGCCGGGCGAATTCGGCCTGCGCCAGATTCCGGAAGTGAACGGCGCCATTGTCGCCATGGACCCGCATACCGGCCGGGTGCTGGCGCTTTCGGGCGGCTTCTCCTATGCATCCTCGCAATTCGACCGCGCCATGCAGGCCATGCGCCAGCCTGGCTCCTCCTTCAAGCCCTTCGTCTATGCCGCGGCGCTGGACAATGGCTATACGCCGGTGAGCAAGGTGCTTGATGCGCCGTTCGAGATGGATATGGGGCCGGGCCAGGGCATCTGGCGGCCCGACAATTTCGAGAAAGGCGAATTCTTGGGCGACACCACGCTTCGGCGCGGCGTCGAGCTTTCCCGTAATGTGATGACAGTGCGCCTCGCCAACGATCTCGGCATGGACAAGGTGGTGCAATATCCCATCCGCTTCGGCGTCTATGACAAGCTGCCGCCGCTGCTCGCCAATTCTCTTGGTTCGTATGAGACCACCTTGATCCGCATGGTCACCGGTTATTCCGAGTTCGTGAATGGCGGCAAGAAGATCACGCCTTCGCTGATCGACCGAATCCAGGACCGCAACGGACGCACCATCTGGCGGCATGACGCGCGCAACTGCGACGGCTGCAACGACTCCATCTGGCACAACCAGGAAGAACCGCTCCTCGCCGACACGCGTCAGCAGATCATCGATCCACGCACGGCTTACCAGATCGTCTCGATCCTGCAGGGCGTCGTCCAACGCGGCACCGGCCGCAGCGTCGCGGTGGTGGGCAAGCCGGTGGCGGGCAAGACCGGCACCTCGCAGGATTCGCAGAGTGTCTGGTTCATCGGCTTCTCTCCCGATCTGGCAGCCGGCGTATATGTCGGCTTCGACAATCCCCGCACCCTCGGCCATGATTCCATCGGCCAGGAAGAGCAGGGCGCCACGGTTTCCGCGCCCATCTTCCGCGATTTCATGAAAGGCGCGCTGGCCGACCAGCCGCCCACGCCTTTCCGCGTCGCGCCGGGCATCGAGCTGGTTTCGGTGAATGCCATCACCGGCGATCCCGAGCCGGAAGGCACGCCTGGCTCGATCATGGAGGCTTTCAAGGCCGGTACGGCCCCCGGCGAAGCCAACGCCCCCATCGGCGGGGTGATCGGCGCTGATGTCGGTGTTGCTAGCGTGTCAGCCGGCACGGCCTCCGCGTCGGCGGGCACCAAGCCGGCCGGAACCGTGGGCGAAGGCACCGGCGGCCTTTACTGACGAGGCACGCATGGTGAGCGTCGAGCGCGGTGACGACCTCAGCGGTCTTTGGCGCCGTTTGCGCGTGATCCTGATGAGCGCCCAACGCGGCGTCCGCGATGCAGAGGTGGGACAAATCCTGCTTTGCGCCACAATGGGGTCCGCGATCGGGGCGGCGGTGGACATCCTGCGCGAAGGCATTGCGTGGCTGCATGTTTTCGATTTCGGAATTCCAGCCGATCATTATCTGAGCGAAGGTGTCGGCGTCGATATAATCCGGCTTCTATTCGTCCCGGTGCTGGGCGGCCTCCTTCTCGGCTTGATGGCACGCCTGGTGCGGCGGCGCTTTGCCGACATTGCCGACCCTATTGAAGCCAATGCATTGCACGGCGGACGCATGTCGTTTCGCGATTCCCTTTGGCTGACCTTCACCACGGTGTGGTCCAACGCCGCCGGCGCGTCGATCGGCATGGAGGCCGGCTACAGTCAGCTCGGCGCCGGGTTCTTTTCCTGGGCAGGACGCTGGTTTCGTTTGCGCCGCGCAGACCAGCGCATCTTTGTTACCGCGGGCGCCGGTGCGGCTATTGCTGCGGCTTTCAACGCTCCCCTGGCTGGCGCCTTCTACGGTTATGAATTGATCCTTGGCAGCTACACCACCCGCGCCCTCGCTCCGGTGGTAGTCGCATCGGTTGCTGCTGCGCTGACCCAGCGCGCCATGTCCCACATGAAGGATCTCTTCACGGTCGGCGGCAATTTCCCGATCATCGCCGACAGTTACTTCCTGTTCGCGCTTATGGGAGTGGGCGCCGCCGCCATTGCAGTCCTGGCAATGCAATGTGTGACCTGGACGGAACGCGGCTTTCGCCGTTACGGCCTGCCGGACTGGCTCAGGCCTGCGGCGGGCGGCCTCGCGCTGTCGGCGCTGGCGCTGCACACGCCGGAAGTGCTGGGCAGCGGCCATGGCGCCGTACAGCTGCATTTCGACATGAAATTCTCCATCGCCGCCCTGGCTGTCCTGCTTGCCGCCAAACTGATTGCCTCGGCGATTTCCGTGGGCTCGGGCTTCCGCGGCGGATTGTTCAGTTCGGCGCTTCTCATTGGCACCCTGTTCGGCGACCTCTGCGGTCAGGTCGCTGCGTATTTTTCGCCCGCCCTCGGGGCGGAGCGCTTTGTCTTCATGTTGGCCGGCATGGGCGCGGTTGCCGCGGCGATCATCGGCGCCCCTCTTACCATGGTATTTCTGGTGCTGGAGGCGACCGGCGACTTCCAGGTCACCATCGCGGTTGTGATCGCGGTAACGGTGGCTTCCACCATCACACGCATCTTTTTCGGATACTCCTTCGCCACTTGGCGCTTTCACCTTCGCGGTCTTTCCATCCGCGGCGCTCATGATGTGGGCTGGATTTCGGATATGACGGTGGGGCGGCTGATGCGCAAGGACGCCAAGGTCGTGCCGGACAGCCAGGGGCTGCGGGCCCTGCGCGCGGCGTTTCCGGTGGGCGGCACAAAGCGCCTTTATGTGGTGGACACGCAAAATCGTTACACCGGCGCCATCGACATCGACGATCTGCACGACCCCGCGATCGATGATGCTTTGGATGGCGCGGTGGCGGGAGACCTGACCGAGGACGAGGGGAAATACCTGCTGCCGCAGGAGAATATCCGCGCCGCGCTGGCCCGGTTCGATGCCCTTGCGATCGAGACCATGCCGGTGCTCGATTCCCGGCACCAGGTTTTGGGATATGTCACCGAGGCTTACGCCTTGAAGCGCTATACCCAGGAACTGGAACGCACGCGTTCCGCGGAATTGGGGGAGGGAGACTTGTTTTCCATCAGCCCCATTCCCGGCGAAACCACGAAAAGTTAGGGCTTTACCCCTGGAGCGGCGCATCTTATATCCGGCATATGCGCCCGGAAACAGAACGCCAGATCGCCGATATCGAGCAGGCCATCGCCCTGCTGAGGAGGCATCTTTGACTGGGATAAAGCCGTCCGCCGTCTCGACGAGCTGAATGCCAAGGCGGAAGATTCCGCCATCTGGAACGATCCCACAAACGCGCAGAAATTGATGCGGGAGCGTCAGAAGCTGGACGTAGCGCTCAATGCCGTCCGCGCGCTCGAAAACGAACTGCATGACCAGACCGGCCTGATCGAGATGGCGGAGGGCGAGGGCGATGTCCTGATGGTCTCGGACGCTGAAAAAGCCATCGCCGCGCTTGCCGCCCGCGCCGAGCAACAGCGGCTGCAATCCATGCTGTCCGGCGAGGCCGACGGCAACGATGCGTATCTGGAAGTCCATGCGGGGGCGGGCGGCACCGAAAGCCAGGATTGGGCGTCGATGC
>CAZEFQ010000217.1:0-3731 GCA_964511505.1 uncultured Rhizobium sp.
ACCAGGAATCATCCTTTCGCCGATGGCAACAAGCGCGCGGGCTTCCTGGCGGTCGGCCTTTTCCTCGCCGTCAACGGCCGGGAACTTAATGCCGAGCCGGTTGACGCGATCCGCGCGATGCTGGCGCTTGCCGGCGGGGAGATCGGCGAGGGCGAATTTGCCGCCTGGCTGCGGCTGCATATCAAGCGCCGCCGGTAGCGGAGCCAAAGCTGTAGCGGATTTGGCCCTGCCGTTCGTTTTACCGGCGTTGGCAGTGATTATGTCCGGCGGTAACCTCATCTGGGGGAGAATGAGCATGATCAGGCGCAGTTTGGCGGCGATCCTGTTGCAGGGCGTAGGCGTGTCGCTTCCCGCGCTGATGTCTCCCGCTTTGGCGGCGGACCTGCCGGGGCAGAAATTCCATCTGCGCGTCTCAGACCTGCCCAAGCCTTACGACACCGTCGCGGTGGATGACACCAACCTGGTCATTCCTCGGCCGGAGGGGCGGATGCCGCAGGCGCCTGCGGGCTTTGCGGTGTCGCTGTTCGCCGATTTGAAGAATTCGCGCTGGATGGCGGTGGCGCCCAATGGCGATGTCTTCGTCTCCCAGCCGCGCACCGGCAATATTGTCATTCTTCGCGACAGCAAGGGCAGCGGCCATGCCGACCAGACCTTCACATATCTGACCGGGCTGGCGCGCTTCCAGGGCGTGGCGTTCCATGGCGGCTATTTCTATTACAGCGACATCAACGCGATCTGGCGCGTGCCTTACAAGGACGGCGACACGGCGCCCGGCGGCAAGCCGGAAAAAGTGACGGTGGCGGAAAATCTGCGGGCCGACGGCATGCATCCGTCGCGCAATTTCGCCTTCGGTCCCGACGGCACGCTTTATATGTCGATGGGTTCGCATGACAATGTTTCAGACTTCCGGCCCGGCGCGGAAATTTTCCGCGTGGCGGCGAATGGCGCGCTGGTGAGTTATGCCAGCGGCATCCGCAATCCCGTGGGGCTGACATTCCAGCCCGGCACCGGCACGCTCTATGCCAGCGTCAACGAACGCGACGGGCTGGGCGACAAGCTGCCGCCCGACTATTTCACCAGCGTCAAGCCGGGCGGTTTTTACGGCTATCCCTACAGCTATACCGGCAAGAACCCCGATCCGAATTGGGGAAGCCGCGATCCGGGCGGCAAGATCGCCTCGGCGATCACGCCGGATGTGCTGTTTCCCGCTCATTCCGCGCCCATCGGGCTGACGTTTTATACTGGCGCAAGTTTCCCGCGCGAATATCAGGGCGATGCGTTCGTTTCCCTGCATGGTTCTTGGGATACGTCCGAACCCACCGGATATAAAGTGGTGCGGATTCATTTCGTCAACGGCAAGCCGGACGGCGGCTATGAGAATTTCGTCACCGGTTTCCGCGACGACAATGGGGTCAAGGGTGAACCGGCGCGCGCCTGGGGCAAGCCGTCGGGCCTGGCGATCGCCAAGGACGGCGCGCTGTTGATTGCCGATGATACCGGCGGGCCGATCTGGCGCGTGCAGTATAAAGGCAGATAAGGGAGCGATCATGGAAGAGAACGCTGGAAGTCTATCCCGCCGGTTGCTGCTGCAACGGCTGGCGGCCGGCGCATCCGCCGCCGCCGTGCCCGGCGAAGTGCTGGCGCAGAATGCGGCGCCAGCTCCCGCGCCCTTGCCCGATGCCGACGCGACGACGGCAGAGTTCGTGCGGCTGTTCGGCGCGCTTTCCAACTGGAACCGTTGGGGCGCCGACGACCAGAAAGGCGCGGTCAATCTCATCACCCCGGCCAAGCGCAAGCGGGCGCTGGCCACGGTCAAGGAAGGCGAATCCTTCTCCATGGCGCGCGACGCCGAGATGACGCCGGCGGTGGATAATCCCGCGCCCATCGTGAGCAAGATGAAGCGGATCGGGAAGGGCCAAGTGCCCAACAAGTTCAAGGTGGGCGGCAGCGCCGATACGTTTTTTATTGATTATCACGGCTATGCCCATACCCACATGGATACGCTGTGCCACTTTCTCTATGACCAGAAAATGTACAATGGCTATTCCCAGGACAATGTCACGGAAGAGGGCGCGCTCAAGAACAGCATCATCAATTTCAAGCACGGCATCATCACCCGCGGGGTTCTGATGGACATGGCGCGCTACAAGGGCGTGGACTACCTGGAGCCGGGCACCGCCATCCATCCCGAAGACCTGGAAGGCTGGGAGAAGAAGGCCGGCGTGAAAGTGGAATCCGGCGATGTGATGATCGTGCGCACCGGGCGCTGGGCGCGGCGCGACAAGCTGGGCCCCTGGCCCATCGCGCAAGGGTTGGCGGGACTGCACATGAGCTGCGCCGAATGGATGCACAAGCGCGATGTCGCCATTATCGGCGGCGATGACGCGCAGGATGTGCTGCCTTCCGGCGTCACCGGCATTCCCCAGCCGATCCACACGCTCTGCATTGTGGCGATGGGGATGCCGATTTTCGACAATCTCGATCTGGAGCTGATCGGGCGGGAAGCGGAGAAGCGCAAGCGCTGGGAATTCCTGGTGACGGCGTCACCCGCCGCGGTGCCGCGGGCAACTGGATCGGTGCTCAACCCGATTGCGACCTTTTAAGATGCGTGGCGGGATTTTGATTTTTGTGATGTTGGCCGCGCCGGGGATCGCGTTTGCCCAGGATATGGCCAATAGCGGCAACGCCGAGAGCGGCAAGGTGATCTTCGCCGGGCGCTGCGGCGCCTGCCATTATGTGGTGAAGGACCGCGGCGAAGCGCTGGGCGTCAACCTGGACGGATTTTTCGGCAAGAAGGCGGGGAGCGATCCTACCTACCAGACGCAATATTCCGGCGCGCTGAAGAATTCCGGCCTGACCTGGGATGCGGCCACGCTGGACAAATGGCTGGCCGGTCCCGCCGCGCTGATCCCCGGCACGCGGATGGCCGGCTTCAAGGGGCTGGCCAGCGAGACCCAGCGCGCCGACGTGATCGCGTATCTCTCCACTCTTAGATAGCGAACCCCCAGTCAAAGAATGCCGTCGCGGGTGGTGGAACCAAAGTTCCACCCCGTACGTTTTTGCACGAAACCCTGGAATCCTTGGACCGTGGCCGATACTCCGTTTGAAACTTATCTTGAAAAGATGGTGTGCCTTGCGTGCGAGATCGCGGGCGCGAAAGGCGCTTCCCTGTTCCTGGTGGAGGGCGAGGTGCTCCGGCCCTACATCATCTATAACCTGCCCGAGGAATATATTGCGGGTATCGGCGAAGTCCGCATCGGCAGCCAGTGTTGCGGGCGCGCGGTCGCCATGAAAACGCCTTGGATTGTCAGCGACATGCTGACGGACCCGCTGTTCGCGGAAGGGCGCGATGGAGCGGCCAAATCACCGATACGCGCGGGCTTTTCGGTGCCGGTATTTGATTGCGACGAGGTGGTTGCCGCTCTGGCATGCCACTACACCGCTCCGCACACCCCTTCCGCAGTCGATATAGACCGCAACCAGCATTTTGCGCGCCTTATCGCGATCACGCTCAAGGGCAAGAAGCTTATGGCTCCGGGGCGGCCGATGTTTGCGTGGGCGTCTCCGCAGCCCGCGACCTAACGCCCCGACGCCGCGGCTTCGACACGCGGGCGCGAGCTCAGGCGGATTCCGTTCGCGCCTGGCCCAGCAGGTAAAGCCCGACCCCCAGCCAGAACAACCAGGTCGCCATGGTGATGGCGATGGCGATGGTGGGAATCCAGGTGGCCGCG
>CAZEFQ010000218.1:0-12740 GCA_964511505.1 uncultured Rhizobium sp.
GGGCTCCAGGGTGATGGATTCCACTTTCTCGATGTCGGCAAGACCGGCGAGGCCTTTCTTGCGCATGGCGGCGGTGAGATCGTTCTTGGAGATCATGTTGCGGCGAAGGAGCCGCCGGTCCAGTTTTCCCTGCCGGGCCAACTCTGCCGGCATTCCCTCGATCAGGCGGGAAAGACGCTCGCTTCGGGCCACCATATGTCCAAGCAGCACATGCAGCGCCACCAGCACCGCCACCGCCGCCAGCGTGCCCACCAACGCCACCCGTCCGGTCATGGCCTGACTCAGCGAGGAACCGACAATAAAAGAGAGCACCAGGTCGAAAGCGGAAAGCTGGGCGAAAGTACGCCGGCCGGAAAGGCGCAACATGATGAGGCCGTAGAAGAAGATCAGCCCGGCGCGGGCGCATTCCTGGCCCAGGGTCAGCCGGTCCTGGACGCCGAACACCGCCTCCATGAACTGTTCCATGCAAAAGAAACGTATGTACGCGCCACGCGTTGCTGTTTCGGGAACCATTCCAGCGGAGGAATAAATGGCCAAATCATCTCCCAGGCAGCGCCGCACCGAAGGCCGCGTGATGCACGAATTCAAGCACGGCGAATTGAAAAGCGGCCGCGGCGGCAAGGTGAAAAGCCGCCGCCAGGCGATCGCCATCGCGCTGCACGAAGCCGGTGCCTCGAAATATGAGAGCAAAGCCGAGAATGCGCGCAACAAGCAGAAATATCGCCGGCGGGAGGAAGAGGGCCGCACCGGCCAGCAGGAAAAGGAAGGCAAGTCACATGTGGGTGCGCGGAACAGGCGCGAGTCCAGCCGGGCCGAAGGCGGCGAGAATGCCACCAAGCCGACAAGAAGGGGCAAAAAGGCAGCCCGCGCCCGGAGCCGGCAGGACGGTGCGACCAAGGCGCAACTTTATCAAAAAGCGAAGCGGGAGCACATCCCCAACCGCTCCAAGATGAGCAAGCAGCAACTGGAGAATGCGCTGGCCTAGCTTTTCCGGGCGAGCGAAGCGAGTTGCCCTGCGCGCTCGAAGCGGCGGCGGGGGCCTACCCAGGGAGCGGCGCATGACCTTGAGCGGCAACACACGCCGGCACATCTTTTCCCAGGCCACATTGGGAATTGCCGCCGCTTTGCCGCTTTCCGCCTGTTCCGGATCTGACGACAAAGATGTGGGGGCGGTTGAGGACCTGATGCGCGAACACGGCGTGCTCCGGCGGGTCCTGCTGGTCTATGCCGAGTCCATCGCCAGGCTGCGCAGCGACGCGGCTTCGCTCGATGCATCGGCTTTGGGCAAGGCGGCAAAGCTTTTTCATGATTTCGGCGAGGAATATCATGAGCGCAAGCTGGAGGAGGCCTATATCTTCCCGAAGGTCAAACAGGCCGGCGGAGCCGCCGCCGGCATGGTGGACATATTGCTCGCCCAGCACCGGCGGGGGCGTGACATCACGCAATATGTCATCGGCGTCACGCAAAAGGGACGGCTGGGCGCCGGAGACGCGGAGCCGCTGGCGCACGCATTCGAGACATTCGCGCTCATGTATGAAAACCATACCGCGCGGGAAGACACGGTCATCTTCCCCGCCTGGAAGGACGCGCTTTCGAGCGGGGAATTGGAAGAGTTGGGCGACAAATTCGAGGATATCGAAAAGGCGCAATTCGGCGGCGACGGGTTTGAAGACGCGGTAAAGCAGATCGGCGCAATCGAGCAGGCGCTGGGCTTCGCCGATCTTGCCCAATTCACCGCGCCTCCCCCGCCGGGATAGTTGCGTGCCGGACCCCTGCCTGAAAATGAAGCGGCGGAAATC
This sequence comes from uncultured Rhizobium sp., assembly GCA_964511505.1. Lineage (GTDB taxonomy): Bacteria > Pseudomonadota > Alphaproteobacteria > Micropepsales > Micropepsaceae > Rhizomicrobium. The sequence continues at coordinate 1,800 of CAZEFQ010000218.1, forward strand.
GGCTTTCGCCGTTTTCCGCCGCTTTTGTGATCGGGTTTCCTCATGACAAGGGCCGCAACCACCTATAGGAAACGTGACTGCGCGGTGGCGGTTGCCAAAAGCTTTGGGGAACTCCGCTTATTTTCGGACTCTAGATCCGCCACCACAGGCCTTCGCTGCCGGCGATCATGAACCCAAGGCTGAGCAGCAGCCAGATGATCAGGCAACATTGGAATCCCGAAATATTTTCCTGCCGTCGAGGCAACGCCCACAACTCCCCAAAAGCTTGGCCAGGGTAAGCCGGGGCCCCACCGGACCCACACACAAAAAGCAAGAGTGAGGGGCGGCAACCGGCTTTATTTCGGTACGGTGCGGAACGCTTCTAGGCGAAGGGCGTTTTGGCGCCTTCCGCTTCCGGGCCTTCCGGCAAATCGACCGGCGCGAGACTCAGGGCGGGGCCCGGCGATTCATCGGCCTCGCCGTCATAGATCAGAAAGACCGGCGGACGGGAGCGACGGGATTTCTCCGGGTTTGCGGGAGTTTCTTGGGGGTCCGGCATGCGCGTCTCCTAGCTTGGTTGGCTCGCCATTTCCGGAAACGCTTCCCCTTTGACGGCTCTCACGGCCTCAATCCTCTCACTTTCGAAATCGATTCCGGCGGTAATAGGGCGGAAAGATCAGGAACAGGCGAAGGTTCCGTGACTGCGACAAGACGCTTGACATGCAACTGAATGGTTGCATATAAAGGGACATGAGCAAGGACGGCAAAAACCTGGCCAAAAACCCGGGCGGCAAGAATGAAGACCTGCTGTTCAAGGCGCTGGCGGATGCAAGCCGTCGCAAACTTTTGGACCGGTTGCGCCGGAAAAACGGGCAGACGCTCTCCGAGCTTTGCGAGGGCCATGACATGAGCCGCCAGGCCGTGACCAAGCATTTGAAGATTTTGGAAGGCGCCAACCTGGTCGCCACCCTGAAGCAGGGCCGGGAAAAGCTGCATTACCTGAATCCGCTGCCGATCGAGGAGATCGCATCGCGCTGGGTGGAAAAATTCGAGCGAGGCCGGCTTTCGGCGCTCGCCAGCCTGAAACAAGCCCTGGAGGAGAAAGACAATGACTGAAGCGGCGCCGGACTATGTGTATGTCACTTACATCAAGACCACGCCGAAGAAGGTGTGGGACGCCATCACCATTCCCGAATTCGCGCGCCAATATTGGGGCCACGGCAACATCTCCGACTGGAATGTGGGCTCCGGCTGGGAGCACAAGACTGAGGACGGCAAGGTAGTGATCCATGGCAAGGTGCTGGAAAGCGACCCGCCGAAAAGGCTGGCGATCAGCTGGTCGGCGCCGGGCAACGAAAAAAACGCGTCGCGCGCGACTTTCGATATCGAGACAGTGGGCGGCATGGTGCGGCTCACCGTGACCCATGCGGGCCTGGTCAAAGGCACCGACATGGCGCGAGGCATCGCCATCGGCTGGCCGCGCGTGCTTTCCAGCCTCAAGAGCTGGCTGGAAACCGGCATGGCGCTGGATACCTGGGCCGGCCACCAGCATCACGACTAGTTGAAACCCAAACCGCAAGGACCAAGCAAGGAGAACGACCATGCCCGACCAGGCACCCGATTACATCTATGTGACCTATATCAAGACCACGCCGCAAAAAGTGTGGGACGCGATCACCCTTCCGGAATTCAGCCGCCAATACTGGGTGCACACGCTGGTCTCGGACTGGAAGAAAGATTCGGACTGGAAGATGCAGGCGGCCGACGGGAAGACACCGGTCGTCGGCAAGGTGCTGGAGAGCAATCCGCCGGCGCATGGGAAAGAAGGACGGCTTGTGCTGGGGTGGGCGATGCCGGGCCTCGCGGAACCGGCATCGCGGGCGATCTTCGACATCGAAAATGCGGGCACGATGACCCGGCTCACCGTCACCCATACCGACCTGATCAAGGGCTCGGAGATGGCGGCGGGAATCTCCATGGGCTGGCCGCGCGTGCTCTCCAGCCTCAAAAGCTTCCTGGAGACGGGCACTCCTCTGGACATGTCGGTGATGAAAAGTTGCGACGCGGCCAAGGTGGCGGCGCAATAGGCGCGCAGGAGTTGAAGCAATGCCGGGCGATGCACAGTCGCGCGGCATTGCTTTTCGCTGAGCGACTTTTGAACAGTCTTGCGCGCCGCAACATGCATAAGCTCCATGCACGCTTAGAAATGCGGCAAACGCCTGATTTTACGCATTAACTTGAATTTTTTGGGTTTGCTTCACGCTTCGCCGTGATAATTTTCCCGCGTGATTTGCGGCCGCATCAGACGGTCAACAGCAGGGAGTTTTCCATGAAGCATTCCTTTTTCGTTTCTGCCGCGCTTGTCGCGGTTTCAGCGTTGCTGCCGGCGCACGCCGCCACACAGATGTGGGGCAAGACACCGGTCGTCGCCTGCCGCGACAGCGCGGCGCTCGTCTCGGGTCATGATGTGTCGCGCGCCACCAGCCGCGACGGCATCGCCAATTGCACCGCCGCCCTTGCCGGCAAGCTCAATGCGCATGACACCGCCGCCACGCTTGCCAATCGTGGCGTGCTGGAAGCGTCCATGGGCATGAGCGGTGCGGCGATCGGCGATTTCAACGAGGCGTTGTCGCGCGATCCGGGCGCGGCGAACATCTATGTCAACCGCGGCGTGGCGTATCTGAAAGCCGCGCGGTTCGAGGAGGCCCGCGCCGACTTCAGCCATGCGCTGGACATGAATGTAGCGGATCAGGCGCGCGTGTTCTTCGACCGGGGCGTGGCGGAAGAGAAGCTTGGCAGGGTTTCCGACGCCTATCACGATTATCGCTGGGCAGCGAACCTGGATCCCGGTTTCAAGCCCGCCGCGGTCGAGCTGGCCCGGTTCAGCGTCAGCCCGCGCTACGCCAGCAACTAGACCGCGCCAGGGGGAAGGGGAGAAGGGCGTGCCGGGCGGCACGCCCCTTTTTTTGCCCCGAACCATTCTTGTCCGAGCCAGGCAATTTGTCGCTCCCGCCTTTCCGGCGGGGCCGCTTCGTGACAGCCTCGGGGTGCGAGTCTTGTCAGGTGGTGAGCTATGACGGAGACGATATTGCAGCCGGGCCTGGGTGAGAGCGACCGGCGGGATTTTCTTTTCATCACGGCAGGGGCCATGGCGGCGACCGGCGCACTCGCCGCCGGCTGGCCGCTGATCAACCAGATGGAGCCCAGCGCATCCGCTTTGGCGGCGGCGGAGCCGGCGCGGATAGATCTTTCCTCCATCGCGCCGGGGCAGCAGGTCGAAATTCTCTGGCGCGCGCTGCCGATTTTCATCGTGCGCAGGACAGCGGCGGTCCTGGAGGAACTGAAGTCGGCATCACTGCTCAGTCAATTGCGTGATGCCGCATCGGCAGAACCGCAGCAGCCCGCTTATGCGGCCAACTGGGCGCGGGCAATCAATCCGGAATTCCTGGTGGTGGTGGGCATCTGCACCCATCTGGGATGCATTCCCTCTTTCTCGCCGGATCGCGGCAGCCTTCTGCCGTCCATGCCCGGCGGTTATCTCTGTCATTGTCATGGCTCGAAATACGATATGGCGGGACGCGTCTTCAAAGGCGTGCCCGCACCTTTCAACTTAGCGATTCCGCCGCATCATTTCCCGGATGCCAAGACGCTGGTGATCGGAGAGAATCCGGCGGGCGCGAGCTTTGACCTGTCTTCGGTGAAGCAGATTTAGCGAACGGCTCTTGGCGCTTCAGCGCCCCGACGATTGCGGCGTCCAGGCCAGCGCGGAGCCGCCATCCTCTTGCTCGACACAAACAATAACGTCGGCGCCCTCGCCATGGTCGTGCTCCGCCGCCCGGATGGCGAGACCGGTGGCGACATCCCGATCATGGGAGTGACCGAGGACAAAGCCGTCATCGGTGAGGACGGTCCAATATCCTTCCGCCGGCTCCCATTCCACATGATAGCAGCGGCTGTGGGGGACTTTCTTTCCGCCGGCGATGGCGCGCAAGGCCGGGCCTTTCGGCTTCGGCCAGCCCGGTGCGCGCGGCACCGCGGGCTTGAGGCTCAGCATCCGGTTGGGCATGGCAACGGCTTTCCCGCGAATCACACGGGTAGTCTAGCCGATCCTCGCCCGCCTCGGATGTGGGAACCCGCGCCGCTTCAGGTTCCGTTTAGGACTTCCAGTAGGGGTATTTCTTGGCAAAGTAGGATTTGGGGATCTTGCCGTAGGTGGTGAGGTTCAAGTCCACCACCTGGGCGATTCCGAAATCGATGATCGCCGAGCACATGGAATAGGCGTCCGTGGGCGAGAGGCCGTATTTCTTGCCGAGGAACTTCACCGTCTCCCGGATGGAACTGGCCAGCGACTTGGAAAGATCGGGGTCCATGCCGAGTATGTAGTAATTCTGTGCGTCCTCGACATAAGGGAAGGTCATGTCCTTGCCTTCGCCTTTGTGGACGATGAATTGGAGCGTCGGCGCCATGGAAGCTTCGATGGCGTTGCCGGTGACTTCGCCGTCGCCCTGGCCGGCATGGGAATCGCCGGTGACGAAGAGCCCGCCCTTGACCAGCACCGGAAGATAAAGCGTCGAACCGGCCTGCAGCTTCTCGAAATCCATGTTGCCGCCGAACCTGCCCGGCGCCTTGGAGGAGACCGGCTTGGTGTCGGCCACCGCCATGATCCCCATGAAGGGCCGCATGGGGAATTTCACGCCATCGGCGAAATTCACCGTCTTCTTGGCGATGTCGTATTTGATGATCTTCTGGGTGCCCTTCTCAACCAGGTTCGGCGACGCGCCGCCGGGACCGATGGAATTGACGCCATAGGGCACGCGCGGCGTGACTTTCAGGATGCGGATTTCCAGCATGTCGCCGGGTTCGGCGCCGTCAATATAGATCGGGCCGGTCAAGACATGGCCGCTGCCCGGGGCGCCGAAACCCTTGGGCGGGGTGAAGCCGGGAATGGGCGCCGGCTTGGGCATATGGGCGATCGCCGCCACGTCGGGCAGCACGTCTTTCGCGGCGATGCCGGCCTGGGCAAAGAATTTTGCCGGATCATCCACCACCCCGGCGTGAGAAACCGTGTCAATGGTCACGGTGTCGCCGGACTTGATGGTGATCACCGGCTTGAAATCGGGCGAGATCACGCCGCGATGCACGGTATCGGGCGTGGAAGGAACATGGAGCGTCGCGGCGGAGACGGGAGAGAAAGCGGCGAGGACGGTCAAAGAAGCTGTCAGGAAAACCGCGGCAAGGGTCTTACGTTTGCGTGTCATGGTTCGATCCTTGAAAAAAAACGGCGCCCGCCGTTTCCGGCGGACGCCAAGGCGGGGAGAATTAGTAGGCAAAGCGCAGGCCCAGCTTGAAGGAGCGGCCCACCAGGTCATAGGGACTGCCATTGATGCTGATGGCGATGATGGGCGGCTGCTTGTTGGCGATATTGTCGATGTTGAGATAGGCCTGGAGCCGGCCGCTGCTGTCTTGCGGCAGGATGTCGTAGGCGAAGCTGCCATTCCAATAGAGCGCGCCGGGCCAAAGATTGCGGTTGATGCTGTTGGAAAGGGCGGCGGTGGCGTTGTACTGCGCCGAGCCCGGCGTGAGTCCGTCCAGCCCCACCAGGGTTGAATCGTAAATCGTGGGGGCGGTGTAATGCGCCTGCAGCGTGAAGCTGTAGGCGTCGATTTTGTAGTTGGTGGTGAAATTCCACGCCATGCGCGGTGCCGAGGCGGTGCCCACGCTGTTGAGGGTCTGGGTGGGGGTAACGGTCTTGAACTGGTCGATCCAGCTGCCGATGGCGCGGAAAGTGAGGCTGCCGGGAAGGCCATATTCTTCCGGCACGGTATAGTCGATTTCCGCGTCCACCCCGTCGGTCTTCAGCGCATTGAGATTGAGCTGAGGCACATTCACCCGGCTTACCCCCACCACATTGTTGGGATCGGGGGTGATGTACTGGGCATAGATCGAAGAGGCGCCCTTGACGTTGTAGTCGTCCAGCATGGTCTGGGTGGGCAAGGTGGAGATCACCTTGGTCATCTTGATCCAGTAATAGTCGAGCGAGGCGTTGACGTTTTCCAGGAATCTGCCCTGTGGCTGATAGACGATGCCGCCGGTCCAGGTCTCTCCCGCTTCCGGCACCAGGTCGGGATTGCCGATGGTGTTGGACTTGATGAAGCCGGAGGTGCCTTTCACCTTGTTCTGGACGTTCGGATTGCCCTCCGAGCCGGGGTTGAACAGCTCGTTCACATTGGGGGCGCGGATGTCGTGGGAACGGGTGCCGCGCAGACGCCAGTCGTCGGAGACATCCCAGGTGAAGCCAACCTTCCAGGTGGTGACATTGCCGGAGGTGGAATAATCGGTGTTGCGCACCGCCGCGTTGATGCCGAATTTCTCCAAAAAAAGGACATCCTTGATCACGGGGATGTCGGTTTCGCCGTAAAACTCATTGACCAGGATATTGCCGAAGAAGTGCGAATAGTTCTGGTTCATCAAGGCGCCCTTCATGCAGTCGGCGCAGTTGACGACATTGATGGCGTCGCGCCGCCAGTCATAACCGAAGGCGACCGAGACCGGGCCGGCGGGAAGGGTGATGGGGTCGCCGCTGAAGTTGAGGGTGAAGGTGTATTGGCGGAATTCGAAGTCCGCGTTGGAGGCGGAGTTGAAATAGCGGTTGGCCGCCTGGTTGGCTTCCACATTGTTCCCGAAAATGTCGTAAGGCACGCAGCCGGGCGAGAGATTGACGATCAGCTGCGCCTTCACCGATGCGGGCTGGGCGTTGAAATAGGGATTGGTGGCGACGGGGCCGCAAACCGGCTGGCCGGTGGCGGGGTCCTTCACCACATAGGCGGATTCGAAGAAATCTGCGGTACGCGGGGTGTTATGGATGGTGGGGACGAAGGCGGCCGAACCCAGGCCCAGTTCCGCGTCCCAGTTCCAGTCGCCCAGCCAGGCACGGGAAAACTCGCCGCTGATGCCGACATTGCCTTGCATGGAATCCGTGCGGTTGCGTGACGCGATCGAACCCAGATCCACCTGGCGCGATGCCGAATATTGGAAGCTGGTCTGGCCGGCTGCGGTGAGCGCCGCCGCCACCTGGGGCGGCAGGAAGGGATTGTTGGTGAAGACCGTGTATTTGTTGAAGTTTGGCACCTGGGCGCCGAAGGAATCGCCAAAGGTGCGAAGCCCGCCATACATGAACTGGACATAGGCGACCGCGGAGTCGTTGACGTCGTAATCGAAGCGGGTGAGAAGCCCGCCCCGGTCATAAGCCGCCTTGAGGAACTGGTCGGGGTTTTCCACGCTGCCGTAATCGCCGGTGCCGATCATCTCGGTCGAGCCCACCACGGAGCCCAGCTGGAGCAGAGAGGTGGTGCCGTTCTCGCCGAACACCGTGTTCTTGAGCGGGCCGGAGACGATCAATCCGCTGGCGTTGTAGGCCACGGTCTCGACATGGTTGGAGGCAAGCTGGGCCGGCATGCCGGCGGGACGCGAGGTCGGCGCGGACATCACGCCCGGCTCCAGCCGTCCCCAGCTGCGGGCATACATATTGGGGGTGCCTTCGTTGACGGTGACATCGCCGCCGGCGATGAAATGGCCGCGGCCGCCGAACAGGGAGGTGCCGAAAGTCAGGCTGGGCTCGAACTCGATATTGTCGCCATATTCGGAGATGCCGAAATGCCAGTCGCCCTTGAAGCCTTCATAATGGGTGTCGAGGATGAAGTTCACCACGCCCGCCACCGCGTCCGAGCCATAGGTGGCCGAAGCGCCGCCAGTGACGATGTCGATGCGGCGGACCAAGCTCGCCGGGATCAGGTTGGTGTCGAAGACGTTGGTGGAGCCGTCCGGCACATGGCGCTGGCCGTCGATCAGGACCAGCGTGCGGGTGGCACCGAGGTTGCGGAGATTCAAGTTGGCCTTAGAGGCATTCTGCGCGCCGGTGGAGTTGGCGCTTGGGCCCGACGTCGCGTTGAAGGCGGGAATGTCCTTGATCACTTCGAAGACGGTGCCAGCTTCGCGCTGCTCGATGGTGTCGGCGCTGATGGCGGTGACCGGCGTGGGCGCGGCGAAGGAGGGATTGGAGATCAGCGAGCCGGTGACCGTGACCTGCTCGACCGGGCCTGAATCCTGGGCAATTTGCGTGGCGGAAGTGGCGGCGGCGTCAGGCGCGGCGCCGGAAGGCGTGCCTTGTGCCCATACCTCCTGACTGAAAAGCGCCAGCGCCGAAACCGTGGCCAGCAATCCGAAATTTCTACCCCGCAATACGCAACGCGACATGCATTTCTTCTCCGAGTTGTTGTGTGTGAACAACCCGGGCGTGTTCCCCTTCGCACTCTTGGGAGCTCATTCCCTCTTGGTGCGTCTTGGCACTAGCAAGCGATGTGCCAGCGCGTTGAGTCCGCCGCAGATCATCTTTTGCGGAAATCTTCCCGAAACTTATCCGGCGCGCTGCACAGGAAAAAATCACATTGCATGCATGTCCTGGGCAGGCGGAAAAAACGGCAAGGCGCATGCGCGAAAAAAGAGCAATTTGATTTTCGCGCCGGTGCAAGACGTCTACGGCTTCGGGACGCCGGCCGTCTAAGAGTCAGGCGGAGCCGACCAGCGTCTTCAAAGTTTCTTCGAGTTCGGTATGGCCAAAGGTGAATCCGCTGGCGAGCGCCTTTTGCGGCAGCACGCGTTGGCCGCCCAAAAGCAGTTCCCGGGCAAAATCCCCCGCGAAGAGGCGGAGAGGGGCCGCCGGCAATCGCCCCGCTTGGCGCCTCATTTGCTAATCCGGAACGGCGCTTGGGGACCGGCGTTGTGACGTCGGAGCTTCTGCCCCGAGGGACGCATGAACGGCATTATCTATCTGGTTGGTCTGGTGGTCGTGGTCATGTTCATCCTTTCCTTCCTGGGCCTGCGGTGAGTTCCTTCGGCGAAGTCAGGGAGGCTCAGCTGTCCCGTTCCATTCGCTGGTCGGCGATCATCGCCGGCGCCATCGTCGCCGCCGGCATCTCGTTTGCGCTTCACGCCTTCGCGCTGGGCGTGGGACTCGCGGCCATGTCCGCCGCCCCAACCTGGCGGGATTCCACGGCGTGGCTGTGGGTCGTCTCGGGGCTTTATCTTTTGTTTGTCGCGATCTGCGCGTTCGCGGCGGGCGGCTATATCGCCGGACGCTTCCACTCGTCGCTCACCACGGCCGCAGGCATTGTCCCGGACAGAATAGAATCGGGAGAGATGGAATACCGCGACGGCCTGCACGGCCTGGTGATGTGGGGCCTTGCCATCGTGATGACGGCGGTGATGGCGCTGGGTGTGGCGGCCACCACCGCGCCCGCGGTTGCGCCCTCCGGCAGCGCGGGGGCCTCCCAGTCGGTGGCGGGCGAGAACATCATTGCCTCGGAACTGGACGAATTGTTCCGCAGCGACCGGGATGTTCCCAATATCATGTATCGCCGCGCCGAAGCGGCGCGCATCCTGCTCAAGGCCTCCAGCCATGCCGGGATCAGCCGCGACGACCGCAATTATCTCACCCTGATCACCGCCAACGGGACCGGCCTGGCGCTGGACCGGGCGGAGGTGCGGGTGGACCGTGTGATCGGCGAAGTCCGGGATGAACTGCGCAAAGCGCGCATCGCCGCGATCCTGCAGGCCTGCTTTGTGGGAGTCGCGATCTTTGTGGGCGCCGCGGTGGCCTGGTTCGCCGCGGTCGAAGGCGGACGGGACCGCGAAGCCGGCCTGTTCCCGCACTTCGACTGGTCTTTCCGGCGGCGTGCGGTGCCCGTGCGGGAGGCAAGCTCAGTCCGCTGAGCGCGGCTTTCCTCGATCGACAGCCGGGTTGCATCCGCTAAAAGAAAACGGACGGGGCTCCGGTTGGGCCATCGTCGCGCGTTGCCTGATCGATGCCGCCATTGAATCCTCCCGCCGTCACGGGCGCAGGCCGCAAGGAACTTCCCGCCTATCTTTCCAATGGCGTGGTCGGGCTGCGGGTGCGCGAAAACCCGCTGCAGGCGGGGATGGCTCTGCTCTGCGGCTATAGCGGGCTTCACCATGACTGCAAGATCGAAGCCGCCGCGGTGGCGCCTTACCCGCTGGCGGGCGACATCGCGATCAACGATGTCTGGCTTTCGGATGTGCCGCACCAGGTCGGGATCGGCTCCCAATCCTATGATTTCTCCAATGGAGAACTCACCAGCCGGCTGCGTTTCACGGCGGGCGGGATCGAAGCGGAGCTGGAGATCGTCACCTTCTGCTGCCGGCATCAGCCCTGCCTGGTGACGCAGCAGATCGCGCTCACGCTGAACGCGGCCTGTGACCTCAAAATGCAAAGCCTGGTGGACACAAGGCTGGTGCCCGGCGAGCGTACGGCCCTCACGCAGGGCACGCCGGGAAAGGGCGCGCGGGATTTCGACGGCAGCCTTTGCTGGCAGAGCGAAGGCGGGGGGTCGCGTTGCGGCATTGCGCTGGTCACCCGTTTCGAAGACGAGGCCGGCAAGGAGCAAAGCCCCGGCGCCAATCGCACTCCGCTCACCACCCAGTATGGCGTGAAGGCGCGGGCGGGAAAAATCTATCGCCTGGAGCAGATCGCAAGCCTGGTGCCCAACGCGATGCACAGCCAGCCCGACCGCCAGGCGGAGCGGCTGGCCGCTCTGGGGGCGCATTACGGCTTCAAGCGCCTGCGCCACGCCAACCGTGCGGAATGGCGCGAATTATGGAAGGGACGCATCCTGCTCCATGGCGCCGGGCGGCAATGGCAGCAATTGGCCGATGCCGCCTTCTTTTACATGAACAGTTCGGTGCATGTGTCCTCGCCGGCCTCGACTTCCATGTTCGGCCTGGCGACCTGGCACGATTATCATTACTATTACGGCCATGTGATGTGGGACATCGAAACATTTTCGGTGCCGCCGCTGACCCTGACCCAACCCGACGCGGCGCAGGCCTTGCTGGAATATCGGTTTCTGGCTCTCGACGGCGCGCGCCGCAACGCGCAGTGCTTTGGAC